>NZ_JACSMB010000012.1:0-90176 GCF_018618455.1 Exiguobacterium sp. s142 | reverse complement strand
CCATAAAAATGAGAAGAGGCCACCGGGAGCGAACAAGTCGCTCCCGGTGGCCTCTTTCTTATAAATCTACTGAGTTATGTCCCAGCCTCTTCCTATTTCTTAGTTCGTCGCCGCTGCTGTCAACACAGGAACGATTTGTTTTTTACGTGATACGACGCCAGGAAGTGTCGCCAGGCCGTCTAACAGTTCGACGTTGAACGCTTGTTCGAACAAATCATGCTTCGCACCGACAACGAGTGCTTCTGAATCGTTCGTCAAGATGTTCGTGATCGCGAAGACGAACAAGTCGAGCTGTTTGTCAGCAATCGTCTTAGCCATCGCCGCCTCGACTTCACTTTTACGGCTCAACACGTCGTTCGCGTCAACCGTGTTCACTTGGGCGATCTCGATGCGGTAGTCGCCCATCGCGAACTCTTTCGCGTCGAGCGAGATGAGTTCAGGCACCGTCTTCTGGCTCAAGTCGGCTCCTGCTTTCAACATTTCGAGACCGTACGCCTCGACGTCAGTTCCGGCGATGTCTGCAAGTTCTTTCGCTGCTTTGACATCCTCGTCCGTGCATGTCGGTGACTTGAACAAGAGCGAGTCCGAGATGATCGCCGATAGCATCAATCCGGCCATGTCAGACGCGATTTCGACACCGTGTTCTTTGTACAGCTTGAGCAAGATCGTCGCCGTGCAGCCAACCGGCTCCGCCCGGTAGTAGAGTGCGTCTGCCGTTTGGAAGTTAGCGATACGGTGGTGATCGACGACTTCTAAAATGCGTACGTCAGCAATGTCGGGCGCACTTTGTTGGAACTCGTTATGGTCGACCAAGATGACCGAGCTCGTTTCGTCCGATACACGTTCGACGAGGCGCGGCGCCTTGACACGGAAGTGGTCGAGCGCGTATTGCGTCTCCCCGTTCACCTCACCGAGACGGACCGCCTCGGCGTCCATGCCTAATTTCTTTTTCAGTTCAGCGTAAGCGAGCGCCGAACAGATTGTATCCGTATCTGGATTTTTATGTCCGAAGACAAGTACTGTACTCATGATGCATTCTCCTCACTGTTGTAGTTTTCCCTTATCCATTATACCGTCAATCCCCATTCTTTCAATTCCAAAACAAAAAGAGCCTAGACTCGGCTCTTCACGATTGTTCGTCTTCGTCTGTCTCTTCGAGGTCCGAATGATCCCCTTTTGAATCTTCTTCGTGCGAGATATCCGGTTGGTCCCGGTTCAACTTCTCTTGTTCTTCTTGTTCACGTTTGTCTTTGTCTGACATCTGTCTCATCCTTTCGGTACTGAGTCTTGTCGTAGACTGTTCCCCGAGGTTGACGCGGTCAAACGGATGTCTCACATCCGTAAACAAACTGTCATGTCAGTCAGCTTAGACGAACACGACTTCATCCCCGCGGATCTCGACGTTGACGTCTTGTCCTTGGAACAACCATTCGTCCTGCTCGGCGACGACGAAACGAATTCCATCTGCGTTCGTCTCGACGACGGCGTTATCGATCTCTTCTGTGATGACACCGACCGAGAACCCGTGCGTCAAATCAGTCGAACCCCCGTATTTAGCGAACAGACGAACCGTCTGTCCCGCCTCGACTTCCATTTCGTCTTTAAAAAATTGGAGTGCTTCTTCCGTCACGTTGATTTTCATGTAACATCCTCCTCTCGACTTCTGTCTTCATTCTAATCGTTTCTCAAAAAGCGAGCGAGGAAGTTGCCTAGAGTGTCGTGCCTGAAAGATACGTGACGGTCAGACTTTGCGTCCTAACCGCACCGCCGTCCATCCCATCGAACGTCACGTCGAACAAGGCGCGACCGATTTCTTCATGCGGCGCGTGCATCGTCGATAAACCGAACGCCTGGCTGATTGGGTGGCCGTCAAAACCGAGGATGGCGACGTCTTCCGGTATGCGGACACCACGCCGGCGCATCTCTCCTAAAAAACCGAGCGCGACGTAATCGGACGACAAAAAGAGCGCGCGGGGACGCTCTTTTCGTTGAAGGAACTCTGCCGCTAAGCGGATCCCGTCTTCACTCGTCAAGTAACCGGTCCATACCCATCGCTCACGCGCGGACACCACTTCATCGAAGTAGGCCCGCTGACGCGCGATTGAGCTCGGACTAGACTGCCGCGATAAGACGATACCGATATCCGCATAGCCGGCTTGCGTTAACACATGCAATCCGGCGACGAACGCCGCGTAATGGTCGACATGGACCGAGGAAATCGTCTCAGGCGCACCGACCGTCGCGACCGAGATCGGGCCGAAACTACGGTACGTCTCCAATTCTTCGAACGACATCGCATGCGACAACAGAATTGCCCCATCGACTTCACGATGCTTCAGTAAGTCGAGTGCTTGCCGCTCTTGATCAAGCTTGTACTCGGTCTGCCACATGACGAGACGATACCCTTTCACGAGCGCCGCTTTCGCGAGTCCGTTGACGAACAGTCCGTAGTACGGATGGTCCATATACGGCAACACGACGACGAATCGCTGCGTGCGCCCAGTCGACAGCGTCAGCGCCTGCTGATTCCGTAAATAGCCAAGCTCTGCCATCGCCGCATGGACACGCTGTCCCTTTTCTTTTGAAACGTATGGATGTTCATTAATCACCCGCGAGACCGTCGTCACCGACACGTCCGCTTGTTTCGCGATATCTCGAATGTTCGCCATCCCGCCTCACCTCAATCTGTCAGTCTTTCCATATAGTGTACCCATTCTACTGACCGACTGTCATCTCTTGCCATCACTTGTCGCCGAATCGCTTGGGCGAGACGAAACCGTTCTTCGACGGATAAATGAAGAAACTCATCTTGAAACTGGGCGCACAACATGCGTCCGAACGGTGTGTACAATTGATTGATGACCAGTTCATAGACGATCCCGCTACACCAAGCCTTCCACGTCGTCGGATTCATCAGGCTTCCCTCCTTTGACTCTACCGTACATTCTGAAACGCGTTTCAGAGCAAGCACTTTAGTAATAATCTCTAATTCCGAACATTAAACGCTAAAATGAGAAATTTTTTAGTTTTTTAACTCGAAATCATTGACGATGTCGATTCGATTTCGTATAGTCAACAAGTTGATAACGTGTATTCCACTTTACCGGACAGTTAATGTTCGGAAATTACTACTTATAAGGAGTCTTTCTAATGAACTTATTCCGTTTACAGCAACACGGAACGAACGTTAAACAAGAAGTGATGGCCGGCATCACGACGTTCGTCACGATGGCCTACATCTCGGTCGTCAACCCGGCGATTTTATCCGACGCAGGCATTCCGTTCGCCCAGGCGTTCACGGCGACGATCATCGCCATCTTGATCGGAACCGGATTGATGGCGTTCTATGCCAACCTGCCGATCGCGGTCGCACCTGGGATGGGCTTGAACGCCTTCTTCGCCTATACACTCGTCGCGCAACAACAGATCGCACCCGAAGCCGCGCTCGGCGTCGTCTTCGTCTCGTCGGTCTTCTTCCTGATCTTGTCGCTGTCACCGATCCGGACGAAACTGATTCAAGCGATCCCCGCTTCATTGAAGCACGCCATCACGACCGGTATCGGGTTGTTCATCGCTTCGCTCGGCTTGAAGCTGTCTGGACTCATCGTCGCGGATGAAGCGAACCTCGTCCGTCTCGGGGAGTTGTCGTCACCGAGCGTCTTGCTCGTCCTCGGTGGGCTGATCGTCTCGGCGCTTCTGTTCTCACGTAACGTCCCAGGTTCGCTTCTTATCGGGATGGTGCTCACAGGTATCGCGGCCTACTTCATGGGTCTATTGAAAATCGAAGGCGTGACGGCGATGCCGACGCTACCGGAAGGGTTGATGGTCAACCCGCTCACCGCTTTCTCTGACGTCATCCAATATGGCTTGTTCGGGGCCGTATTGTCATTCTTCCTCGTCACGTTGTTCGACACGACGGGAACGCTCGTCGGTGTCGGCAAGCAAGCCGGTTTGTTGAAAGAAGACGGGACGATCGAGAACGGGCACCGGGCCTTGTTCGCTGATTCACTCGCAACGATGGGGGGCTCACTCGTCGGAACGAGTCCATCGACGGCCTACATCGAGTCGGCCGCAGGTGTCGCCCAAGGCGGACGGACCGGACTGACGACAGCCGTCGTCGCCGGCTTGTTCGGTCTCACATTGTTCTTCAGCCCGCTCATCGGTGCGATCTCAGGTGTTGCCGCCATTACGGCGCCGGCCCTCATCATCGTCGGCGCACTCATGCTGACGAACGTCCGCTATATCGATTGGACAGATTTCAGTGAATACTTCCCGGCATTCATGACGATCCTCATCATGCCACTCTCAGGCAGTATCGAACGCGGGATCGCCTTCGGGTTCATCCTCTACCCGATCTTCAAGGCGATGAACAAAGAGACGGTCCACCCGCTCATCTACTTGTTCGCGGGATTGTTTATTTTGGAAATGTTTTTCCTATAATACTTGACTTTAACCCTCGTCCCCGACGAGGGTTTTTCTGTTATTAATCAGGGAATCACTGTCTTATAGCAGTTTCTTCATGAATATGTATTCATTATCATTTAGTTCTCAATTAGACAGTATTTTACATTTTTTTGAGAAAATGATTCCATTTTTCTGTTTTGTGCTCATTTGTTATGGAATAATAACTGTGAAACCGTTTTCGAATTTGACTAAAATCAGGAAAGAAGGAATGGACATGCCAAACGTGGCGTTGTTCGTCACTTGTCTCTCCGATACGTTATTCCCATCGGTAGGACAAGCGACGGTCGAACTATTAGAACATCTCGGTTGTGACGTCAGCTTCCCGTTCGAGCAGACGTGCTGCGGTCAACCGGCCTATAACAGCGGCTACCATGAAGAGACGAAAAAGATTGCCAAACACATGATTGAGACGTTCGAGAAAGCGGACGCCGACTATATCGTCGGACCGTCCGGCTCGTGTGTCATGATGATGCGCGACTATCCGCACTTGTTCAAAGACGATCCTGTCTGGAAAGAGCGGGCTGAAGCCCATGCGGCGAAGACGTTCGAACTGACGCAGTTCATCGTCGACGTGCTCGAAGTGACAGACGTCGGGGCGAAATTCCCGGCGAAAGCGACGTATCACGCCTCGTGCCATATGACGCGCCTGCTCGGGATCGAGGCGGCACCGGGACAGTTGTTGAAAAACGTTGATGGGTTGACGATGGTCCCACTCGAAGGGGTACATAACTGTTGCGGCTTCGGCGGGACGTTCTCGGTCAAGATGCCGGACGTGTCGGTACAGATGGTCGACGAGAAAGTCGAGTCGATTTTAAAATCAGGGGCCGACGTGTTGATCGGCGCTGATGCGTCTTGTTTGATGAACATCGGGGGGCGCCTGCATAAACAAGGGCATCCGATCAAAGTGATGCATATCGCGGAAGTGTTGAACGAAGGGGTGAAACAAGCATGAGCATGGGGATTCGGTTAGATGAGAAGTTTCAAGATCGGCGGAAAGACGGGATCGATAACCCGTTCATGCGCCAAGCCGTCAGCTCGGCGCAAAATCGCCTGCGCGACGGACGTTTGAACGCGGCCGGGGAACTCGGGGATTGGGAAGCGTTCCGCGACCATTCGGAAGAGATTCGCCAGCACGTGCTCGAGCATCTCGATTACTACTTACACCAGTTGAGTGAGAATATCTCGAAGCGGGGCGGCAACGTCTTCTTCGCCGAGACGCCGGAGGAAGCGAACCGCTATATCCGCGAAGTCGTGCGCGCAAAAGACGCCAAACATGTCGTCAAATCGAAATCGATGGTGACCGAGGAGATCGGGTTAAACGAGGCGCTCCATGAGGAAGGATGTACGGTCGTCGAATCGGATCTCGGGGAATGGATTCTTCAGCTCGACAACGATCCACCGTCGCACATCGTCGCACCGGCGCTCCATAAGGACCGGAACGACGTCCACAAGACGTTCACGACCCACGGGTACGACGGGACGAACGATCCGACCGAGCTCGGCCGCTACGCGCGCCGTGAGCTGCGCAAAGACTTCTTGAAAGCAGAGGTCGGCATCACCGGTTGTAACTTCGCCATCGCCGAGAGCGGTGCCGTCGGTCTCGTCACGAACGAAGGTAACGGCCGGATGGTCACGTCACTCCCGAACACCGTCATCTCGGTCATGGGGATGGAACGGGTCGTCCCGTCTTACGAAGAGTTCGAAGTGCTCGTCAACATGCTGTGCCGGAGCGCGGTCGGTCAACGGCTCACGTCATACATCACGACGTTCGCCGGCACGAAAAGCGTCGGTGAAGTCGACGGCCCGGAAGAATTCCATCTCGTCATCGTCGACAACAAGCGGTCCGGTATTCTCGGGACTCAGTTCCAGTCCGTGCTCCAATGTATCCGTTGCGCGGCATGTATTAACGTCTGCCCGGTGTATCGTCATATCGGCGGCCACGCCTACGGCTCGATTTATCCGGGACCGATCGGCGCCGTGCTCGCCCCGCTGCTCGACGGTTACGAGAACTATAAAGAACTGCCGTATGCGTCAAGTCTTTGTGGTGCCTGTACGGAAGCGTGTCCGGTCAAAATCCCGCTCCATGAACTGTTGATCGAGCATCGCCGCGTCATCGTCGAAGACAAGAAAAAATCGCCGTTCGTCGAACGCATCGCCATGAAAGGCTTCGCCGTCACATCATCGAGCCCGTTCTTGTTCGAGGCGGCCGAACAGATCGCGCCGTTCGCATCGTCCCCGTTTGCGACAGCGGGGCAAATCGACAAAGGCTTACCGGCTTGGACCGACTCGAAAGACTTGCCGCAGCCGGCCAAACAGACGGTCCGCGACTGGTTTAAGAAACGGGGGAATGCACAATGAATCCAGGAACGATCACCAACCGTGAAGACTTTTTAAAGCGGATCGCGGGACAACTCGGACGCGACGTCGATTTGACGCCCCCGAAACGAGTATACAAGCACCGTCCGCAAGACGAGGTGTTGAAAGACGCTTCAACAGAGGAACTCCTCGAGACGTTCCGTATGGTCGCGACGCGCATTCATACCGACGTCGTCGAATGTGAGTCGACTCATCTCGATGACACGCTCCGTCTTCTCCTCGAACGATACGACGGCAAGACGATTATCGCCGAGGACGATGCACGCATTAAGGAATGGGCACCCGAAACGAGCCTGTCGTTCGACTGGTGGGATGCCGCGCGTCCGGATGACAGCCGCGCCCTTGCCGTGAAAGCTGACGTTGGGATCACGATTGCCGACCAAGCACTCGCTGAAAGTGCGACCATCGTCCAATACGCGGCCCCCGGAAAATCGCGGACGATCAGCTTGTTGCCACAAGATCACATCGCCATCATCCCGAAATCGGTGCTCGTGCCCCGGATGACGCAAGCGGCGAAACAACTGGCCGAACTCGATCGCAACGGCGAGCTCGCCTCACCGCAAGGCGTCAACTTCATCTCGGGCCCGTCAAACTCGGCCGATATTGAGATGAACTTGATCGTCGGTGTCCACGGACCGGTCCGTGTCGCCTACGTTCTCGTACATGATCTCTAACGAAAAGACTCGCCACGACGGCGAGTTTTTTCGTTTATTCTTTATTCGACGGTGATGCTGCCGTTCGTGCTCGTCAGTTTGACTTCAAGCGATCCGTCCCCGAACGTCCGCTCGTTCGTCCGATGCCCAAATATGTCGAGTTGGCCGTTTCTCGTTTTGGCGCGGATTACGGTGTCGCTCGGCTCTTGCTTCAGACGCAGTTCGATTTTTCCGTTCGTCGTCTTCAATCGAAGCGGATGTTCAATCGCATCGATCACACAATCGATACGTCCGTTCGACGATTTCGCCTCGATTGCGCCGTCCACGTCGACGATGTCGAGCCGACCGTTTGACGATTGCAGAGTGAGACGTTCAATGACAGAATCTCTCACTTCGACTCGACCGTTCGATGTTTGAACGTCAAAGTCTTGGCCCGCGCTCATCGTCAGGCAGACGTTCCCGTTTGACGAGCGCAACGTCCCGTGAGTGGCCCAGACCTCACTCGCGTTGATGCGACCGTTCTCGCTCTCGACCTCGATCAAAGCAGCTCGCACCTCACGGACGTCACTCGAGCCGTGCCGATTGTTCAGACGGACCGATTCATACGTGTGACGCGGCAACTCGACATGCAACACCGGTGTTTTCGTCCCGAACCACGAGAACAAGTCGGACAGTCCGAAGCGGCGTTCCGACTCGATCCGCACCTCGAGCGTGTCGTTGACGATGTCCATCTTGACGCCATGTTCGGTCTCATCTTCTAGTGTCGCGTAGGCATAGCCGTCCGCGGACGGTACAACGTTCACGTGCGCATTTTGAACGCGAATCGAGACGTGTTGAAACGCCACGTTTGGGCTCTTGACGATGGCAGGCGGCGCAATCGGCTCCGCCGCGATCGAATCGACTGACACGAGCAGTTCTGAGGCGAGCATGTTCGGTGTCCCGAGCTCCTCGGCCATCGCTTCGTCACTTTTCCCATCGAGTCGCCCGCTCGCAAAGTATTCCGCAACGTCCCGCAAAATATCGACCCGATCGATGATGCTGATCCCCATGAGCAACCGTTCGAGTTCAGTTAAATACTGCTCTTCTGTCATTTGTCGTCTCCCCTTTTGATCAATTCGTTGACTCCTGTCGTGAATGATTGCCATTCCGCTCGCAATTCGTCTAGATGGATCTTCCCTTGCTCCGTGATGGCGTAGTACTTCCGTGGCGGTCCTTCTGCCGACTCCTTCAAATACGTCGTGAAGTAGCCTTCCGACGTGAGTCGCCTGAGGAGCGGATAGACCGCCCCTTCCGAGATGGCAACTCTTGCCGAGATTGCTTGGACGAGCTCATAACCGTAACGGTCATTCGTCTCGACGAGTGCAAGTACACACAAGTTTAAGACCCCTTTTTTAAATTGAGGGTTCAATCGATTCGCCTCCTCTACTGTTCATTAAACAATAGCATATCATTTACTACTATTCAATAGATATTAGCTAACGTGTTTACTGCATCTCGATAAGTGGTATATCGCTGCAGAAATCTGTACAATAGGGGAACGACACTCGTAGTAAAATAATTGTCACAGCCGGAATGTATGTAGTTCCAGGAAGGAACGGTCCCTATGAAAGCTTGGATTGACGAGCGGATCGGAAGGCAGTTTTTATTCGTCTTCTATTTATTCATTGGACTGATCCTCCTCACCTCACTCGCCGTATACGTATATACGGAAAATCGAATCGAAGAGACGACTTCATCGCTCGAGAACGTCAGCGAACGTCGCACGAATGCGACCGAGCTCTTCGAGACATGGCAGTCGATGCAATATGAGATGCGCGGTTACGTCCTCCTCGGTGACGAGGAGTTGCTTGCCCGCGTCAAAGAGAAACAAGTCTTGATTGAAACACAGACCGCCTGGTTCGAAACGAACGCGGTCACAGAAAAAGAACAGACGTATGCGGGGGATGCCCGATCGTTATTCTCGGCCTATCAACAACGCGTCATGCCGAGCCTCGAGCGCTACGTCGTCGCGAAACAGGAAGGCACGGTCACCGAGCCGTTCCTGCAAATGCCGACGCTTGGGAAAGTGACGCCTCAAACCGAACCTCAGGCCGATCGGAAATTCAAGATCAACTCGAAGAGCGCGGCTGACATGAGCGCGAGTATCGTCGACATGGAGACGGTGTTCACCGAATACCGCAACGCCTTGAACGCGGAAGAAAACCAACTCCGTGAACAGCTCGCCACCCATACGAAATGGGCGCAAGTGCTCTGGCTCCTGTCGCTACTCACGGTACTACTCGTCCTCTTCATTGCGGCTCGGCCTTACGTACAACGGTTGACCGGTCAACTGCAAGAGTTGATCACGAATAGCGAACGGCTCACCGACGATCGGGTCATACCCGTCCCTGTTTTGGTATCGACTCGGAACGAGGTCGGCCAACTGACCGAATCGTTCCGTCAAATGGCGTCGTCGCTGTCGTCACAACGTTATCAAGTCGAAGAAGAGCGTGAGAAGACAGCGCGACTCTTGCACTCGATCCGTGATGCCGTCATTTACGTTGAACATACGACGCATGAGAAACTCGCCAACCAGGCGCTCTTCGTCATGTTCAATCAGGCCATCACAAAGCAAAACGAGACGGACCTGTATCGGCTTGATGCCGACCTTGAAGAACTCGGTCTCCAAGTCGATCAAAAAGATTCGTTCTTCTCGTTCATGCGCCGTGCTTTTGACGGCGAAGCGATGGAAGAGAGCGTGACGTTCTCAATGAATCAAGAAGAACGGTTCATCCAAATGTACGCTGAAAAGATTCATTTGCGTGGCACACGCCATGGTACGATGCTCGTCTTCCGGGACGTGACGCAAGAAACCGAGGTCGACCGCTTGAAGACAGAACTCGTCGCGACGGTGTCTCATGAATTGCGCACTCCACTCACGAGCATCATCGGGTTTACCGAACTTATGCGCTACCGGACGATGCCGGCTGAACGGACCGATCAATATTTAGGGATGATTCATCAAGAGACGCTCCGTCTCGAGGATTTAATCTCCAACTTACTCGACGTTCAGCGGATGGAGTCAGGCAAACAAACGTATCAAAACGAGCCCGAAAGCTTGTACGATATTTTGGCAGAAACGATTGCCGTCCACCAAGGCGCGAGTCAACACCACGACTTATCGTTTGAATGTGATAACGACATCCTCGTGTACGGGGACCGGAACCGGCTCAGCCAGCTGTTCACGAACCTGCTCCATAACGCGATCAAATATTCACCGAACGGCGGAAAAGTTGCGGTGTCCGTCACGAATGACCAGTCGGACGGCGTCGAAATTTCCGTCACGGACTCTGGCATCGGAATCCCGACTTCAGCGCTCCCGAAACTGTTCGACAAGTTTTATCGCGTCGACAATTCGGCCAGCCGGAAGATCGGTGGCACCGGACTCGGTCTTGCCATCTGTAAAGAGATTGTCGAAGGGCATGACGGGACGATCCGGGTCGACTCACGTGTCGGTCTCGGATCGACGTTCACGATCGTCTTGCCGAAATATATCGAGGAAGATCAAATGAGCGGCTAAACAATAAGGGATGACTCGCCTCGGGCGAGCCATCCCTTATGTTATTGGACTTTGTTTTCTGGGCCGAATGCCGGATAGAGCGACAAGCCACCGTCAGCAAAGATGGTCGTGCCCGTGACGTAAGACGATTCGTCTGACGCGAGCCACGCTGCCACCGCAGCAATCTGTTCCGGCCGCCCAATCTTATGGGTCGGGATGAGCGCTTCGAGCCCTGTCTTCTCTTCCGGATCTTGCATCGTCTCTTCGTTGATCGGTGTGTCGATCGCACCAGGAGCGATGGCGTTGACCCGAATCTGATTCGGCGCATATTCGAGCGCGACCGACTTCGTGAACATCTTAACCCCGCCTTTACTCGCTGCGTAATGCGTATAGCCCGGTCGCGGGATCACCTCGTGTACCGAGGACATGTTGATGATATTCCCTTTCAAGTCATGCTCGACGAAATACTTGAGTGCGGCCCGTACCCCGAGGAACGTCCCGGTCAGGTTCGTATCGATAATTTTCTTCCAGTTGTCGAGCTCCATCTCGTGCGTTTTCGCTTCGACTTGGACACCGGCGTTGTTGACGAAAATGTCCATCTGTCCAAATTCAGACACTGCTTTTTCGATCATCTTCTCGGCGAGCCCTTCTTCGGCGACGTCACCTTGGACGGCGACGGCTTTACCTCCGGCCGCCTCGATGCCGCGGATGACTTCCTTCATCTCGTCTTCACTGCTTCTATAATTTAAGACGACGCTGACGCCTTCTTTCGCATAGCGTTCGGCCACCGCTCGCCCGATTCCTTTTGAACTACCTGTGATTACTGCGACTTTCCCTTGAAGTTCTGGATAGTTTGCCATGTCGTTTCCCCTTTCGTCTTCTCGGTTTGTAGTTCCCGCATTCCCCTCTTCATGAAACCTTTCGGGCTGTCTTTTGAATATTTATGGGAAATCTACTATACTGAAACAAACTATTCGTTTTCAGGATTTGCCTGAAAAACGTACAAACTTATTCTTATGGAGGTGAATCCCCGATTTTTTGGGGAATTTTTGGACAGTCCCATGTTACTCAGTTTATTGATCGTCGCCTTTCTCATCTTCATGACCGCCTTTTTCGTGGCGGCCGAATTTTCAATCGTCAAAGTCCGGAGCGCACGGCTCGACCAACTCGTGCTAGAAGGAAACTCACGAGCGTCCGTCGCTAAAAAAGTAATCGAGAACCTCGATGACTCGCTATCCGCCTCGCAGTTCGGCATCACGCTCGCCGCGCTCGGCCTTGGTTGGATCGGTGCCGATCAAATCGAAGGAATGATTCAACCGCTCGTCGACCGCTTGAGCGTCTCGCCGTCGGTTTCCACATTCCTGTCGTTCTTAATCGCCTTTTTGCTAATCGCCTTTTTACACGTCGTCATCGGCGAACTCGTCCCGAAGACGCTCGCCGTACATGAAGCCGAGAAATTGACGCTGCTCGTCGCCCGGCCGCTCTACTTCTTCACGAAGCTGTTGTATCCGTTTATCCGGGTGCTCAACAGTATGGCCCGGCTCACGCTCCGCTTGTTCGGTGTCAAGACGACGGCGCAAGAGACGGCGCACTCAGAGGAAGAACTCAAAATTATCATGACGGAGAGTTTTCGAAGTGGCGAAATCAACGAGAACGAACTCGCTTACGTTCAAAATATCTTCTCGTTTGATGAACGTGTTGCAAAAGATGCGATGGTGCCGCGGATGAATATGGTGACGATCGATGAAGAAGACTCGATCGAGACGATTATCGCGACCGTCCAAGAGCATCAATATACGCGCTATCCGGTCACACGAGACGGTGACCGCGATGACGTGCTCGGTTTTATTAACGCCAAACAAGTGTTCACTGCCCAACTCGTCAAGAGTGACGCCCCGCTTGAATCGTTTATCCATCAGTTACCGCTCGTCACGGAATTCACACCGCTCCAAGAAGCGATGGTGAAAATGCAGAACGCACGGACGATGATGTGTCTCGTCATCGATGAGTACGGCGGCACCGCCGGCCTGCTCACGATCGAAGACATCCTTGAAGAAATCGTCGGTGAGATTCGCGACGAGTTCGACCGGGACGAACAAGCCGAGATCACTGAAGTCAATCCAGGCCATTATCGCTTGTCTGGTCTCGTGCTCACGCAAGAGATCGAAGAGCGCTTCGGCATTGAGATCGAGGATGACGTCGACACGATCGGTGGTTTCGTCCTCTCGCAAAAAGCGAATGCACGCACCGGCGAACGCTTCATCCTGCCAGGTGAGCACGAACTGATCGTCCGCGAGATCGACAATCACCGCATCGTCTTCGTCGACTTGATTCTTGCGCATAAAGATCAGCTTCGAGCCGAAATGGACTAAGTGTCTTTGACCGCCCTCCCTTGAACATTAGGGAGGGCTTTTCGATTGACGCTCGAACTGTCGCTATATTTTCAAGGCTTGTCGTGATATACTGCACATATGTTGCTAATTTGAGTGCGTGTCACTCATTGACACAACATCACCGAACAGTTCATTAATGTTCGGTCCAACAACTACAGAAAGAAGGTTACGCATGGAACGTAAACTATTTTTAATTGACGGAAACTCCATGCTGGCCAGTGCCTACTACGGTGCCGCCGCGAGCCGAACGAAAAAAGGACGCGAGGTATCTAAAAACGATCGGAGTGCCGTCATCGGTATGACCGGCCTCATCCGGACGATTCTACGCAGACATCGTCCGTCTCATTTTGTCGTCGTATGGGACGTCTCACGTGAAACATTGTGGCGTCGCGAGCTTTATCCTGGCTATAAACGCCGCCGTCGCCAGACACCACCCGAGTTGAAGGCTCAAATGGAACTCATGCGCCAATTGCTTGAAGAGAGCGGAATCCCGCAATATCAAGTCGAAGGCTATGAGGGAGAAGATTTGATTGCCCACATCGCTCGGAAGTTCAGCTGCAGCGCGCCTGTCGTCATCATGACGAAGGATAAAGACTTGCTTCAGCTCGTGAGCCCACGTATCACAGTATGGCTTCAAACACAGGAGCTTCAGCAAATGCAAGCTCGTTGTGATATCCAAGACAACCGCCCGCTCCCACTCAAGCGACATCTCGAGATTCGTCCTGAGGAGATTGCAGCGTTGTACGAAGGATTGAAGCCGAAACAGCTCTCAGCGGTCAAAGCGTTGACGGGAGACCGTTCAGACGGCATCCCACCTGTAGCCGGCCTTGACGAAAGTCAATCGGTACAGTTGATTAAACGCTTCGGTTCGCTCGATAAGCTTTACACGGCGCTTAGCGTCAAAGGCGATAAACGACAACTGATCAATGAAACGATCGCAGCACTGACGTCAGAGGAAGTGCCCCGTAACTTGAGACGTACACGCAAAAAAGCCGAGCGCAACATGGAGCTCGTCCGTCTCGATGTCACGGTGCCAGAACTTGAACATTTGAAACTGGCTCATCTTGAGCTCAGCATCAATTCAAAACGGGTCGAACAAGCGTATCAAAAACGCGGCATTCGCCTCTCGTTTGATTCGAGTCAAAAGAAAATTTCAGCACGTTAAAAAGCGCGGACATTAGTCCACGCTTTTTATATTGACCGTAATCCCATCGTCGTCGGTGAGCGACCATTCCGACGTCGTCCCTCCGAGTTCGTGGTTCGTCGAAGCGTCGACAAAAAGCGTCCATGCTTCAAGTCCCGCCTCGTCATTCATCGGTTCAGTCGGACGGGCCCAGACGTTCGCACCGATGTGATGATGATACCCGTCGGCCGCGAGGAACAGTGCACCCGGGTATGAATCGGTCGTGACGGTAAACCCGAGTCGATGTTGATAGAATAATTTCGCCGCTTCGAGGGAACGTACTTTAAAGTGAACGTGTCCCATCGTCGTCCCGACAGGAAGACCTGTGAACGGACGGTCCGCTGCCGCCTCGAGCATCGATTCGTACTCAACCGGATCGGTCGACATCTTCACGTGACCGTTCGCTTCATATTCCCACTTCTCACGTGGCCGATCAGCATACAGCTCGATGCCGTTCCCTTCCGGATCGTTCAAATAAAACGCCTCACTGACCAAATGGTCGCCTTGACCGACTTCAATCCGTCGCTCGATCAAATGACGGAGAATGCGTCCGAGTTCGACGCGGTCCGGCAGCAAGATTGCCATGTGGAACAAGCCGGCCGCCTTTCGGTTCGGACGCACACCTTTGACTTCATGCAAGATGACGAGCGGCGTATTCGGCGCACCGAGCGTGACGCGGTCGATACCGACTTCGAGTACGTCCATTCCAATGACTTGTTCGTAAAACTGTTTCATGTTTTCTAATTCACTGACCCGGAGCGTGACCGGTCCGAGTTGGATATTGGTTAATTTCATGTTTTCTCACCTCTCTCTTTACTATACATGCCGTGTCCCGTTTGCAGAAGACGGCACAAAAAGGTGGTATAGTTACCGAAAGGATACTTAGAGAGGAGCGAGACTCATGACGATGATCTCAAGCTGTGAAGTCGATACCGCACTCGAACTGATCACCGGTAAATGGAAACCATCGATTTTACTCGCGCTCATCAACGGGGGGACGCTCCGGTTCAGTGAACTGAAACGCTCGCTCCCGAACATTAGCCAAAAGATTTTGACAGCCCAGTTGCGTGACTTAGAAGAGCACGATATCATCATCCGTACCGTCTATCCGGAAGTCCCGCCGCGCGTCGACTATCAGTTGAGCGAGTACGGCAAGACGCTTATCCCGGTACTCGAGACGATGAACGCTTGGGGCATGAAGCACGCTGCGCGCATGCAACAAAAATAAATTGTCCACATGTGGATAACTCATTTCCGTATCACTGCCCATCACTTATCCACAGGAGGATCTCATGATTCGTTATCCACAGTTGACTGGTCGCCACGTCGGCGTAACCGCCCCGTCGTCCGGAGTACCAGCCGCGCGTCATAGTTTACTTCACGACGCCGAGACGACGTTCGCACGCCACGGCTTCACGCTTCAATTTGAACCGTCTGTTTGGACACAACACAAAGCAAAATCGGCGCCGGCCGCAGTGCGTGCCGAAGAGATGACGCGACTGTTCCACGATGAGGACGTCGATTTGATCATCCCGCCATGGGGCGGCGTCTTGTTGCTCGAGCTACTCGATAAAATCGCTTGGGACACGCTCCCAGCGAAGTGGATGCTCGGCTACTCTGACGTCAGCTTATTTTTATTCGTCTACACGCTCAAGACCGGCATCGCCTCGGCTCACGGGACGAACCTTGTCGATCTGCGCGGGGAATCGTGGGATGCGACGAGTTCGCGTTGGCTCGACGTCTTATCGACGAAACACGGCGAGACCGTCATTCAACTGTCTTCAGAGCAATTTCAAAAAGAATGGCAGCACGGTAATCCGAGTCCATGCGTCTACCATTTGACCGAGCCGACCGTATGGAAATCACTCGGTGGGATGGAAGCGACCGGTCGTCTGCTCGGCGGTTGTATCGACGTCCTCTTGCATACGATTGGGACGCCTTACGGTGACGTCGCTCAGTTCCAACAGACTCATTTGAACGATGAACCGATTCTTTGGTATTTCGAGAACGCCGAGATGGATGTACCGGCACTCAAACGGACCCTGCTTCAAATGAAGTGGGCCGGTTGGTTTGATCATACGACAGGCATCTTGTTCGGTCGCAGCGATGCCCAACCACCGGTACAAGGTTATACGGCAGAAGACGTCTACGCTGAACTACAGGAACTACTCAACGTTCCCATCATTTATGACATCGACTGCGGGCACGTGCCACCACAACTGACACTCATTAACGGTGCCCATGCCTCGATTCAAGTCGAGGACGGGAAAGGCACGCTCATTCAAACGTTCAAGGGCTGATGATTCAGCCCTTGATTTTTTTTATCATGGAAGTCAGATGGCTTCGAAAACGCCCTTCTGGGAACAACTCGACCTCTCGTTCAATCAACGGGACCCATTCATCGCCACATCCATAACTCGTTCCAATTAATAACCCTTCAAAGTAAATCGCTTGATCGACAAACCCGTGCTTCGCCCACTGATCGTGATGCTCCAACAGCTTCAAAAATGATTTCCGGCCTGTCTCGACTTCACCAGTCAGGGCAAAATAGACACCTTTACTCATCTCAAATGCCGCGATGAATTCTGTATTGCTTTCTAACAACTGATCCATGACAGCAATCTGTTGTTGTAAAAGGTCTATTTTCCGATACTCAATCGCATATAGCGCTTCTGTCATCGCTAGACGAATTTGCATCGTCACGTCTCCAGTGAAGTCAGTATATTGTTTTGCTTTTTTCAACGCATCGATAATCACCGCTTCGTCTTTCAAATAAAGCGCACAAATCGCAATCGTGCGGTACACATCATCGACGCGATAATATATTTTCGTCCGTTTCATATAATCAAGTGTATCTTCGAGACGACGAACCGCACCTGGCAAATCATCGTCATACAACATATTTCGAAACACCATGAGCATACTAAACTCGACGCGAGTTTTCGTTTTCATACTTCTCGAATCAATCAATTCAATCGTGTCGATGCGTTCAATCGCATCGTCAAAACGATTCCACATGAGTAAATAAAAGGCTTGGCTAATGCGAGCCATGATCAGCTCTTCTTTCTCCTCGACCCGTTCGAACACCGTAATCGCTCGATCATACAACTCCAGAAGTTTTTGTTGATTTCCACTATAAAACATACTGTCCGCAAGTAATGTGTAAGCCTTCCCTTGCCATACCGAGTTCATCTCTAAGTCTAAGTAGGGTGAGAGAGCCTTTTGAACAGCTTCATCTTCCCATGAGTTAAGACTTCCTTGCATATATTCAATCTCTTCGACGATTTTTTGTAAGCCCGCCTCGCGAGGATCGACAAGTAACGACTGCACCGACACATCCAACCGCTTGGCAATCTCGCGCAGACTGCGCATCGACGTTTCGGCTTTCCCGTTCTCAATCATACTGAGCATCGATTTCGTGATGATGCCGTCTGCGAGTTGACTTTGCGTCAACTTTTTTTCTTTTCGTAACGTCTTAATCCGCTGTCCAATCATAGAGCACCTCTTAAAAGTTAAATTTAATTGAACTTATTGTTTACAAATCTCTCTTTGTCGTCTATTATAATGTTAAATCACATTGAACTTAATTGCAAAGGAGACTATGTATGACTACTTCTACCTCGAACTTGTACGTGTTGTTGCTCGGGAAATTCATGTCGTTGTTCGCTTCCAGTCTATTCACGTTCGTCGCCGGATTGACGGTGCTGACGACTTCCGGTTCCGGGCTCCAGTTCGCCCTCGTCTTACTGGCCGGGACGTTGCCTCGTGTTCTATTATCGCCGTTTGCCGGTGCGTATGCCGACAAATTGAACCGAAAACGCGTCATCATCACGATGGAATCGCTCAACGGGCTATTGTTCTTCTTGGCCGGGGCCGCGAGCCTCATTTGGACGTTCGGCGTCCCTGCTTTCTTGATTATTACATGTCTGCTTTCTATCGTCTCCACTTTCTTGTCGGTCACGTTGACGAGTTCGATTCCACTCCTGTTCGACGAAGACGGGCTTCAACGCGCCAATTCGCTCATCCAAAGTATCATTTCCGTCTCAAGCATTGGCACGCCACTTTTAGCCGGGGCGCTGTTCAAGCTATTACCGATTTCAGCGTTCTTGTTCAGCTCATCCCTCTTGTTCCTCATCGCCGCCCTGTTCGCCTCACGTCTCACATTCCAAGCGTATGAACATGTTTCCACCGATCAATCGACGTGGGACGACGTCCGCTCCGGTTTCCGCTATTTGAAACGCCAACGCGTGCTATGGACGCTGACGATTCTTGCGGCGTTCCTCAACTTCTTCTTCGTCGCTTCAGAAGTCCTATTCCCGATTGCCGCCTTGCAACAGATCGGGGTCAGCCCGCTCCAGTTCGGCTTTTTGGAAAGTATGTTCGCAGTCGGATTTTTAGTCGCCTCACTTGCCCACGCGCTGCCGTTCTTTAAGATCAAGTATCGTCTAGCGACGGTCCGCACATCGCTTATCGTCATGGGTTGCCTCTTTATCGGCCCGGCCGTCCCGCTCTATTTCGACTTCTCGGTCACACCCGCCATCGTCTTCCTCACCGGATTCGCTTTGTTGAGCGGTTTCTTCATCATCCGCGTCAATATTCCCATCCAACTGTTTTTGCAGACGAACACGGAACCAAGCTACCTCGGTCGTGTCATGGGCGTCCTCGAATCACTCGCGATGGGGATCACCCCGCTCGGTTTCGTGTCGTTCGGGTTATTGAGCGAATGGATGTCGGTCACGTCACTTTATGCGATTTGCATGGTATGCCTGCTTTCGATCACGCTGTTCGCGATGCATCGCATCCGTCACGATATCGCGGCTGAAAAAGCGACGGTACTGGCTGAAGTCGAAAGTGCGCCGACACATCAATGAACGAAAAAAAGACATCGAACGTTTTTCAGTTCGATGTCTTCTCTGTTGATGGAAGGACTCGTTTCTCTAACAAGAACGGTCCGAACGGGATGACCGAAGCCATGACCGCGAGGACTAACACTTTGAAGCCCCAGTTGAAGCGCCACGCCATGTAAACCGCTGCCGCCACGTAAGCGACGAACAGGAAACCATGGGCCGCACCGACGATGCTGACGGCTAGCGGCATGCCAGCCAAATACTTAAGCGGCATTGCGATCAACAATAAGAGCAGGAATGACATCCCCTCTGTATAACCGAGCCATTTGAATCGAGTTGCGTTCATATCCGTTCTCCTTTTTAATCGATGCTACGTTCATCGTAGCCGATAGAGGTGAAGTTTGTCACAGGAGAACGTTAGAAAGTCGTTAGGCTATTTGACGATTTGGTGAACGATGCGCAATTTTCGTTTCGACGAAGCGGCGGAGGAACAAACCATCGACGCCGATTTTGCCTGCGTTGTAGCCCGCGACGAGAATCAAGACCGATACGATCAACATCGTCGGGTTCGTGCTGACCGTCCCTGACAATAAGAACGCCATGTTCATGACGAGTCCGAAGAAAGCCGCGCTGCGTGTGAGGGCACCAAGCAAGAGACCGAGACCGACCAAGAACTCACCATACGGAATTAAGATATCGAAAAGTGCTGCGTTTGGAATCGCGAAGTTTTCAAGGAAAGCTGCCCACCATCCGGCGACCGCCGGGTGATCTCCCGTCGCGAGTGAAGCTGCGTTTTGAAGGTAACCGCCTGATCCGAAGCCGCCCGTGATTTTACCCCATCCGGCTGTGAGCCATTGATAGCCGAGCCAGATCCGTAACACCGTCAAGATGCCGGTTGCGATGTTGTGGTTTTGCCAAAACTTTGTGAACATGATAATTCCTCCTTTTGAATGGTTGAATGATGGCTTATATGTGATTACATTCACAATATATCACCCATGTTCATGTTTTCACATAGCTTGAGACAATAGTTCACGTTTCGTTCATATGTGTGTCACAGGTCAGTCACTTTTTGGAAATTGCACCAAAAAAAGCAATGTCTACTCGAGACATCGCCTCCACTGCTTTAAAGATCAACTTGTTGTGGCGGTTGGCCTTTTTTATTCATCACACGCATCGATTGAGGTGAGATTTTTAAAATGACGAGTTTTGGATCATCTGGCCCATCGAACCAGCCCTCGAGTTTCTCGTTCCACACTTTTTCTTTCATCGACTCGTCATCAGACACCGTCGTCTCTCCTAAAATCTCGAGATACGTGTCGCCGACCCCGTCCCCGTCGTAGCCGATCAAGACGTGCGTGTACGGATTGTTCTTCAACTCATCGACTTTATCCGTATCTTTCGAGGTTGCCGTATAGAGTGTCAGACCGTCATGGAAAAACGTCATGTATCGGCTGTGCGGCTTCCCTTTATATACCGTGGCCATCGTTCCGACGTTGCTTGCATCTAGAATTTGTTGTGCCGTTGTTTTAGCATCCATTTAAAAAGCCCCCTTATCATAGTCACTCGTATAATCATTCCCTTGCGGCACTTGATTAAACACGAAGACACGAAAAAACCTGCTCGCCGAAGCGAGCAGGTTATAAAATTCCTTGGAAAGGAAGATTAGATTTTTTCAACGTTAGAAGCTTGTGGGCCACGAGCTCCGTCAGTGATTTCGAAAGTTACTGCTTGGCCTTCTTCAAGTGTCTTGAAGCCGTCGCCTTGGATTGCTGAGAAGTGTACGAATACGTCGTCTCCGCCTTCCATTTCGATGAAGCCGTAACCTTTTTCTGAGTTAAACCATTTTACTTTACCTGTGTTCATAATGAACCCTCCTGAAATAAACGCTGTGCGTTCTAGTAGTGCCTTACTAGAAAAAACTGACCAAAAAAAAGCACAAAACTTGTTGGATTATCTTTCATGAAAAATAATCCCAAGCGATTGTGAATTATGTTTCCAGCTATTCTTAATTAAGCACATATGTAATATACCATGGATAAATGCTTCTGTCTACTAAATACTTCGGTTTGCTAAAAATAATTTCAAAACGGGTACATCACATGTAGTGAACGTTAGGAGGAAGACTCATATGATGAATCAAATTGACCGCACGCATATCGCTGCCACCATCGCCCGTCACGCGGCCTGGTCGACAGATGAGCTATTGACGGAGACGCTCGCTTGGCATCAAGCGACGCGACACGACCATTATCCTGACCAATCGAAGTCGTACCGCTCCCACTTGCCGATGACGGAACGAATCACACCGGTGACGAGTGCACTCCCGCTCGAGGTCGTCGACGATCTCGTCCGGCCCGTCTGGATGCGTCGTCTCGACGCGGAACATTTGAATTTACTGCAGACGACACGCCATCACGTCGACGTGACCGATTACGGGGCCGTCGGGGACGGCAAGACGGATTGCACGCTCGCATTCCGGCTCGCGCTTCGGTCGAACCGCCACGTCCACGTGCCGGCCGGTGTCTATATCGTCCGTGGCGTCCGGATCCCCTCGAACTGCGTGCTCGAAGGTGCGGGACAGCAGGACACGGTATTACGCTTGGCCGACGGCACACCGAAGCATCGCCGGCTGCTGCGAAATGCGACACCGTTTTATGGGAACCATCACATCGAGGTCGCCCATCTGACGCTCGACTGGAACGTCGAGCGCCTTGGCGACGTCGATCGGACGTCGAGTGGAGACACGGCTTCGAGCGCGTTGACATTCGCCCACGTCAAATTCGCCTGGGTCCATCACGTCACCGCCAAAGGTGCCGGGCTGCACGCGTTCGATATCACCGCCCCTCACTACCATTACCTCGGGGACGGGTTGCGTGCCAAAAAAGGCAGCCGCTACATCTGGCTCGACCGCTGCGAAGCGACAAATTATGGGGACGACGGCATCACGACGCATCATAGCGACGCCATCTACATCACGAACTGCTACTGTCATCACCCGCACGGACGTACGCACGCCCACGGCTTCTCCAATTCAAACGGCATCGAGGTCGATGACGGTTCGCGTCACGTCGTGCTCGTCAACAATATGACGGAAGGTTGTTTTGGAGGCGTCGAGGTGAAAGCCCACGGTACGTCCTCGGCCGCCCATGACGTCCATATTTTTGGGCACGTCTCGTATCGTGATAACCGGTCCTTCAATTTTCGCCACATCGGACACCACTTGGCCGACGATCCCGAGTCGAAGACGGCGCGGTTCATCTCAGGGACGAATTTACTATCGATTGAACCGGTACGCTCGAAGCTATACGCCAAGTCGTCGCCCCGTAGCCTCGTCATATCGGCGTATCAAGACGTATTGATCCATGGCTTTACGGCCATCGGTGACCCGTCCTATGATTATACAGGACATCCAGCGCTCGCCGTCCAGTATAAGTCTCGGAACGTTCAATTAAAACGGATCGCCACAAGCGGGTTCGTTTCCAGCCGCGCCGACATCGAACTGTTCGGTGGCGACAACCGGACCGATCACGTCACAATCGAAGATGTCACGTGCCGGAATTCGGCCCCGATCTCTGTAAAGATCGGCGGACAGCTCGCTAACGTCGTGCTAAAACACATCGAAGGCGAACAAAAAAGTGGAGATGTCCTCATCTCCACGAGTAGCCCGGTCGAAGCGCACGACTTATTCGCTTATGGTTTCTCAGATCGGGTGCGAAGTGACGCTTGAGCCGACTCGACGAGCTCATTCAACCGTGCTTCGTCCAAATTGAGCGAACTGACCGTCTGTTTGGCCATCATCCGGACGATGGCTTTGTCGAGGAAGCCCATCCGCTCAAAGTCATAGCCGCTGCCGACGACTTCGACGAAGTAGGCGTGTGCTCGTAAATGTTCCCCGTACGCGCCTTCGAGCTCACGTTGCCGCTCCGCCGCGGTCGGCGTGCCGGCGCACAAGTACAATCCGAGCGGACGTTCGAGCAATTGGACTTCGTTTTGCTTCAACCAGTCGGTCAGCTCGTCTTGGACTTTCCCCATCCGGATCGATCCCCCGACGATGACGTGGTCGACCGTTGCCCAATCGACGTCTGGCTCATCGACCAAGTTTTGAACGTGGACGTTTCCGGACAACCGTGCGGCCAAAAGATGGGCGACTTTCTCGCTCGTACCATATCGTGACGTATACGCAATCAACGTCTTCATCTTGTTTCCCCCTTTTAAGTCAGAGTCTACTCTTCCTATTCCCGAATGGTTTGGAGAATACTATACGCTTGAAAAAAACTCGCCGCTTGGGCGAGTTTTTTGTCATAGTTTGTACACTTGTGCCTCGTACGGACGAAGCGTGAACGGTTCGATCGGCTCCATATTGCCAATGACACGGTCTTTGACGTCATACGGCAACGTCCGTTCTTGGGTTTCAGCAGAGAAGTTGCACAGCACGAGCCACGTCTCTCCTTCGAGCGTCCGCGTGAACGCGTAGACGGCTTCGTCTTCAGGGAGCAACAGCTCATACTTCCCGTAGACGACGACCGGATTCTGTTTCCGTAGCGCGATCAACTGACGGTAGTAATGGAAGAGTGAATTCGGATCAAGACGTGCCGCTTCCGCGTTCACGTCGACGTAGTTCGGATTGACATCGATCCACGGCGTACCGGTCGTGAATCCACCTTGCGCGTCAGCCGACCATTGGACCGGCGTCCGCGAATTGTCGCGTCCGCGGGCGTGGATGCCGCGGAAAATTTCCTCGTGCGTCAACAAATCGTTCGATGTGTAATCGCGATACGCGTTGAGCGTCTCGATGTCACGGTACTTGTCGATCGAGTCGAACGCGACGTTCGTCATGCCGAACTCTTCGCCTTGATAAATGTACGGCGTCCCTTTCAACATGTGCAGGAGTGTCGCAAGCATCTTGCCAGAGACGACCCGGTACTCATCCGAATCGTTGCCGAATCGCGAGATCGCCCGCGGTTGGTCGTGGTTGCTCCAATATAGGCTGTTCCAGCCCTCTTCCTCGAGTCCTTCTTGCCAACGCGAGAAGATCGTCTTCAACTCCGTCAGCTTCCAGTCAGTCGGATTCCACTTCCCAAAGCTGCCGTTGCCGACGTCGACGTGCTCGAAATGGAACACCATGTTGAGCTCGTCACGGTCTTCACCGGTGTATAGCTTCGCCTCGTCGACGCTGACACCCGGCATCTCCCCGACCGTGATCGTATCGTACTTCGACAACACTTCACGATTCATCTCTTGCATGAACTCATGGATGCGCGGCCCGTTGAAGAAGAACGGCGTTCCGTCTCCGTAGCCCGTCCCGCGCGTCTTCCCGTCCGGATAGCTTTGGTCTTTCGAGATCATATTGATGACGTCCATCCGGAAACCGTCGACGCCTTTGTCGAGCCAGTAAGCCATCAAATCATACACTTCGCGGCGCAGCGTCTCCGACTCCCAGTTCAAGTCGGGCTGTTTCTTACTGAACAGATGCAGATAATATTCGTCGCTCGCTTCATCGTACGCCCACGCGCTGCCGCCAAAGAAAGCGCCCCAGTTCGTCGGTGGCTGACCGTTCTCGCCTTTTTTCCAAATGTAGTAGTCGCGGTACGGGCTGTCTTTCGAAGACCGAGACTCCATGAACCATTGGTGCTCATCGGAAGAATGGTTGACGACGAGGTCCATCATGATCTTGATGCCGTGACGGTGCGCCTCTTCGAGCATCGCATCGAAATCGTCCATCGTCCCGAACTCATCCATAATCGCACGGTAGTCGCGGATGTCATAGCCGTTGTCATCGTTCGGCGAATCGTACACCGGTGACAACCAGATGACGTCGATCCCGAGTTCAGCCAAATAGGACATCTTTTCCGTGATGCCCGGGATGTCCCCGATTCCGTCCCCGTTCGAGTCGTTAAAGCTGCGCGGATAAATCTGATAGACGACCGCTTCTTTCCACCATTGTTTCATAAAAGTCTCCTCCTCATCATCGGTTCAGATCTGACGTCATCATCGTACCTTGTCCCGGCGCCCCTGCCTATCCATGATATGATTAAAATATGCACAATCTTGCTATTATAAAGGAGTAATTCGATGGAAATCGGCTTTTGTGGCTATTCGTATCACACAGCAGCATATACTTTTCCGTTCGCCAACCGGTTGGACACGTACTTGATCCGCTTGCAGACTGAAGGGTCGGCCCGAATCCTCGTCAACGGGGAGACATACGTCGCGTACCCCGGCGATCTGCTGCTCGTCAAACCGGGTGACTACTATGAGTTGAATATCGATACCCCGGCGAGTGGCGACTATCATTTGTTCTGCGCTGGTCCGACGCTCGACACCTGGTGGTCGACGACTACCCGCTCACGGCTCACCACGATCTCGATTGACCCTCGCCTCCTCTCGCTTTGGCAACACGTCACGGAAGAGGCACGACGACCGACCGATGAACAGAGCACTGCGTTGATCGAGAAGTTGATCGAGGCGCTTCTGCTCATGCTCGACCGATCGATGCGAGACGTCCGGACGAATGTACGTCCCCCGGTCGTGTCTCGCATGATGCGTTATATAGAAGGAAACGTCACCGCCGACTTCAAAATTGCCGACGTCGCCGCTGCCGTCGGTTTGAGCGTATCGCGGACCGTGCACCTCTTTAAGGAAGTGACCGGGATGACGATCATCGAGTACGCGCACACGATCCGGCTTCAGCTCGCCGAAGAGCAAATGCGGTATACGCAACATTCGCTCGAACGGATCGCCGAGCTGTCCGGGTTTCGAACGTATCCTTATTTCCATCGGATTTTCAAACGGAAATATGGCGTCGCACCAGGGGTTTACCGCACACTTCAACAAAAAAACGAAAAAAAATAATCAAAAAGTGATCCATTTTTTGAATCGCTCCGTTAGATGGGTGTAAACAACGACAACCACTCACAAAAAAGGAGCGATTGAACATGAAGAAAAAAACAATGAACAAATTTGTAGCACCGGCACTGGCACTGGGGTTACTCGTACCATTGAACGCACAGGCAGCAGAGGCGCCAACAGTGAGCACGCCAGCTGGAGACCTTCGTGCCACGCTCGACCAATTACTATCTGAGCATTATGTCTTAGCCGTCACATCGATGATGAAAGCTTACGACGGGGCACCGGATGCCGAAGTCGCAATGAAAGCACTCGATCAAAACGCGCTTGACATGACGCCAGCCATCGCCTCAATCTACGGTGATGAAGGCGCGGCTCAGTTCGAAGACATCTTCGCCGGCCATAACGACTACTCGGCTGACTTCGTCGAAGCTGCCAAGTCAGACGACAAAGAACTTCGTGCCGATGCTGAAGCCGAAGTCGATGAGTTCGTCGAAGAGTTCTCGACATTCCTCGATGCTGCGACAGAAGGCAACTTACCGAAAGAAGCAGCCGCTGACGTCCTTGAACTTCACGAAGACCAAGTTCTCTCAGTGTTTGATAACTACGTCGCCGGTGACTACGAGTCGGCTTACATGACATACCGTGAAGGCTACAAGCTCATGTTCGACATCAGTAAAGCCCTCTCAGGAGCGGTCGTCACACAAATGCCTGACAAATTCCCGACACCTGCTGACACGCCAGCTGTAGAGCTTCGTTCGACATTGAACAGCCTCGCCGGTGAACACTTCGCCCTCGCTGCGATCGGCATGCAAAAAGGCTACGACAAAGCGGAAGATTTCGACTACGTCAGCTGGGCTGAAGATCAAAACACGCTCGACTTTAAAGCAGCCATCGGTTCGGTCTACGGTGACGAAGGTGCGGCTCAGTTTGAAAAAGTATGGAACGGTAACCACATCACAGCACAAGGTGACATCGTCGCAGCAACACTTGAAGGCGACGAAGCTAAAATCGAAGAAGCACGCATGAAACTCGATCAGTTCGCTGTCGACTTCAGTACGTTCCTCGATGCGGCGACAGAAGGCAACTTGCCACAAGCGGCCGGTCAAGAAGCGATCATGCAACATGAGGCACTCGTGCTCCAAACGTTTGATCAATATGTAGCCGGTGACGCAGATGCAGCTTGGATGTCATTCCGTGAAGGATACGCGTTCATGTTCGGTGTTGGTGAAACACTCGGTAACGCGATCGTGACACAAATGCCTGACAAGTTCGCTGAAACGACAATGCCTGCAGAGATGCCTGAAACAGGTCTCGGTGGTGCACAAGCACAATCAATGAATACCCTTTACGCTGGCCTAGCTATACTCGGCGGAATCATGCTCGCCTTTGTTACGCTTCGCAACCGTAAAGTATCAGAACAATAAACTAAAGGAGAGAGCCCAATGAACAAGCGCCATTTGTTTTTGGCGCTCTCTCTATTTTGTTTTGGCTTCTGGTCGTGGACGAGCGCTCAAGAATCGTCATCACCACCTGTAGAAGAAAAACAAATAGAGGAGAGCCCAGATTTATCGGCTGAATTCTCACTTCTACAGGAAGAGGTGAAGAAACTTCGTTTAGCCGAGGAAGAGGAAAGCACTAAAGCCGTGACACCTGTCCAGATTCAAATCCCGAGCATCAATGTCGACACCGCGATCGAACAGGTCGGCGTGCTCGATAACGGACAGATGGGCGTACCCGTTGACGAGAATCAAGTCGGCTGGTTCGAACCTGGTGTCAAACCAGGCAGTAAAGGCAACGCCGTCGTCGCCGGACACGTTGATAGTAAGACGGGGCCCGCCGTCTTTTATGAACTCGATCAACTGAAGACAGGCGATGACGTGACGATTATCGACGAGAACGGCAACACGCTGCGATTTCGTGTCACAAAAACAGAGAGTTATGACACGAAAAATGCCCCGATCGACGAGATTTTTGGCACCACGTCAAATCGCAACTTGAACTTGATCACGTGTTCCGGTACGTTCGGGGACGGCGGTTATGACCAACGTTTCGTCGTTTACACGGAGCTTGTCGATAGCGAGATCAAGTCGACAGTCGAACTCGACGCCCCGACGAACGTCACGTTAAGCGGTAACTTGCTCACATGGCACGCGGTCCGTGACGATGCCGTCATCGGCTACCGTGTCTATGAAGTCATCGACGGAAGCGCGACACGTATCGAGAGCGTCCCGTCACACGCCCGGAAGAGTGTTGAGGTCACGAACGAACAAGCGTCGTATTACGTAACGGCGATCGACCGGCTTGGAAACGAGTCGACTCCTTCGGAATAACAAAGGAAGCAAAAAAAAGCCCGCAGACGACTGTCTGTGGGCTCTTTCGATTAGACGAAACATGGAATCTGCGGGTTGAACGTCTTGTTGTTCTCCGTCATGATCTGCTTCTTAATTTTGCCTTCTCCGAGATAAACGATACGGTCGGCGAGCGCTTCCGCGTCTTCCTCGTCGTGCGTGACAAAGATCGTCGTCGTGCCCGTCTGTTTGAGGAGACGGCGCAAGTCGTCGCGGATCCGGTGTTGGAGCGACGTGTCCAAGTTACTGAACGGCTCGTCTAAGATCAAGAGGGACGGCTTCGGTGCGAGCGCACGCGCGAGCGCGACACGCTGCTGCTGACCGCCGCTCAGCTCATACGGGTAGCGATGCCGGAACTCAGATAAGTTCACGAGCGTGAGCATCTCCTCGACCCGTTCGTTCCGCTCCTTCCGGCTGAGCTTATGGAGGCCGAAGCGGATGTTCTTCTCAACGGTCATGTGCGGGAAGAGCGCATAGTCTTGAAACACCATGCCGACGCCGCGTTGTTCGGGCGGCATGAACTGGCAGTCGTCACAACAGACGCAATCGTTGACGACGACGACGCCTTGATTTGGCATCTCGAGACCGGCGATGAGGCGCAAGATCGTACTTTTCCCCGAACCGCTGTCGCCAAGGAGGGATACGATTTCGCCTTTCGTGATCGAGAGCGAGAACCCTTTGATCGTCTCTGCTTCTGCACCTTTATAGCTGAAGTGTAAATCGTTGATTTGAACAAACATTAGTCGGCCTCCTTATCAAGCACCTTATGGAACACAAAGATTAACAATCCGCTCATGAGAACGATGACGATCGACGCGAGCGCTGCTTCGTGAATCTTCTCATCACTGACATATTTGAACGCCTGCGTCGCAAGCGTCGAGAAGTTGAACGGCTGCAAGAACAGCGTCAGCGGCAACTCTTTCATAATATCGATGAAGACGAGGATGAACGCGCTCATGATCGCCCCTTTGATCATCGGGATATCGACCCGGAAGAACGTCTGAACCGTGCCCCAACCGAGCATGCGTGACGCTTCCGTGAACGACTTCCCGACTTTCTCAAATCCGCTCTCGATCGAGTTGTAACCGATGGCGAGGAAACGGATGACGTAGGCGAAGATGAGCATGATGAGCGTCGTCCGGAACACGAACGTTTGTCCGAGATCGAGCGCGAGCGCTGCTTTTAGCACCCATTCGTCTAGTAGTAAAAACAACGTGATGACAGCGATGGCGATGGCCGCTCCTGGGATCGAGTAGCCGAGCGTCGTCACTTTCGAGATGACGCGCGTCATGTTCGATGGGAACAACCGCGTATAGTTGGCGATGATGAGTGCGAATACGAGAATGATGATCGTCGCGATAAAGGCGACGCTCACCGTGTTCCAGACGAGGCGGAAAAATTCAGCCGTGAACACTTGCTCGAACGTCAAGAACGTCCAAGCGACGAGTTGGATGAACGGGATCGCGAAAGCGATACCGAAGATCGTCGCCACGTAACCGAACACGGCGTAACGATGCCAGCCGTTCAACGGTCTTGGCTTGAGCGGCTTCACTTTTGTCGTCGCATAGCTGAACTGCTTGCGGCCTCGGACGAGTCGTTCCCCCATCAAGATGGCGATGACGATGATCATGAGCGTGCCGGCAAGTTTTAGCGCTGAAGACGTGTCCTTCATACCGAACCACGTGCTGAAGATGGCCGTACTGAACGTCTGGATCCCAAAGTATTTGACGACGCCGTAGTCGTTCAACACTTCCATCAAGACGAGACTGACGCCACCGATGATGGCGACGCGCGAGATCGGGATGACGACGGTGAAGAAGATATCCCACGACCCGCGTCCGAGGATGCGGGCGTTCTCGATCATCGACGACGACTGATTGTGTAGGAACGCTCGTGTGATCGTATAAATGTACGGATACAAGAACAACGTGAAGATGAAGATCGTCCCTTGGATCGTCATGATGTTGAAGTACGTCTGATCCACGGTGATGCCAAACTCGTTGCGCAGCGTCGTCTGGATGACGCCGGTGTAGTTCAAGATGCCATGATACGTGTAAGCACCGATATACGGCGGGATTGCGAGCGGCAAGATGAGCGCCCATTTGAAGAACCGCCGTAACGGGAAGTCATACACCGTGACGAACCAAGCGAGGCTCGTTCCGATGATGGTCGTCAAGAAACCGGTCACGAGCATGATGAACAACGTGTTCCTCACGTACGTCGGCAGCAGATATTCGCGGATGTGTTGCCAATTGTCATTGACCGGTGCGAACAGTTCTACTAAGACGACGATTCCTGGCAAGACGATAAACGACAACGCGATAAAGCTCAGGATGGACCATCCATTCAGTTGTCGTTTGATTGCATACCAGTTCATGTCTTACAGCTCCCGTTTCTTTCATTTACTTCCTGTCCCATCATATCAGTTTCATCGTCCCGGTCATACCTTTAGACTGTCAGGAAACGCAAAAACCTTCGGCCTGAACATGCGTTCAAGCCGAAGTCGTCTTATTTCCAACCGGCTTCGTTGAAGATGCGGATGGCTTCTTGCTGATTTTCACCGAGAACAGATAGGTTGATATCTTGCTCTTTGAACTCACCCCATGATTTGAGGAGCTCGTTCGGCTCGACCGATTCGTTGACCGGGTACTCGTAGTTGGCGCTTGCGAACTGCTCTTGTGCTGACGGGTCAGACATGAACTCCATGAGTTTCTTCGCGTTGTCAGAGTTCTTCGCCGCTTTCGTCATCGCGATTCCAGAGATGTTGACGTGCGTACCTGTCGTGTCTTGGTTCGGGAAGAAGACACCGAGCGCTTCAGCGACTTTCTTCTCTTCCGCGTCTTCTGAGTTCAGCATGAGACCCATGTAGTACGTGTTCATGATGGCCACATCACCTTCACCGGCGACGACGGCTTTCGCTTGGTCACGGTCGTTCCCTTGTGGGTCACGCGCCATGTTGTTGACCATGCCTTCCGCCCATTCTTTCGCTTGGTCGACGCCGTTCACTTCGATGAATGACGAGAGGAGTGAGATGTTGTACATGTTTTCAGATGGACGAACGAGCACTTTCCCATTCCACTGTTCTTCCGTGAGCGCTTCGTACGTCGACAAGTCTTCCGGCTTCACGCGATCTTTCGCGTAGACGATGACACGTGCACGCTTCGTGAGACCGAACCATTCTTTGTCCGTGTCACGGTATTTTTCTGGGATGTTCGACTCAAGCACATCGCTATCGACCGCTTGAAGATGCCCTGCTTCTTTTGCCTGGTGCAAGTTCCCGGCGTCAGCAGTAATGAAGAGATCCGCTTCTGTGTTCTCACCTTCTGTGTTCAAACGTTCAAGAAGTTCATCACCTTTTCCTTCAACGACGTTGACTTTCACGCCCGTCTCTTCTTCGAACTGTTTGTAGAGCTCTTTGTCGACATCGTAATGACGGCTCGAGTAGACGTTGACGACTTTTGATTCTTCTGCCGTCTCATTGTCCCCCGTAGTAGTCGTCTCTTCCGTGCTCGCGCAAGCCGCGAGCAGTGATGTCGTAAGTGCTGCCGAAAGTCCAAGTGCCATGTACTTTTTGTTCATTTATATTTCCCCCATGTTTTAGTCTTTTTGTTGGTAATGATAATTACTCTCAATCACTATAATCGATGATAATCATTCTCATGTCAACCTTTTTTTGAAAACGTTACCAGTAGTTATGTATTTATAACTTAACAGTTTTGACGATATCATTTCTTGACTTCAAAATGATGAGGCGCCTATAGTTGAAATGAAAAGACCGTCTGGTCGGTACAGAAAGGAGTGACGAAATGACAAACCGATCAACTATCACGAAACAAAAACTGTTAGATGCCGCGACCGAGATCATCATGGAGCACGGAGTGCACCAACTGACATTAGATGAAGTCGCAAAGACCGCTGGTGTCTCAAAAGGTGGCCTGCTGTATCATTATCCGTCGAAAGAAGCGCTTTTGACCGCCATCGTCGAACGGCTTCAAACCGAACAAAACGATTTATACGAATCACTTCAGGCTGACGGCCACGGTCCGGTCGAGGCGTTCGTCCGCCTATTTGATGAGACGAAACTCTATCCGGAACGCTCGCCAATTCATATCGATGCCGAGAAGATGATTGCCTTCTTGACGTTATTCGCCGTCGATCAAGCGTACGCCGACCGTTGGAAGCATGACCTCGACACGTTCTTCGCCGAATTTCAACAGACGAGCGATCCCGTCGAGACGATGATCATCCGCTATGCCCTTGAAGGGATGATGATGTCCGAACACTTCAATGTCGGCGTCCCCCCTACCGCTTTAAAACAAGCCATTATCGCTCGACTCATCGAGCGCGCCCGACACATCGATTCGGGAAACTAGACTAATTTATTAGAGGAGAAATGAACCCCATGCAAAAGATCACGACCTTCTCCGTCAACAACAAGTTCGCAGTTTGGTTGATGACGATCATCTTAACGGCCGCCGGAATCTTTGCCGGCCTAACGATGAAACTAGAGACACTGCCTGACATCACGACACCGACCGTCTCGGTGACGACGATTTATCCTGGCGCTTCCCCTGAACAAGTGCTCGACGAAGTGAGCACCGTGCTCGAAGATCGCTTGAAGAGTTTGAACGGTGTCGAACAAGTCCGTTCGTCTTCGTTCCAAAACGCTTCGAACATTCAAATCGATTATGATTTCAGCACGGATATGGAAGCAGCCGAACAACAGGTCAAAGATGCACTCAGCAACGTCGAGCTGCCAGAGTCCGTCCAAGACCCGCAAGTGTCACGCCTCAGCTTCGACGCTTTCCCGGTCGTCGGTGCAGCCGTTTCAGATGAAAGCCTCGATTTGGCTGAGTTGACAAAACTTGTCGAAGACGAGCTCCAACCGGCCCTTGAAGGTGTCGAAGGTGCCCAGCTCGTCCAAATCGCCGGTCAAGAAGTCCGTCGCGTCGAGCTTCGCTTCGACGAGGCCGCACTTGCCGAATACAACTTGACAGAAGATACGGTCAAACAGTTGATTCAAGCAAACGATGCCCGCATCGCGCTCGGTTTGTACGAGCTCGGGGATACGGAACAGGCCGTCGTCATCGACGGGAAGTCGGAGACGCTCGAAGCGTTCCGCGACCTGCAAATCCCGTACTCACCAGCCCCAGCTGAACCGACCGCCCCAGGGACGCCAAGTGGATTCCCGGCTGGCGAGACACCTGAGTTGCCAAGCGAAGTCCCTGGCACAGTCCCACCTGCGAATGTGCCGACAACAGTCCCGACCGTCGCTTTAAGCGAACTCGCGACAATCGAAGACCGCGGCATCGAAGAATCGATCTCGCGGTCGAACGGAGAACGTTCGATCGGAATTCAAGTGACGAAGACACAAGACGCGAACACCGTCGACGTCGTTAACGCCGTCAAAACGATTTTAGACGACTTTGAGGCCGAATATGATACGGCGAACGTCTCAATCACACTCGACCAAGGTCAGCCGATTGAAGAATCGGTCGAGACGATGGTATCGAAGGCGTTACTCGGTGGTCTATTCGCTATTTTGATCATCTTAGTGTTCCTTCGTAACTTCCGTTCGACGATCATTGCTGTCATCTCGATCCCGCTATCGCTCTTGATGGCGCTCATCGTCTTGAAGCAACTCGATATCACGCTCAACATCATGACGCTCGGGGCGATGACCGTCGCGATTGGACGCGTCGTCGATGACTCGATTGTCGTCATCGAAAACATTTATCGTCGACTCACTCGTCCGAACGAACCGTTACGCGGCAAAGCGTTGATCATCGCCGCGACGAAAGAAGTGTTCGTCCCGATCGCGTCATCGACAATCGTGACGATCGCCGTCTTCTTGCCGCTCGGTTTCGTGACCGGCTTCGTCGGCGAACTGTTCTTGCCGTTCGCCTTGACCGTCGTCTTCGCCTTGCTCGCTTCGCTCCTCGTCGCGATCACGGTCGTACCGATGATGGCCGATTCGTTCTTTAAAAACCGTGACAAGCTGAAGCCGGAAGAAGGACCCGGTAAACTTGCCGAATGGTACCGCGGTGTGCTCAACTGGTCGCTCAATCACAAGCTCGTCGTCTTCGGACTCGCGACACTTCTCTTGATCGGCAGTTTTGCCCTCGTACCAGCCATCGGGGTCAACTTCTTGAACCAAGATTCGGAAAAAACGCTGTTCGTCACGTTCGACCCAGAACCGGGACAGACGCTTGACGACTCAATCGCGGCTGCTGAGATCGCCGAGACGTACTTTATGGAAGACCAGCCTAACGCGACCGACGTCCAGTTCACGGTCGGTGGCGAAAACCCGCTCAACCCGGGGAATAACAAGCAAGGGATCTTCATCGTCCAGTACGACCCGGACACAGAAGACTTTGCCGACGTCAAATTGGCAGACATCGAACAATTGAACGAACTTGCCTCAGGCGGAGAATGGAAAGAACAAAACTTCGCCGGCGGTGCCGGAACGAGCGGTGTGACGTATAACGTCTACGCCAACTCGCTCGAAGATCTTGAAGCGATTGTCCCGACATTCATCGAGACGATCGAAGAAGAGACGGACTACGTCCGCCAAGCGACGTCTGATCTTCGTGAGTCATACGTCCAGTACACGTTCAACGTCGATCAACAAGCAGCAGCTGAAGCTGGCGTCTCGGCCGCTCAACTCGCTCAAACGATCGGTCAGTTCCAAGCACAGGCCAGTCCGCTCGCCAGTGTGACGATTGATGACAAACAGCTCGACGTCATCATCCCGACGGAACAAGTCACGTATGACAGCATTGAAGACTTGCAAGCGCAAGAAGTGACGACGCCGTTCGGGCCGCGCCCAATCTCAGACTTCATCGAAGTCGAAGAAGGCACGACGCCGGACACGCTCGTCCAGCGCGACGGCAAGCTCCTTGCTACCGTCAGCGTCGAACTTAGCACGGACAAGGCGACGGAAGCGTCGACCGCCATCGAAGAACGTGTCTCTGACATCGATCTCCCGACGGGCGTCTCGTATGATGTCGGCGGCGTGACAGAACAGATTCAAGAATCGTTCACGCAGCTCGGCCTTGCGATGCTCGCAGCCATTGCCATCGTCTACTTGGTGCTCGTCGTCACGTTCGGCGGTGCCATCACCCCGTTCGTCGTATTGTTCTCGCTCCCTTATGCGATCATCGGCGGACTCGTCGCCCTCTTGATCACGGGAGAAACGATTTCCGTATCTGCTTTGATTGGTGCGCTCATGTTGATCGGGATCGTCGTCACAAATGCGATCGTCTTGATTGACCGCGTCATTCATAAAGAAGAAGCCGGTCTATCGACGCGTGAAGCGTTGCTCGAAGCAGCCGGTACGCGACTTCGTCCGATTCTCATGACGGCGCTCGCGACAATCGGTGCCTTATCACCACTCGCTCTCGGACTCGAAGGCGGCGCACTCATCTCGAAAGGTCTCGGTGTCACCGTCATCGGCGGACTCACAAGTTCGACGTTACTGACGTTGCTCATCGTCCCAATCGTCTATGAGTTCTTCGCTCGGTTCCGCAAGAAACAACAAGCATAATTCAAAAAGAGATTTGACCGAGAGCCGGTCAAATCTCTTTTTGTTGTGTTCAGTAACATTGCATGATCATTTCGGTCTCCTCGAATCGTTTGGCCTGAAGCGCCTCTGTCGGAATCAAAAAGTAGAGGATCCCGACATCGCCGAACATGATATCGAGCTCTTCTGTCGAATCCATTTGGAAGAGCAGGAACGGCCGCTTGAAGCGGTCACCATATGTGTCCTGAACCTCTTCGAACACATCATTTTGAATAGCGTTCGGATGACCGCCGATTGCGTGAAATTCCTCATCGTCAATCAGCTCTTCGAACGCCTCGAACTGATCGTCATTCAATAGATGGGCGAGCACATCAACGTTCGGTGCGTATGATTCATCAAACGAGACTGCCCGTTCGTTCAGCGCCTCTCCGACTTTGACACGTTCAAGGTCTGTGTCTTCCGTGTACACAACACGCCAAAGATGACGTTCGTCCGTGTCACCCCACGGTTGTTCTTCCATATCGTAAAAGAAAGACAGCAGCCCTTTTTTTGGAAGCGCCTCGACCGACTCACAGCCGGCAAAGTCGCTTAAGCGAAATTGCGCCAAAAACGTCAAGTTCTCTCCAGGATGGTCCGACCCGATCGGTAAATCTGGATAACCGCCAAATTTCGAGTGGCCGATTGCAACCTCTTCTCGTGTCGTTCGAGGCACCATACTCAAATTGATTCGTTGTTGGAACGCGTTCAAGACGTCTGCCCCATGTTTGATTTGATGTTCTTGAATGAACCGTTCGACTGCCGTTTGTTCCATAAATACACCTCATTTGTTAGTAGTGAGCTCATTATACCACCCCGAACATACGTACCCATAATCTTTTTTGTCATAGCCTCCATCTTGACCTAGATGATAAAGTTTGAGAGAATTCATACGTTTTGAATGTATATGCGAAAGGATGAATCACATGCAACGTCTTATCAAATGGATTATCGGCCTTTCGCTCTTATTTGGCTTGAGCGCGCTCGGGAATTGGATCGTCGCCGTGCTCGCTTTAAAAGTGCCAGGGAGCGTCATCGGCATGGTCCTGTTACTGCTCTTATTGATGACCAAGATCATCCGCGTCGAATGGATCGAAGATAGCGCCGGCTTCTTGACGAAGCACCTCGCCTTTTTCTTCATCCCGATCGCGGTCGGGCTCATGTCGTATAGCTCGCTTTTAAAGGCAGAAGGCGTTCCGCTCTTCCTTGCCTTGATCATCAGCATGACGATCGGCCTCGTCGTGACGGCGCTCGTTTCCGGAAAACACGGTGAGGCGTCATGACCGTCTTCTGGATATTGATTACCATTGCCGTCTATATGTTGAGCCGGAAGCTGTCATTCAAATGGGCGTCCCCGTTCACGAACGTCGTCTTTTTGAGCACGCTCACGCTCATCTTGTTATTGCTCGTCTCTGGACAGACGTACGACACGTATGCGCCGGCGAAAGATGCGATCACGACACTGCTCGGGCCGGCGACAGTGGCGCTCGGTTTGCCGCTCTATCGCAACTTGCCGATCCTGCTCGCTCGGGCTAAACGAGCGCTCGGTGCCATCGTGCTCGGGACGTTATCAACGATTTTCGTCGCTGTCGGTCTCGGGACCGCACTCAAGTTGACGGATCACGTCTTGCTCGCCTTGTCCGTCAAATCGGTGACCTCGCCGATTGCGCTCGAGCTGGCACGACAGTTACAAGGTGACGCCGCGCTCGCCGCTTCGGTCGCCGTCGCCTGCGGCATCCTTGGCGCCATGCTCGGCCCAGTGATTTTATCTATGTTCAACGTGACCGACCCGTTCACGCGCGGACTCGCCCTCGGGACGATCAGCCACGGCATCGGGACAGCCCAAGCCGCGACCGAACATCCGCTCTCAGGCGCGACCGGTGGTGCCGCAATGGGACTGACCGCCATCTTCACGTCGTTTTTGTTGCCGTTGTTGCTCCCTATCCTTTTCTAATGCCAATCGTTCAAAATATTTCATAATATGTGACATCTCATATTATAAGTGAACTACTCACCACTTATTTGCTTCGCAACTTGAAGTGGGAGCTTCTTGGGAAGACCATGCTTTTACCAGCCACGGTTGTGGACCAAGCGCGTCGGGCAGTCCCTGCCCTGAAGGTTTTCAGTCGGCAAGGCGCAACAGGTTGAGGCTCGCGTTGACGTCGCGGTCATGGAGCGCCCCGCATGCGGCGCATGTCCATTCGCGGACGTCTAGCTCCTTCCTGCCGCCGTTCTCGCCGCAGGCCGAACAGACCTGGGTCGAGGCGAACCACGGGTCGGCCTGGATGAGTGTCCGTCCATAGAACCTAGCCTTATATTCCAATTGGCGGACGAACTCCCCCCATCCGGCATCCCCGATCGACTTCGAAAGGCGGCGGTCCTGCATCATCTCCCTCGGCTTCAGCGTCTCGACCACGACGACTTGGTTCTCGTCGACGATGCGTCGCGACAGCTTGTGGAGGAAGTCGTGCCGTCGGTTCTTGACCTGCTCGTGCTTCTTGGCCAATAGGAGCCGTGCCTTCTCGCGGTTCCGGCTGCCGGGCTTCTTGCGGGACAGCGCGCGCTGCGCACGTTTGAGCCGCGCCTCGGCCTCGCGCAGGTTGCGCGGGTTCGGGATCTTCTCCGTGACGAGCGCGTCGTTCGTCGTGTAGGACGCGCGCGCCTTCCGTTTCGACTTGAACACCGGGAAGCCGGCCGTCCCGGCGAAGAACTTCGCGAACGCCGCGTCAAGGTGAAGCTTCGCGTTCGCGAGCGCGAGGCTGTCCTCGAGCAGCTTGTTGTAGACGAACCGGGCGCAGCCGATCGTCCTGACCAGGAAATCGGCCTGTGCCGCCGTCGGATAGAGCCGGTATTTATAGCCCTTCAGCATGTCTGTCCCTCCTTCACACCCGGCGTCAGGATGATTCTCTTCCCATTCCGATACCCGCGGCGGGGGAAGGGAATCATCCTGACGGAATCAAGAACTTATGTTCGTAATTATGTCACATGGGTGCCCAAGAGGTTTATGTACGGGCGATTCATCTCCCACCTACGTTGGGCCTCGCCCCAGACGCTTAGAGGTGGGAGAATTCTCGCTTAATGATGTTAAAGAAGACGGTTGCTTTCTTTTTTGAAAAGGAGGAAGGACAATGAAACGTGTACAAGGTGGAGTCGCGCTTGTGACGGGCGGTGCCGCTTAAACGAATCGGAAAGCCGGCCGACGTCTCGAACCTCGTCTTGTTCCTCGCCTCAGACGAGTCGAGTTACTTCACGGGCGCCGAGTTCGTCATTGACGGCGGTGTCATCATCCAGTAAACGATGGACAGGCGCTTCGGTCGCCTGTCCATTTTTCAAACAATTTTGATACTTCTCCAAACGGTTCCCGTGCTACACTAAAACGGATGAGAAACGATAAGGGGAGGTATTTTTATGCAAGCAAAATTGATTGAACGCTTGATGACGTATGCCAAAATTGACACGCAATCTGACTTTACGAGTGAGACGACGCCGTCGACGGCGAAACAATGGGATTTGATCCGCCATCTCGAGGCCGAACTGAAGGCGATTGGGCTCGAGGACGTCGAGACCGACGAGTACGGCTACTTGTTCGCGACGTTGCCGAGTAACGTCGACCATGACGTGCCGACGATCGGGCTGCTCGCTCACGTCGATACGGCGACCGATTTTACCGGCACAAACGTCAATCCGCAACTCGTTGAACATTATGCGGGTGGCGATATCGTCTTGAACGAGGCACTCAATGTTATCTTGTCACCGCGTGACTTCCCCGAACTTGATGATTACGTCGGCCATACGCTCATGACGACGGACGGGACGACGCTGCTCGGTGCCGATGATAAGGCCGGCATGGCTGAAATCGTCACGGCGGTCGAACACTTACTGGCGCATCCGGAAATCCCACACGGACCGGTCCGGATTGCGTTCACACCGGACGAAGAGATCGGGCGCGGCCCCCACAAGTTCGACGTCGCCCGCTTCAACGCCGACTTCGCCTACACGATGGACGGCGGTCCGCTTGGCGAACTTCAGTATGAGAGTTTCAACGCCGCCGGAGCGACCGTCACGTTCCACGGCACGAACGTCCACCCGGGCAGCGCCAAGAACAAGATGGTCAACTCGATGAAACTGGCGATGGCGTTCCATAACCGCCTTCCGGCCGACGAGGCACCGGAGCATACGAGCCATTACGAAGGATTCTTCCACTTGAACGGATTCTCGGGTGATGTCGAGACGACAGTTCTCCAATACATCATCCGCGACCACGACCGGACGAAGTTCGAAGCCCGGAAAGTCTTGCTCGAGAAACTTGTCGCCGAATGGAAACAAAAATACGGCGAGGCACGCGTCGACTTGAAGATGGACGACCAGTACTACAACATGGCCGAGAAGATCGAGCCGGTCAAACACATCGTCGACACCGTCGCCGACGTCATGCGCGAGCTCGGGATCGAACCGGTAATCGAACCGATCCGCGGCGGGACCGATGGCTCGCAACTGTCGTATATGGGTCTCCCGACGCCAAACATCTTCACTGGCGGCGAGAACTATCACGGCAAGTTCGAGTACGTCTCCGTCAACAATATGGAAAAAGCGACACACGTCATTATCCAGACGCTCCGCACGTTCGCCGAACGCGCGCGAGCATAACACATGCGCCTCCAATCATTCTCTTCTACACTAGAGACATTGGAGGCGATTTTTATGAAGCATACGTTTCACATGAACCTTGACTGGACCGGCGGACGTAACGACGTCGGCACGATCGAGGCCGAACGGTTGAAGACGCAAATTTCGATTCCCCCGGAAATGGACGGACCTGGTATCGGGACGAATCCCGATGAGATGCTCCTCGGAGCTGCGGCGACGTGCTATATCATCACGCTCGCGGCCATGCTTGGACGGAGCGATCTTTCCCATCAAGGCATCACGATCGACGCCGAAGGTATCGTCGACGTGACGAACGGCGTGTTCACATACGAGACGATCCGTTATAAAACCGTGATCAACGTCCGCGCTGCGGCGACCGACCGGGATATCACGCTCGTCGAACGGATTGCTAAGAAAGCTAAAGACGGCTGTATGATTTCACGCGCCTTGGCCGGCAACGTGACGTTCGAGCTCGACACGACGGTCGTCCGCACGGGCTGACGATGTACCGGTTTGAACGACCGTTAAAAGAAGGGGTGATCGTCAAGCGGCGCAACCGCTTCGTCATGGACGTGTTGCTCGATGACAAGATTGTCGCGTGCCACTGTCCGGTCACAGGGCGAATCGGTGATCTCGTCTTCGACGGTGTGCCTTGCCTCGTTTCGGCGGCAAACAATCCGCGACGCCACACTGCTTTCACGGTGGAAGCCATCTCGATTGACCGGGACAAGCGCTGGATCGGCATCCATCAAGGACGGGCCAACGACTACGTCGAACATCTCTTGAAAGCGGACGCTTTGCCGGTCTTTCCGTCTCTAGAACGTGTCGAACGTGAAATCGTGTCAGGCGGTTCACGCCTCGATTTCAAAGTCGATGCAGTCTACATGGAAGTGAAAACACCGCTGACGGAACTGTTCGTGACGCCGCTCCCTCGCTTTGAAGGAAACGCAAGGAAAACCCCTGTCGAGACGAAACGGTTCATCCGTCATCTTGAAACACTGACCGCGACGTTGCCACAAGCAGGACGGGCCGTTTTATTGTATGTCTTTTTATATGATGCGCCTGTCTTCACCGGCAATCCGAAGCGGAGACACGACGAGAAGATCCGCCGGCTGATCCGTGACGCGATCGCGGACGGGTTCGAAGTCTGGCAGTTGAACTGCGAAGTCACCATAGAAGGCATCACCCCGCTGCGCTGTCTCGAGACGACACATCACTTCAAATAAAAAAAGCCATCCTGCGATGACTTTCATTGCAGCAAGAGCGGCGTGACGTACGCCTCGATGACAGCGGAGACAGCGAGGAGCGGGACCGCGATAAATAAGAACGTCTTGATCCCTGCGAGCAATAGCGCTTTGAACGTGACGTCCGTCTCTTTTCCTCGTAACTTCTTCCATACATGACGGTTGAGCGACAGTCCCATCGCCGCCCCGAGCAGAATCGCCGAGATTTCGGTGACGCCGTGCGGTAAAATCCCGAGAACGAGCACTTTAATGACCGACTCGCCCGTGAAACCGACGAGCATGGCGACGAGACCGATGACGGCGGCGTTGATGACGACGAACACATATGGGATGAAGAGTGGGATCATCCCGAGCAAGAAGGCGAGCAACGTGACACGTGTATTGTTCACGAACAAGGCGATCATCGCGTCGCGTGCGCTCGAGTCGAACGTCAGCCCGCTCGCTTCAAACGATTCGCCGAGTTGGGCTAAAATCTCGTCGACTTGTTCGGCCGCGACGAACGTGCGGAATAACCAATACGAGACGACGCCTGTCACGAAGAACACGAGCAACAGTCGGACGAAATCTTTGCGGTAGTAGTCGTTCCACGCCTCGCGGATCGATAGTGATGTTTTCATGAACGATTCCCCCTTATCCATTCATACGAATCCGTTCCACATTTGTTTCATATTTACCCGCGACTGCGCGTTTTTAAAAAACGTGATACAATACACGTCGTAAACAAATCAGAAAAACGAGGTATTCTATACATGATTACAGTAAATAACGTAAGTCTTCAATTCGGTGGCCGTAAGTTGTTCGAAGACGTGAACATCAAGTTCACACCAGGCAACTGTTACGGCTTGATCGGCGCGAACGGTGCCGGTAAATCAACATTCTTGAAAATTCTTGCCGGTGAGCAAGAGACGTCAACGGGTGACGTCAGCTTCTCACCTGGCGAACGTCTCGCCGTCCTTAAACAGGACCATTATGCGTACGAAGACCAGGCTGTGCTTGAAACAGTCATCAAAGGCCATGAGCGCTTGTATCAAGTCATGAAAGAAAAAGATGCAATCTATATGAAAGAAGATTTCTCTGACGAAGACGGCATGCGTGCCGCTGAACTCGAAGGTGAATTCGCTGAGATGAACGGTTGGGAAGCCGAGTCGGAAGCCGCAACCGTGCTTCAAGGTCTTGGCATCACTGACGCGTCGCACCATAAACTCATGAGCGAGCTCACGGGTGGCGAGAAGGTCAAGGTACTCCTTGCCCAAGCGTTGTTCGGTAAGCCAGACATCTTGCTCCTCGATGAGCCGACGAACGGACTTGACATCAAAGCGATTCAATGGCTCGAAGAGTTCTTGATCAACTTCGAGAACACTGTCATCGTCGTTTCCCACGACCGTCACTTCTTGAACAAAGTTTGTACGCACATGGCTGACCTCGACTTCGGTAAGATTCAACTGTACGTCGGGAACTACGACTTCTGGTACGAGTCGAGCCAACTCGCATCGCGCATGGCCAACGACCAGAACAAGAAAAAAGAAGAGAAGATCAAAGAGCTCCAAAACTTTATCGCCCGTTTCAGCTCGAACGCCTCGAAGGCGCGTCAAGCGACGTCGCGTAAAAAGTTGCTCGATAAGATCACACTGGACGACATCCGTCCGTCATCACGCCGTTATCCGTTCGTCGGTTTCTCGATGGAACGTGAAATCGGAAATGACGTCTTGTACGTCGACAACGTCTCGAAGACGATCGACGGTGTCAAAGTACTCGACAACGTCACGTTCTCATTGAACAAGATGGACAAAGTCGCTTTCGTCGGTCGCAACGACGTCGCCATCACGACGCTCTTCAAGATCCTCATGGGTGAGATGGAGCCAGACACGGGTACGGTCAAATGGGGCGTGACGACGATCCAGTCGTACTTCCCGAAAGACAACTCGGAATACTTCGAAGGCTCAGATAAGAGCATCTTGGACTGGTTACGCCAGTTCTCGCCAGCTGACGAGTCAGATACGTTCCTCCGTGGTTTCCTCGGCCGTATGCTCTTCTCTGGCGAAGAAGTCATGAAGAAAGCGTCTGTCCTCTCAGGGGGAGAGAAAGTTCGTTGCATGCTCTCGAAGATGATGCTCTCGAACTCGAACGTGCTCGTCCTTGACGATCCGACGAACCACTTGGACCTCGAATCGATCACAGCGCTCAACAACGGACTCGAGACGTTCAAAGGCGTACTCCTCTTCAGTTCACATGACCATCAGCTCATCTCGACGATTGCGACACGCATCATCGAAGTGACGCCGAATGGGATTGTCGACAAAGAAGCGACGTACGACCAGTTCCTCGAGAACGAATCGCTTCAACAACAAGTCGAATCACTTTACCAAAACGCATAATAAAAATCGATCGGCGCGTGCGCCGATCGATTTTTTTATTTGACTTCGACTGTCTCCATGACGTGTTCATGGATGTCGTGTCCTTTCGTCACATGGACTTGGACGTTGTACGTACCGGTCTCCGGGAACGTATGCTCACCCGCATAGCTTCCGTTTTCCGTTTCCTCAAGCTTCACCCAGTCGTGCTTATCCGCACCGTCTTTGAATACTTCAAGTTGAACGTCCGCACCTGTCAGCACCTCATGGTCAATTTCAACGTTGACGGTGAACGGGCTCGCTTCATTCGCCGTCACTTGCTTTGGATCGAGTGTGATATCGGCCCCGGCGTGTTGGTGATGGTCTGTTTCAGCCTCGGCTTCGGCTTCTGTTTCTGGATGACCGACCGTCACCTTCGCTGTCGGCATCGTGTGCATTGCCCGCGCCGTCACGTGGACTTGGACCGTATAGACCGCTTCATCCGCAAACGTTGCTTCCGTCTCATAGACCCCGTCTTCTGTGAGCGAAGCTTTCATCATCTCGCTCTCTTCTTTGGCGCCGTTCTTCCACACTTCGAACTTGATCTCGTCCGCATCATCGACCCCTTTGCCGTCTTGCGTGACGCGAACCGATAACGTGACCGCTTCATCTATTTCCGCTGTCGCCGGTACGTTCAATTCTGCTTCGACGGGTTCCATCGACTGCACCGTCTCCGTCGCATTGTCCGCCTCTTCTGTCCCGCATGCCCCAAGGACGAACAGACCGATTATTCCTGTCGCCATCCCGATTCGTTTCACTGTTTGTCTCATTATGAATCCCCCCTAGTTAATCGCTTACACGTTTCACACATTGTTCATGATATCATCCTTTTTCAAGAATTGTGTGAGGATTTTGTGATATTTACCACGTCACCTGCTCATAAATTGAACACAAAATTTGAGAGTCATTATCCAAAAATTCCTTTGCCTATTTTTAGGATTATCACGTGTTCACCACCAAAACGGGGTATATAAAATATATACACAGCTCAATATATGGAAAGCCTTGACACCAAGATACATACACCAAGAATGGAGGCGAAAGGAAAAATGAAGAGCAAATTTGTACGGTTATTGATGGCTTTGTTGATCATGCTGGCACCGTTAGTCACCTATCCAAAATCAGCTGATGCCGCTGCTTCGAAGTTCATAACGAGCGTGAACACGACGAGTAAAGTCGTGGCGTTGACGTTCGATGACGGAGCGGATGGTGCGAATACGAACAAGATTTTGGACATACTTGCCAAGAACAACGTCAAAGCCACTTTCTTTTTGACTGGAACCGGCGCCAACCACCATCCTCAATACATTAAAAACATCGCAGCTAAAGGTCACCAAGTAGGTAACCACTCGTACAGCCACCCATACTTCACCCAGTTGACCGCCACTCAAATGAAGACCGAACTCGACCGTACCGAAGCAATTGTTAAATCACTGACCGGTAAAACGACAAAACCGATCTTCCGGGCTCCGTTTGGCGCCGTGAACAGCGCCGTCTTGAGCGGTGTCGGCGCTGCCGGCTACGCTTATACGATCCAATGGAACATCGATACGATTGACTGGAAAGGACTCACTGCTAGCCAAATCAATACGAAAGTCCAAACGAACATCAAACCAGGATCGATTGTCCTCATGCACACCGGTGCTGGTGCGCCAGGCACACCGCTCGCCTTGCCGACGATGATCTCGCAACTGAAAGCAAAAGGCTACAAATTCGTGACAGTTTCCCAATTGCTCGCTTACCAATCTACTTCAACCTCTAAAACGTATACTGTCAAATCAGGCGACACGCTCTATAGCATCGCTCGGGCTTACAACGTCACAGTCGCTGCACTCGCTGCCGCCAACAAGATCACGAACTACAACTTGATCAGTGTCGGTCAAGTGCTCGTCATTCCAGGAACAAGCGTCACGCCACCCCCAACGACGACTGTCAAATATACGGTAAAAGCAGGCGATACACTCTACAAGATTGCGACACTGTACAAAACGACCGTCGCCAAAATCGCTGCTGCCAATAACATCACCAACATCAACCTGATCAGCGTCGGTCAAGTCCTGGTCATCCCAGGAACAACCGTCACTCCTCCGCCAGCGACGACCGTGAAGTATACCGTCAAGTCAGGCGACACGCTCTATAAGATTGCGACGACATATAATACGACCGTCGCCAAAATCGCTGCCGCCAACAACATCACGAACATCAATTTGATCAGCGTCGGTCAAGTGCTCACGATTCCACGCTGAGCAAGTGTAATGTATGAAACTTTTTTATCAAACGCCTCGTAAATGGAAATTAAGAATGATTCATCCATTCATTGAGGGGAGAAATTGAAATGGGACGAACGATGCTACGTCTTGGAATCGAAACAGTAATCGGAATCGGGTTATCTACCGTTATCTTCTTTACTGTGATTTGGCTAGGTTATTCCGATGCGCAAACGACCGGAGATCCGATCACATTCGCTAATATCGAAATTTTTCGAGTGACGAACGAGAACGAAATAGCGAATAACGAAAATATGACTTGGATTGGAATTGTGATCACGGGTGCTTGTGTCGCATTGGTTGAGACGTATCGTTCTCTTCGAAAGAATCGGTATGCAAAAACAGCCGCATAAAAAAGATGTCCATCGGCCTCGATGGACATCTTTTTTATGCACCGAGACACTCATCGACCATGGCGACCGCAACATGCGGGTCGTTGACACCGTGGACGAGGACCCGACCATCTTTGAATAAGAGCATCCGGTGACCTCGCCACCGCCATTCTAACGTGAATGGCGTCTTTTTCATTGTGATGTCAGCGCGCTCAAGTTGGTTCGCGATCGGCTCAAGTCCTTCGATGGACCGACGAACTTGAACAACGTCACGTCCGCATAGAAGAGCCGTCTGTTGCCGGTTCGAGACGAGACTCGGATACTCGTTCTGTTGGCACGACGGACACGCCGCGTCGACAAGCCGTTCGACATCGAGTCGTTGCGACTGATTTTCCCATAAGTCCTCAATCAAAAGTCGACGTTCCAATTTCTCATGTCGCCCCGTCAAATATTTCAACGCCTCGACAGCTTGCCGGCTCGCGACGTGGTGGACGATTGGCGCCACGACTCCGGCTGTCGCACACGTCTGCCCAGCGAGCGGCAAGTGGCGCATGAGACAGCGGAGACAAGGTGCCTCACCCGGCAATACGGTATAGTTCATGCCATACGCCCCGACGCAAGAAGCGAACAAGAACGGAATGCCTCGCTCGAGCGCGAAATCGTTCAACAACAGACGTGTCTCGACGTTGTCCGTCGCATCCAAGACGAGGTCGACGTGAGGCAAGGGACGAAGCCAGTCCCATGAGACGTCGGCGATGTGCGCGTCGATTTCAACGTCTCCGTTGATTGCTCGCAACCGCTCAAGCGCAGCGATTGCTTTCGGCGTCTCCGCTGTCGCGTCTTGTTCCGTATACAGCGTTTGCCGTTGCAGGTTCGTCACTTCCACATAATCCCGGTCGACGATGACGAGTGCGACACCGGCCCGAACGAGCTGATCGGTCACAGCCGCACCGAGCGCGCCGAGACCGACGACAAGTACGCGCTTTGTCATCAGTTCCGCTTGCCCGTCCGCCCCGATTCCATGAAAACGGGCTTGCCGTGCATAACGTTCCGACAGGTGTGTCATCGGATATAGTCTCCTGACTTCCCGCCGTGCTTCTCAAGCAAGTAGGTCGGTCCAATGACGATGCCTTTATCGACGGCTTTCGTCATATCGTAAACGGTCAACGCCGCAATCGTCGCGGCCGTCAATGCTTCCATCTCGACACCGGTATCACCTTTTGTTTTAACGAATGATTCGATGATGAGATCGGTGCCATCCCATTCAAACGTTAAATCAATTTTCTTCAAGGCGAGCGGATGACACATCGGGATGATTCGGCTCGTCTCTTTGGCGGCCATGATTCCGGCTACTTGTGCCACAGCGAGGACGTCACCTTTCTCAAGCCCGCCGTTTGTGATGAGCTGTTTGAGCGAACTGCTCAATTCGACTGATGTCCGGGCGCGAGCAGTTCGCGTCGTTTCTTCTTTTCCTGATACGTCGACCATCCACGCTCGTCCCTGTCCATTCATATGCGTCAATTCCATCGTGTCACCCTCCACTCACCATCGGGATCACAGCGACCGTGTCGCCGGCCTCGACCACATACTCGTCAGTCTCATAGCGTTCGTTGACCGCGAACATGAGACGCTCTGCACCCGACACGCCCCTGTCCGACAATCCTTTGCGCAGGGAAGCGATTGTTTGCGGAGCGGGAACTGTATAAGATCGAACTGACAATTCTTCTGCCACGTGGGCAAAACATAATACTTTAATCATTTAAGCGTCACTCCTTCCGGGCGTCCAGGCTGCTGTTCTTTTTGATCTCCGATCCATTTCGTGCCATCCGTCCAGTGCTCCCGTTTCCAAATCGGGACAATTTCCTTAATTCGTTCGATTGCGTACCGATTCGCCTCGTAAGCGTCGGCGCGGTGGGCCGAGCTTGTCGCAATCACGACTGCTTCTTCCAAAATATCGAGCTGGCCAATTCGGTGATGAATCGCAGTTAAAGCGCCAGGCCAACGCTCATCGACTTCTTTCGCGATTTGTTCGAGCATTTTCTCGGCCATCGGCACGTAGGATTCGTACTCGAGTAGTTCGGTCTGTTTCGTTCCGGTCATCTCCCTTACCGTTCCGATAAACAGGACGACGGCCCCGACGTTTCGGTGCCGGACCGCTTCGTAGAGTGCCATCGGCTCGAGGGGACGTTCATTCACTTGATACCAGTTCATATGCCATCCACCCTTCCACCGAACTCATCAAGTGATTCCGGTCTTTCACGGAATCACCGATTGCGATCACATTCGTCAAGTTGACCGGTTGTTCAAAACCTTCTCGAACGAGTACCACTTTCGGATAGTTTTTCTGCTTGTAGCCTTCAATGAGCAGCACATCGACGTGCGCTTCATACCAATTCACGAGTAATTCAAACGTGTCGACGGCTTTCCACTCGATGAACGTCCCGTTCTCACTGATCACACTCGATAACACGGCTCCGGCTAGGGCGTGGCGATGCGAGTCAGTCATTGGCAGGTCGAGCGCCCCTCCATGTCCGTGGTGTTTGATCACCCCGACACGGAGCCCCGTCGCTGACAACCGTTCTGTCAGCTCGGAAACGAACGATGTCTTTCCGCTATTTTGATAGCCGACCACTTGCAAGATCGTCAAAGTTGATCGATGATTCGACATCGTACCATGTCCCCTTTCTGAAATCCTCTCGTCCCGCCCGGTAGATGGATCAACGCGTTACATGACGCGAGTGAGGAGACGATACCAGACTTATCTTTTCCGCTCGGATGAACGACCGCGTGTCCGGTCGAATCAATCGTCACATGGGCACGTACGAACCGGTCGAACGGATTCGGTTTCGAAAAATCAACACCGAGTTCCGCCTGTACGACCGTACGCTCGGCTTGTCCATATAGCGTCTTCATATATGTCCCGACAAACAATTCCGTACCGACGAAGCAAGCGGACGGATTCCCGGATAACCCGAACAACAATCGGCCTTCGACGTTCGCGACCGTCGTGACGGACCCCGGGCGCATCCCGACTTTGTTGAACAATACAGACGCACCGAGTGCTTCGTAAACGTCCGGTAAGTAGTCAAAATCTCCGACCGACACTCCACCCGTCGTGACGATGGCGTCACTCGTGTGTAGCGCTTCTTCGATCGCATGTTTCGTCGCGGGAAACGTATCGGGAAGAATCCCGCCATATACCGCTTTCCCGCCGAGCGCCTCGATCTGAGCAAGAATCATATAGGCGTTGGAATTGTAAATTTGACCCTCAGCTTTTCTCTGCCCCGGTTCGGCGAGTTCATCCCCTGTCGCGAACACGGTAATCCACGGTTTTGTGAACACCTCGACCCGCTCGTAGCCGAATGTCGCGAGCAAGGCAATGATGCCGGGGTTGATACGGGTGCCACGATTCACGATATGAGCCCCGGTCGCCACGTCTTCCCCACGATAGGAGATGTTTTTATCTTGGACAGGACGCTTGAATGTTATTCGTTGTTCATCCGCCTGAACGATTTCGAGCATGACGACCGCGTCTGCACCGTCTGGGATTTTAGCACCCGTCATGATGCGGATGGCGTGACCGTCTAACAGCGGTGGGCCGACGTGCCCCGCTCCTTGCACGTATTGAACGGACAAGGTCACCGGCTCGTCACGGCTCGCTGACATCAAGTCGACAGCTCGGACCGCGAAGCCGTCATACGGCGATTTATCAAAGGCTGGGACGTCATGCGTCGCGATGAGGTCCGTCGCGAGAATACGTCCATTCGCCTCATGCAGCATGACTGTCTCTATTGCGGGCTCACCCGTCGCTTCTCGGACGAGTGATATCGCTTCATCGATTGCGAGCGGTTTGCGAAACAACGTCGATACCTTCTCCATCAGTCCACTTCCTTCCGTAGCACCGCCGCATATTCGCTCGGTGTGTTCACATTTTTAAACCAATCCCGTTCATCAAACGTGACGATCGTCGCGGCTGCTACATGAGGCATGACCGCCCGCTCGCCTCGTCTTAACGCGTCTTCAATTCGTGGTAACATCGACCGCGGATACAAGGCGATGAGCGGATGCAGTCTGTCGTCCGCAACAGCGACAACCGGGCGACCATCTCGTTCTAAGGCGAGCCGCTCATATACTTCTGAAGGAAGCAGTGGCGTGTCACACGCACAGACAGCGTACCAGTCGTCAGGCTTTTGACGCATCACGGTGACGATGCCGGCGAGCGGTCCCATGCCTCGCCATTCGAAAGTATCTTCAAGCTGATAATCGTCGGTCACCATGCCAGCTGGTACGACGCTCCATTGTGCTGTCGTCGTCGAGACGAGCGTCTGCCTGGCTCGTTCTTCAAACGAGGCGCCTTGATAACGGGCCTGCCATTTCGGAGATCCGAACCGGCGCGACCGGCCCCCTGCCAAGACGATTCCAATCATCGCGTCGCTTCCCAGACGATGTGCGAAAGTTCAGGTAAAATCAATCGTGTCATCGCCAAATCGACGGCTCCGCGTGAACCTGGCATCGAGAAAATGATGGTATTTCCAATGCGTCCAGCCAAGGCCCGTGACAACATCGCAGCCGGACCGATGTCTTCCGTGAAGCTGACATGACGGAACAACTCACCAAAGCCGACCATTTCGCGGTCGAGCAGCGGCCGGATCGTTTCAATCGTGACGTCACGTTTTGTAATACCCGTACCGCCGGTCGTCAAGATGACGTCCATGTTTTCGTCGACCATTCGTTTGACGGCCGCTTCGATTTCTGTCGCATCGTCCTTTGTGATCTCACGATATGTGACCGTGTGCGCGTTCTCTTTTAATAACGTGCAAATATGTTCGCCAGACACGTCCGTATCGAGCGTGCGTGTATCTGAAATCGTTAAAATGGCTGCCTTGACGCTCTTCATGTTTTGATGTGCGTGATTGTGTGCTTGCATGTCTCTATCCTCCGATATAACTCATTTCAATACGATTGCGTGTCCGATTCCCTGTCCGTGTTCGCTCTTCTGAATAACGGTCGTCGCGTACTTCCCACACCATCTTCAGTGTCATGGCGATGAGATCATCGCTCGCCCCGCTGCGGAGCAGTTCACGAATATCAGTCCCGTCTTCAGCGAAAAGACACGTATACCATTTACCGTCACTCGACAGGCGGCCTCGCGTACACGTCCCGCAGAACGGTTGACTGACCGATGAGATGAAACCGACTTGCGCTCCATCGGTGTAACGGTAACGTTGTGCGACTTCTCCTAGTGATTCAGGTGCAAGTGGTTCGAGTAATCCATTTCGTTGTTTCAACACCTCGAGAATCGATTCAGAAGAAACGACATGCTCGACGTTCCACTCGTTCGCCGTGCCGACGTCCATGAATTCGATGTATCGGAGTGTGATGTTTCGCTCTTTGAAATAAGCGGCCATCGGCGCGACTTCGTGATCGTTCCATCCTTTTCGGACGACCATATTCACTTTCACTTCAAGACCTTGCCGTTTCGCCTCATCAATGCCACGGAGGACTGCCTCCGGTGACGTGCCCCGACCGTTCATCATCCCGAACGTCTCGGGCGACAAGGCATCAAGACTGACGTTAACCCGGTCGAGCCCGGCTTGTTTCAATACTTTAGCCATTCGCTCCAAGTAGACGCCGTTCGTCGTCAAACCGATCGTCTCGATTGTCGTGACGGTGCGGAGGCGGCGAATCAACTCATCAAGATTTGGCCTGAGCAGCGGTTCGCCCCCAGTCAAACGAATTTTTCTCACACCATGTGGCGCAACGATGCGAACGAACCGCTCGATTTCATCAAACGACAACAGCTCATCTCGTTTTAAGAATTGATGGTGGCGGAACGCCTCTTCCGGCATACAATAGCGGCAACGGAAGTTACATTTATCAATAACCGAGATGCGTAAATCTTCTAACGGTCGTCTCCGTCGATCAGTCCATGGTGTCATCATGATTCATCCTCTCTGTCAATCAACGACAGAAGGGACTATCAAAGTCCCTTCCTCGGTTGTCAGCGAATCGGTTTTTCAGCCCCGCTTCGCAAGTAGTAGTAAATCGTGGTCGCGATCGAAATCGCATAAAGTCCGAGCATGACGAACAGCGCACCGTTGAATGAGCCGACGAGTTCAAGCGACCAACCGAACATCTTCGGAATGAAGAACGCTCCATATGCCGCGAATGCTGCCGAGAACCCGACAACGGCTGGTGTTTTCGTCGCCACGAACACGTGGGGGATCATCGCGAACGTCGCACCTGAGTTGAGGCCGGTCGCAATGAACAAGACGACGAACGACAAGAAGAACATCGTCAAGTTGTTGTTCGTGATGGCCATGATGACCGATATCGTCCCGAGCGCCATGATACCGAACACGACGAGCGTCACCTTGGCCGCTCCGACCTTATCGCTAATCCAGCCTCCAAACGGGCGCGAAGATGCGCCGAGGAACGCTCCTAGAAACGCAAGCGCCATCAAATCCGATTCAGGGAATTTCAACTTCAAAATCATCGGGAATGCTGCCGCATAGCCGATGAACGAGCCGAATGCAGCGGTATAGAGCAACGTTTGAATCCAAAAATGCTTTTCTTTGAATACACTCGCCTGATCACGGAGCGACTGGCGTGCGGTCGGTAAATTATCCATAAACCAATACGCACAGAGAGCCAACACAATCGTCGGGACGACCCAGAGGAGCGCGGCGTTTTGTAGCCAAATCTGTTGACCGGTCTCCGTCACAAGCGCGTTCCCACCGATGAACCCGAAAATACTTGTCGTAATGACGAGCGGAGTAATCAATTGAACGAGCGAGACACCCAAGTTTCCGATACCTCCGTTAATGCCAAGCGCCGTTCCTTTTTTCGCTTTCGGATAAAACGCACCGATGTTAGCGTTTGAAGAAGAGAAATTCCCACCTCCGAGGCCACAGAGGGCGGCTAAAATCATGAATATCCAATAAGGTGTGTTCACGTTCTGGACAGCGTAAGCGATGCCGAGAAGCGGCAACAACAGCACCGACGTCGAGAAGATCGTCCAGTTCCTTCCGCCGAATATACTGTTCGCAAACGTATAGAAAAAGCGCAACGTCGCCCCGACGAGTCCAGGTAGTGCGGCCAATGTGAACAACTGACCTTGTGTAAAGCTAAACCCGATTGAATTCAATTGAACGGCCGCGACCGACCACATCTGCCAGACGATAAACGCGAGTGTCAATGCCGGGACGGAGACGAGCAAGTTCCGATTGGCCACTTGTTTTCCCGTCCCTTCCCAAAACCCTGCATCCTCTGGCGTCCACTCGGCGAGCGCGTGCGATCCTTTGTCTAATTGTTGCATTGTCTATTCCTCCTCTTAACGGTTCAATTCGTACCCTAATCCCATCCTATCGACCCCCCTATAAAAAAAGTGTGCCTTCTTTCACACTTATTTCGCATTTTGATAGTTTTAATTGCCCTGTCATCAATCTGTGACAATATCTTCTTCTTTTTGTTTCTGTGACATTGAACACAGAAAATCCCTCCCCGATTCCTTACGATAAGGAATAGAGGAGGGATGAAGATGTCACATCTGATTCAAATTCAATGCACACCAGAGGTTCGACTGGCGCTGCAACCATATTTCTATAGTCAAGACGGTGCCCACGTGTTTCGTGTCTTCGGCACGTCGATTGCCGAAACTACGTTTACAGAGGACGGGATCGAGCTGACGTTTCCACTCGAAAGCCCGATGGAAGAGCTAGAGGCACTTCACAACTTGCTCGTTCGAATCGATACCCACCACGACGTAACGATTGAGGATTCAAAAGCTGTCATTGGCTATTTAAGAGACGGGACGACGGTAACCGTCTACCGCCAGTTCAAACGCTGGCTAGACTTTTTAGCAGCCGCCCGTGTCCGTTCGATGGAAGGCGTCGTCGTTGAGGTCCGCGCAAACGGCGTCAAACTTGCCGAAGGTGTACTCCGGTCTTACGAACTGGTTGAAGACGGTGCGTTTTATGTATCGGCCTGCACAATCGAGGCCGACGGATTAGAACATTTCGAAGGCGAGCTAGCGCTTGCCGCCGTCATGTGATCAATCGATGACACAGACCGAGACGGGACAGTCTTCACAATGGTTGAGTAGCTTTAACCGTGCTAGGTCATGGATGATGATTTGACGAGACGGCAACGAGATGACGCCGTCTTGCGCGAGCTCGTTCAACATACGGTTCACGCGTTCACGCGATGTGCCGCAATAGTTGGCGAGCTCTTGGTTTTTGAGTTTCAAATCGATGAGAATTCCATCTTCCACTTCAACCCCGTAACTGTTCGCCATCCGAATGAGCGTCGAGTAGAGCGCTCCCTTTTTCCCGTTCAATACTAAGTCTCGGAATTTTGTATGTTGCTTCCGCATATGTTCATTGATCATAATCATGAACTCGCGAACAAACTCAGGATTTGACGATAAAATCATCGTTTCAATCCGGTCAATTTTGACGGCATAAATCTCGCTATCCTCTAACGCTTTCGCGTTGAATAAATATCTTGGTTCGATCGCGAATAGCGTCAATTCTCCGCAACAAGCCTCCGCACTCAAACAACGTAACGTCAACTCTTTCCCGTTCTCGGTCAATTTCGAGATTTGGATCAGCCCGCTTTTTACAATATAAAATTCAGACGCATCCTCCTGCTCCCGAAACAAGAAACCATTTTTTGGAACATGGATGATCCGATGGGCCAATTTTTTCGTTTCATCGAGCACCATCGTTTTACTAGAGTGAGTCATTTCCACCGACCTTCCTAAAAAAAAACTGTGCAATTTAGAAGCTTGACTTCATTTTAAACACAAATACCTTTGAAACGCAATCAACATTTGGAAGCGCTTCAAAGGGAAGGTTATTATTTATCACTATATTCAATTTTCTTCCAATACCGATATAACAATATAATCAAGCCGACATTTATAATGGCGATGCTCATGAATAGACGCATCGAGGCGTGGTCATACACCATATAGCTTTCGATTGTATATTGAAATAGAACCATATTCGTTGCCAATAAAATGACAAGACCGATTAAACTCCATACTTTAGGCCCCATGATGAATCTCTCTTCCGACCGCAAAGATCTTCCCGTTCTCGATCTCAAGCAAGATTTTAGGAAGTTCTCGCTGTGGCGGTCCTGACTGCGGTTGACCGTCGACGCTAAAATAACCGCGGTGGCATGGACATAAGAGCACGTCTTCTTCTTCCACATAGAACACCGGACACTGCAAATGCGTACATTTATTATTATAGGCGACAAATTCGCCGGTCTTCAAATGGACGAGAAGTGACGGTTCCGTGCCTGGATATTCGAATTCAAGCGATTTTCCCTGTTCGAGCGCCTCGACCGTCGTGATGAACTGACGGTCGGTTCTCGGCTCGCTGCGGACGAAAGTTGCGATATTGAACGGGATTGTCGCGAGACCGAGCGCGATGCCGGCACCGAACGTCGACTTGATGAAGGCGCGGCGATTCAATTTCACATCGTCAGCTCGGCTCAAGTTATCAACGAGTCCGGATAATCGTTCCCGGTCTTTTGGTTCTTTTGACATAAGTCATCTTCCTTTCTTCCTCAGTCGGAATAGACGCCAAAGAATTCAGGGACGTAATTCCACTTATCGTCTTGGGATGGTTTTTTCCCTTCAATCATGTTCATTTGCACGCGCTGACGGCGCAATTGCATCATCTCGTCATGATCGATGAAGCGAATCGCATCCGACGGACAAACAGACGCACACATCGGCGCGATATCATGTTTTGAGCGGTCATAGCACATGTCACACTTGTACATCTTGTTCTTCTCAAAATCGAACTTCGGAATCCCGAACGGGCAGGCGAACGTACAGTTGCGGCAGCCGATACATTTTTCTTCCGAAGCGGACAACACGACGCCTTCTGGCGTGATTTGAATCGCATTGGCCGGGCAGACCTGGGCACAGGCCGGATTTTTACATTGCATGCAGATCATCGGGAACGTCTGACGGCTCTCCGAGAAATCGATGTAGTCAACGTAGTTCCGCTCGAGCCCATCGTGGTCCCCGCATTCCCGACAAGCAGCTTGACAGGCCCGACAGCCGATACAGCGTTCAAATTCTAAATACATGACCTTATTCATTTTGTAGGAACCTCCTCATCCATGATGTGACAGCTCGTCGCAATCGCATGGTCCGCCATGAACGGCACGCTCGAACCGAGTGGAACCGTCAACGGGTTAACGTGCAGCGGGGTATTAGCCGGCAATTTTTTCATTTTAACCGCACATACTTTGAATTCGGGCATGCGCGACATCGGGTCAAGGCACGGATTCGTCAATTGGTTGATCGCGAGCTCTTTGCCCCAGTGGTAAGGGACGAAGACCGTGTCTTTTCGAATCGCTTTTGTTAAACGTGCTTCGACGATCATGGAGCCTCGGCGTGTCTTCAATTCGACTTTGTCGCCCGTTTGAAGACCATAGCTTGATGCGAGCTCAGGATGAATCTCAACGAACGGCAGTTTTGACATCGTGCTCAAGAAATCGATGCGTCGTGTCTGGTTCCCCGTAAGGTAGTGGAAGACGACCCGACCTGTCGTGAGCGTGACCGGATATTCTTCATTCGCGTATTCTCCCGCCGGACGATACGTGACAACCGGTAGATTCGCCTTCCCGTTCGCCGTCCCAAATCGCTCTTTAAACATCGTCGGCGTACCTGGATGATTTTCGGACGGACACGGCCAGAACACGCCGTATTCGTTGTCGATCCGATCCCACGTGATACCGGAATAATCAGCCGGTCCGCCTTTCGTGGCGATCCGGAACTCTTCCCAAATCTCAAGCGGCGTTTCGTACGGGAAGTATTGTCCACGGCCCATTCGTTCAGCGATTCGTTTCATGATTTCCCAATCTGGGAGCGACTCTCCGAGCGGCTCACGGACTTTTCGAATCCGAATCACTCGTCCTTCTAAATTCGTTGTCGTCCCTTCATCTTCCGCCCAAGAACAAGCAGGCAACACGACGTCCGCGAACTCACAAGATTCAGACATGAAGAAGTCACTGACGACGAAGAAGTCAAGCTTGTTGAAACTGTCCCAGACGTATGGAAGGTTCGGTGCCGACACGGCCGGGTTCGAGCACATGAGATGCATCGCTCGGATCGTCCCAGCTTGAATTTCATCAAACATCTCGAACGCGGAAACGCCTGGTTTCGGCATTTCGGAAGGATCGATGCCCCAGACCCCGCTCACATATTCGACCGCTTTCGGGTCGGTGAGTTTGCGGTATCCTGGCAACAAGTCGGCTTTTTGTCCGTGCTCGCGCCCACCTTGTCCGTTGCCTTGTCCGGTCATCGTCGCAACGCCAGAGGCGAATTTCCCGATCATGCCACGCAGAAGTGCCATCGATGTGTAGAGCGATACGTTGTCGACCCCTTTTGACTGTTGCTCGACACCACGAGCGAACAACATGACTGATCGTGGGCTCTTCCCATAAATATGACCAGCTTTTTCAATTTTTTCGATCGCGACCCCAGTCACTTCGCTCGTTCGTTCGAGCGACCAGTCCCGGACCGACGCCTTCAACTCTTCGTAGTTATCGCAGCGTTCGTCTACGTAAGCTTGATCGACGTAGTCGTGTTCGACGAGGAAGTTGAGCAACCCCATCGCGAGCGCCGCATCCGTTCCCGGTTTCAAATCGAGGTGGACGTCGGCCACGCGTGCCATCGGAATCTCGCGTGGGTCGGCCACGATGATCTTGGCCCCTTTATCTTTTGCTTTCCAAATATGTTGCGTCGTCGTCGGATGACATTCGGCGATGTTCGAACCGGCGACGAAGAACGTGTCGACGTGCTCAAACTCGGTCCACGGCAGCGTCGCCCCGCGGTCGATCCCGAGCGTCTTCAAAAATCCGCCGGCAGCCGACGACATACAGAAACGTCCGTTATAGTCGATGAACCGTGTCCCGAGCGCTACGCGAGCATACTTCCCGACGAGGTAACACTTTTCGTTCGTCATCGAGACACCACCGAAGACGGAAACCGCATCTTTTCCATGCTCCCGTTGGATCCGTTTGAAGTTCTCTTCAATCACGTCGAGCGCTTCTTCCCATGTCGCTTGTTCGAACTTTCCGTTCCGTTTGATGAGCGGTGTCAAAATGCGGTCTGGGTGCTCGATCGTCTGATAGGCAGTGACCCCTTTCGGACAAAGCTTTCCTTTGTTGACCGGAAAATCATAGCGGGGTTCAACCCCTTTGACGGCCCCAGTCTTCTCATCGACGCGAATGTGCATGCCGCACTGCATCCCGCAGTAGCAACAATGGGTCGTAATCAATTTCTCGCCCGGTTTGATTAAATTTTGTACTTCTGGCGACGTTAAAAAGTCACTCATCGTCTTCCCCTCCATAGAACGTTTCCGCTCTTCGTTTTGAAAATCCACTGACGTGATAGCCGTTGATCGTTTGAAGCGGATAATGCATTCCGTCACTTCCAGACCGTCCTAACGCCGAATCGAGACGGGCCCGACGACGACAGGAATGACAGAGATCTTGGACCGTGTGTGCTTCGTCTACTTTCACGAGTTGGTCCGACCCTTCGAGCAATTGTTTCACTTGTTCGATCTCTTCATGCGTACCCATCGGTTCTCCGCATTTAACGCACAGGTGTCTCATCTTTCGTCTCCTTTGGGCGCCCGAATCCCGGCATCGACATGCCCGTGTTCGTATCGACCGGGTGTGTCGGCAACTGACCGTTCATTAAATTCAACTGCATCTTCACGCGCATCGAACGGCGACACGGTTGGCAATAGTCAGACAGCTGTGTCCCATCTTGCAAGCCGAGCTGGATCGTCTGCGCTTGTAGGATGGCCTGGACGTCCTCGACTTGATTGTCCGTCGCATAGCGTGTGCCACATCCGGCACAGACGCGTGTCTCGTCCGCTTCGACTTCCCGATAGTTCATCGGTACACTAGCAGCCATCGGGCGGACCGGTAAGTGAAACAGCTTGCCGAACGGGAAGTAACATAAAAAGATGATGACCGTCAATTGATGGAACAAGGCGAGCTCATGATGGATAAATCCACCGAAGAACACGTACGAAACAGTTAATAACAAACCCGATACAGTAACGATCAGCAACATGAGGAGCGGCAAGATATCAAACTCGAACCGCTGTGTCACTTTTACGTCTTGATCGTTGATGCGGCGATAAAGCGCCATGAGCACCCCGACTAAAAGCATGAGCGCGGTGATGTTCAAGCCGTTATAGACCATCTCGGCGAACAGCCCGTGAGCGGCCATCTTGATCGTCGGAATATTAAAGACGACGATTTGATACGTCTCGATGTCGATCAAATCAAAACGCATCCATTGGAACGTCAAACCGAACGTGATGGCGAACGATCCGAGGCATCCCCAAGCGATTAACATATGCTGGGTCCAGCGGTACCATCCACGCTCCCAAATAAATTTCTGCAAGACGATGTTGTTGACCGTCGTCGCGGCAATCGCTTTACTGGCACGCTTCTTTTCTGATTTCATCTGTTTGAGACTTCGCTTCAACACTTGCGAGGTGGCCGGCCGGGCAAAGAATAACGTCAACCGGACGACCATCCCGATCATACAGATGACGGCGGCAATGTAATAACCAAACAACGCCATATCCACATGCTCAAATCCTGCCGAGGCAACCCACGTCGAGAGCACCAAGACGGTAAATCCTACGAACGACCACTTCGCAGCGGTCGAATAAAAATGACGATCAGTCATATGTGTTCCCCCTTCTCTTTCCGAACGACTTCATAGTTTCATCATAAAGATGACATCTAGACTTAACTGTTACTTTTTTCACAGATAAGCGATTCGAGACGTGACAGAATAATGAACGAAGGAGGCGCACGCTATGAAATCTTCTATTAAAATATTTTTGTTTCTGACCATCACGGCCATGCTCGTCGTCTTTTCCATCGGTTTCGTCTTCGCCAACCGGGCGACGACCGAACCGGACGTCGAAGGCTATGTGATCGAAGTGAATGAATCTGACCGCACCGCCCTCATCATCAGCGGCATAAGTGCGGACGAGGCAAAACTAACCGCTGATGCGTTGTTCGCACGAGCCGAACCTGAAAACGTGAGCTGGTTCAAATTTCAAGTGAAGGCAACGTTCGAACAGATCGAGGTCGGCGACCACGTTCACATTTGGAAAAAGACCGGTCCGAGCATTCTCAACACTCCGAACCGATCTTATGTGAAAAAAGTCGACGTGCTCGACTAATATTGACGCTTTCCGTAACGTTCGCTCAGCCACAAGACTAAAAACGCCAGGCCGACCAACCATCCGCTCCAAATGAGCGCTTGGGTCATGTCCCCGTTTAACGTGGCCATATAAATCGCCGTGGCGAGCGTCATCGTCTCGCCCGGAATATTCCCAGCAATCATCATCGTGATACCAAATTCCCCGATCGAACGGGCAAATCCGAGGACGAATCCGCTCGTCAAAGCGGGTAAAAGAAGAGGAATCGTGACATACGTGAACAGTTGACGTTCCGTTCCACCGAGCACGCGACCGGCCTCGTACCATTCCGCATCCAACTGTTTTAACCCGAGCCTAATCGTCTGGTAGACGAGCGGGAAAGCCGCCAAGGCAGAGGCGATGATGTTCGCTTGTTTCGTGAACAAGATGGTAACCGGCAACAGTCCACCGATCCCGTTGTTGCCAAGAACGATCAACGCGTATAAACCAATCACGGTCGGCGGCAAGATGAGCGGCAATAAAAATAGCGTCTCGAGCAACCATTTCCCTTTAAACTGGCAATGATGCATGAGATAGGCGGCCCAGAACGCGAGGACGAAGGCAAGCATCGTCGCGATAAACCCGACTTCGAAAGTAAGTTGCAGTGGGGACTGCGTCATTTAGAAAACCCCTTTGCTAAAAAAATCGCTTGAATATCGTCATCGAATAAACGCTCATATACGTCACGCACATATGGACCATGCGTCAAACGGACAGCCGGATAGGAGATGATGCCGGTCGCTTCAAGCGAGACGGCTTGAATCGCTGCGACACCTTCCGTCAGCTCTGTTTTATACACGAATCCCCCATTCGCATCCCCTTGCTCGACGAGCGTAAGCACTTGTCTCACGTTTTGGGCAAAGATAATCCGAGATTTCACCTGTCCCCATACTTCCGCTTCATCCAACGCCGTTTTCGCATAACGGCCTGCCGGAACGTTCACCGGGTCTCCAATGACGATTCGGGCGCACAACTCCAATTCCTGCCACTCACTCGTGCAACTTTTTCCCTTTGGGGTCACAAACCACAACTCGTTTTTCAAGAACGCATCCCGGTCTAACACGGGCACCTGCAACTTGTCGACATCCTCCTCACTAGCGGCTAAAAAGATGTCAGCCGGAGACCCGTGATTGATTTGGGATCGTAAGGCGCCACTCCCGTTCGTGACGACGCGGATGTCGACGTCGCCGAGTTCGGCTTCAAGTTGTCGTTCCACATGCTCTAGGACTGGTCCTAAACTCGCCGCCGCTAAAATCGTCACGGTCTCGTCATGGGCGCCAGAAGGACTTGACCAGATTTGACTCAATAACAGGACGACCGCTACCCCGACGATGACTCCACTCACCCGCTTCATGATTGATCACTCCTTTGCTTCTCCTTTATCGTAGCGATTGACTCGCGTTCCTTCTGTATCAAATGTCACAAAAATACACCTCCACGTGATGGAGGTGTAAATTGTATCTGTCAGACAAGCGTACGTGCACGCGGGAACAAAACATTGTTCTCAAGGTGAATGTGTTCGAACGTATCTGATTCTAGTGCCTCTAGACGTTGGTAGACGAGTCGATACGTCCCACACGCACCTTCAGGCGGCGTATAGTCGTTCGTAATGTGACGAAGTTCTTTCAAAATGTCACCGGCCGCTGCATGTTCCGACTCGAGCGCTTCTAAAATGGTCATAATCTCACGTTCCGTCTCAGCCGTCGGTGCCGACTCATGTCGAAGCAACATCGGGAAGTCTTCCATCTCTTCTTTGACGATATGCTGTTCAAGCTCCACTTTCAATTGATTGAACAACTGATGGATGCGTCCAAGGTGTGGATGGTTTTGTCCATGCACGCGGAATACTTTCGTCACATATGGTGTGAGCTGTGGCAATTCATCCGTCAAAAATTGGTGATGCTTATAAATAATATGCTCAATCAATTCCGAAGACGAAGCTGCATCCCAATCGATGCTCGTTTCGTTCATCTCCTGTTTGCGTCGATAGAGCGCGTTGACTTCTTCTAAAATATCTTCCGTCGATCGTTTCGACTTGTCTGTCGCTTCAGCGAGCGGTCGATTGCCGCCGCAACAAAAATCGATTCGATTCCGTTTAAAAATGTCTGCTGCTTGCGGGCATTGCTTGACGATTTCAGATACGTGCGTGTCGCTCGTGAATGTTTGTGTCATCTGTCATAACCTCCATGTTCGTTTTGACATGTTCAGCGTAGCAAGCGTTCAACTTTAAAAATGTGAAATACGTCACATTTAAGCAACTAAAATCGCCTCGTTCCATATTTAGACACACAAAAAAAGCCCCTTTTTCAAGGGGCGTTCGTCAATGTGATGGCGTTTCAAACTGTTCCGCCTCGGTCGATCCAGCGAGCGCGGTCGTCGACGACTGTCCGCTCGAGATGACGAGTGAGACTTCATCGAAGTAGCCGGTGCCGACTTCACGCTGATGGCGCGTCGCCGTGTAGCCGTGTTGTTCGGCCGCAAATTCGGCTTGTTGTAACTCAGAATATGCTGCCATCCCACGATCTTTATAGCCGCGGGCGAGCTCGAACATGCCGAAGTTGAGCGAATGGAACCCGGCGAGTGTGACGAATTGGAACTTGTAGCCCATCGCCCCAATCTCTTGTTGGAACGTCGCGATCTCGTCGTCAGACAGCTTCTTCTTCCAGTTGAACGAAGGCGAACAGTTGTAGGCGAGCATTTTTCCAGGATACTTCGCATGGATTGCGTCCGCGAACTGGCGTGCTTCTTGCAAGTCCGGTTCCGACGTCTCGCACCAGACGAGATCGGCGTAAGGTGCATAGGCGAGACCGCGGGCGATCGCCTGCTCGATGCCGGCCTCGGTCCGATAGAAGCCTTCCGGCGTCCGGTCGCCGACGATGAACGGATGGTCAATCGGGTCGATGTCACTTGTGATCAAGTTGGCCGCATGCGCGTCCGTCCGGGCGACGATGATCGTCGATACGCCCATGACGTCTGCTGCTAGGCGCGCCGCGATCAAGTTTTTCACAGCCGTTTGCGTCGGGAGCAATACTTTACCGCCGAGGTGACCACACTTTTTCTCCGAAGACAGCTGGTCTTCTAAGTGGACACCGGCCGCACCAGACTCGATCATCGCTTTCGTCAGCTCGAAGACGTTGAGCACACCGCCGAACCCAGCTTCCATATCGGCGACGATCGGCGCGAACCAGTGCGTATCCCCTTTCCCTTCCGCCGTTTGAATCTGATCGGCCCGTTGCAGCGCCTGATTGATTCGCTTGACGACGCTCGGTACCGAGTTGGCCGGGTACAGGCTTTGGTCCGGATACATATGCCCTGATAAGTTCGCATCAGCAGCGACTTGCCAGCCGCTTAAGTAGATGGCCTCAAGCCCCGCCTTCACTTGTTGGATCGCCTGATTTCCGGTGAGCGCCCCGAGCGCGTGGACGTAATCCCGTTTGTGGAGCAGGTCCCACAGACGTTCCGACCCTTTCGTCGCGAGCGTATGTTCGATCAAGACCGATCCACGAAGCTTCATGACGTCGTCGACTCCGTACGGACGCTCGACCCCGTCAAACCGTTCCGACTGAAAAACCTTCTCGAGTTGCATGCGTTGTTCATTCATTGTTATTCCTCCTGTATTATATTAGTGTTGTTTTAATTCAATTGTTATATAACAGGTGTTGCAAACTTAATCCAAGTAGGCGCAGCATTCGAGTGCCGACTTGAACGTCGAATGTTCCATCCCACAACTGCGGCAGACGTTTTCCTCGTCCCGCTCTTCTGGTTTGCGGAATACGACGACTTCCTCGACCGGTTCTTTCATGATTTGGAGCGAACCGTCCGTCCGATCGAGCACGAGGCGCATCAAGTCGTTGCCATACACGAATGCGGTATTGGCGAGCGTCGCTGTCGACTCTCCAGAGACGATGCGGCGGACGACCCAACGTTCGATTAACTGTTCGCTTTCGATTTTTTTCGTTGTCATGATGATGCTCCTCCTTTTAAGTTCAATTCAAGTGTCGACTGTGTCAAAAATTGACGGCGGCGGCGATGCAAGATCGGTTCCGTGTACCCGCTTGGCGAATCCGTTCCTTGGAACACTAAGTCTTTTGCTGCTTGATACGCGATCGAGTCGGTCACGTCCGGCGTCATTGGCCGGTAGTTCGGGTCGGCCGCGTTCTGCTTGTCGACGACTTCAGCCATCCGGTACATCGTCGCTTCGACTTGCTCACGCGTACAGACACCATGATAGAGCCAGTTGGCCACGTGTTGGCTCGAGATGCGGAGCGTCGCCCGGTCCTCCATCAACCCGATATGGTGGATGTCCGGCACTTTCGAGCAGCCGACACCTTGCTCGACCCAGCGGACGACATAACCGAGCAGCCCTTGCAGGTTGTTCTCGAGTTCCTCCCTCACTTCATCGTCTGTATAGACGCGTGTCGTGAGCGGAATCTCGAGCAGGCGTTTCCGTTCGCTGTCGATATCGAACGGCCGTTGCACCAACTCGCGTTGGACACGGAACGCATCCACTTGATGGTAATGGAGCGCGTGGAGCGTCGCGGCCGTCGGCGACGGGACCCAGGCGGTCGTCGCGCCGGACTCAGCATGGGCGACTTTCTCCCGCATCATGTCGCGCATCTTATCAGGCATCGCCCACATCCCTTTGCCGATTTGGGCTTGTTGATAGAAGTCGGCCGCGAGTCCGGTCAAGACGTTCAAGCGTTCGTAGGCATCGAGCCAAGCCGACGTCTTCATCTCGCCTTTCTTGCGCATCGGCCCGAACGTGAGCGACGTATGGATCTCGTCACCGGTCCGGTCAAGAAAACCGGTGTTGATGAAGACGATCCGCCCCTTCACGCGTTCGATGCAGTTTTTCAAGTTGAGTGACGTCCGTCTCTCCTCGTCCATCACACCGACTTTGAGCGTATGGCGCGGCAAGTCGAGCACGTCTTCGATTGCGTCGAACAAGTCGTTCGTGAACGTGACTTCCTTTGAACCGTGCATTTTCGGTTTGACGATGTAGATCGACCGTTCCCGCGAGTTCCGTTTTGAGTCGAGGTGACGGCTCGCGATCAGTGACGTGAAGATGCCGTCGAGAATTCCTTCCGGTACTTCCCTTCCTTGATTGTCGAGCATCAAATCTGTCGTCATCAAGTGACCGACGTTCCGAATGAACAGTAAGGAACGTCCCGGCAGCACGACGTCTCGTCCGTTTCTGCCTGTGTAGCGGCGGTCTTCATTCAGCTGGCGCTTGAGGGGTTTGCCGCCTTTCGTGAACGTCGCTTCGAGTGTGCCGTCCATCAGCCCGAGCCAGTTTTTGTAAAGGTGGACCTTGTCCCGAGCGTTGACGGCTGCGACCGAGTCCTCACAGTCGACGATGGCCGATAAGGCAGACTCGAGTTCGATATCGGTGAGCCCTGCCCCATCCGTGCGGCCGATCGGATGGTTCCGGTCAAATTTCAGTTCGGCGTGGAGGCCGTTATGGACGAGCACTAAGCTCGTCGGACTGTCCGGATTCCCGACGTAACCGACGAAACAGTCATTGCTGAACGGGACGTCTTGTCCGTTGATGATGACGTATGGTTCATCGGCGCGAACCGCGTATCCTTCCGCGTCCCGGTGCGAACCCGTTAGAAGCGGGAACGTGTCGTCGAGGTATTGTTTGGCGTAAGCGATGACCGCTTCGCCCCGGACCGGATTGTAGCCGGCCGACTTCGTTTTTCCGTCCGCTTCATCGATGACGTCCGTTCCATACAGCGCGTCATAAAGACTTCCCCAGCGTGCGTTCGCCGCGTTCAGGGCATAGCGTGCGTTGTCGAGCGGGACGACGAGCTGTGGTCCGGCTTGCTGTGTGATCTCCGAATCGACACCCGAGACGTCGATACTAAAATCAGGGACGACCGGTTCGATGTAGCCGATCGATTGGAGGAAGCGCTCGTAGCCGACAAGGTCAAAGTCTTGTTTCTGTTCGCTGTACCACTTCTGTAACAGTCGCTCAAACGACTCCCGTTCGTGAAGCAACGCCTCGTTTCGAGGAATGAACTCGTCTAGTATGCGCTCGACTCCTTGCCAAAACTGATGCCCCGTCTCTGCTCCTGGCAATACATGAGCCGAGACGAAGTCGAGGAGCTCCTGATGTACGCGATAAGTTCCTACTTGTGTATACTGTTCCAAGCCTTCACATCCTCCCGTATTTGTTGTTATATATCAGTTGACTTTAATATAGACTATTATATAACAGTTTGGCAACAGGTTTTTTAAAACTTTTTATTTGGCGGCAATCGAAAAACACGTTAGGATGAATTACATGACCCATCAATGATTGAGTCATCAATTAGTTAAGGAGGGTTATGGATGCGCGAATCTTGTTCGCCTAGCGACCAAATTCTCTACAACGTCATCACTGTACAAAAAGAACTCAGCCAGCTGTTCGATACCGAAATGGATGGACTGAGCCTGACCCGATACGATATTTTGAGCAACTTGAATCACGTCGGTCCACTTCGCCAACGCGAGCTGCAACAGCGCGTCGATGTCGATCACGCGGCCATCACCCGTCACTTGAAACAACTCGAGACGCAAGGGCTGATCGCTCGTGAACGATGTCTTCAAGACAATCGCGTCATCTACGTCGACTTGACTGAGCTCGGTCGCGACAAAATTGCACATTGGACCGAGCAAAAGAAGTGCTTATCGGACCGACTTTTTGTAAACATGAAGGTAGAGGAGCAACAACATTTGCTCGACCTGTTAAATACGTTACAACACAACATTCAACACGAAAGGAAGACCCTAATATGAACACGACAACACAGAAAGACTTTATGGAGATTGTAAAAGGACGCCGTTCGATTCGCGTCTATGACGAGAGCGTCAAAATCTCGAAAGACGAAATGACACAAATCCTCGAGGAAGCGACGACAGCACCGTCTTCGCTCAACCTTCAGCCATGGCGCTTCGTCGTCATCGACAGCGCCGCCGGAAAAGAGACACTCCTCCCGCTCGCGAGCTTCAATAAGCGTCAAGTCGAGACGTCATCGGCTGTCATCGCCATCTTCGCCGACTACCAAATGGCCGACTACACGGAAGAGATCTTCAATTCGGCTGTCGAGCGCGGCCTGATGCCTCCTGAAGTCCGCGACCGCCAAGTCGACATGATCAAAGGCATCTTCAAAGACGCACCGAACGAAATGATCAAAGACAGCATCTTGCTCGACTCAGGCCTCGTCGCGATGCAGCTCATGCTCGTCGCCCGTGCCCACGGCTACGACACGAACCCGATCGGCGGCTACGATAAGAAGAATATCGCCGAAGCGTTCGGTCTCGAGAAAGAACGCTACCTCCCGGTCATGCTCCTCTCGATCGGCAAAGCCGCGGAAGAAGGTTACCCGTCGGTCCGTTTCCCAATCGACCGCATCACAGACTGGAAATAAGCAAAAGCTCAATCGCGTCGAGGCGATTGAGCTTTTTTTCATCCGATGTATTTGACGACCTCGTTGAAGTCGCGACGCGTCTTCGGCGCGAAATCGCGAGCCCGGTAACCGAACGCGACCATGGCCGAGAGCGACCAGGCCCCGCGTTCCATGACACCTTCTGAAATCAACAGTTCATCAATCTGTTGTTGGTTGAACCCTTCGATCGGACATGAGTCGATCCCGATTTGGGCTGCTGCCGTCATCATGTTGCCGAGCGGGATGTACGTCTGGCGCTTGATCCACTCTTGGAACACTCGCTCGTCGTCTAACAGACGATAATCTTGTTCTTGGAACTCCTGCACTCGTTTGATTCGGAGCGCATACTCGTCCTCGGTCCGTCCTTGGACGCCCGTGATGATGTGGCGCAGATAGTCCGAATCATAGCGCATTTCCTGCGGCGTCCGGGCCAAAATCAAGACGAAATGGCTCGCCGTCAACGCTTGTCCTTGAGCACCCCACGTGTTGTCCTTAATTTTTTGAAGTAAATCTTCGCGACGGACGACGACGAACTGCCACGGCTCGAAGCCGAATGAGCTCGGTGACAACCGTCCCGTCTCCAGGATAAATTCAAAGTCGCTTTCATCAATCTTGCGGTCCGCGTCGAACTCTTTCGTCGCTTGACGCCAACGGTACGCTTCTAAAATATCTTTTTTCTTCACTCAAATCCACTCCCCATTACCAAGATGACTCCATCATATCAAATCGATAAATGAGAAACCGTTCATGAAGATTCTTCAGCGGCAATCGGACGTCTTGGACGTAACGGAACGGTGTCTCATCATTCAAAAAGTGTAAATAATCGTCGGACGGATAGTAGAGGATGATATCGACCGGACGCGGCGAGAGCTCGACCGAGTCGAGGATGTTGGCAACGACTTGGCGGAACACTTGAACCGAGAACGGGTTGAAGAAATAAAATCGGTTCGCCTCAGGTGGGATCATAAACCGTTCGGCATACGCGCACTCGAACTGGACGCTCCCACGCGACCGATGCTTCTTCGTATAGTTGACCCAGTTTTGAAGCGCCTCCTCGTGATAGCCCCCATCCATCTCGACCCCGATGGCGCGGACACGGAACGTGTAGGCGAGATAAAACGGCAACCTCCCTTTCCCGGATCCAAAGTCGACGACCGTGTCCGTCGGCTCGAGCGGATAGGCGTCGCGCAACAAGTCGAGCGCAGCATATGGGGTCGGCTCATAGCGATGGTATTCGACCGAGGTCGGGAAGCCTTGCTGAGGCTTCACCGTCTCGATTTGTAGCAGTCGTTCATATTGTTGTTCAGTCATGAAAGTGTCCCTTCTTGATTTTTTGGAAGAATGAATCATGCAACGCCTCGGCCAAGTCGATTTCGCGATCAAGGTACGGCTGACGCGACATCCAACCTTCCCCGGCATAAAGTGCCAGTGCGACGAAACCACTGCCGAAGACGACTGCCGCGAGCGGACGGCCGTCAAGGAACGCATATAGGCAAATCATGGCGATGATCGTGACGCTAACCCGCAACATCCAATGGCTTCGCCTAATCTGTAACTGATACTGAGTCCACATATGGAGCCAAGCGATTAGGAGAACCGACAAGAAGAATGACAAAATTGAAGCATGTGTCCATCCCCAATCGACGAGCACCGGCCTAAACAACGAAACGACCACACCATATTTAATGATCAGCTTAACGATATGATAGGACAGCGAATAGCGCTTCAACACCTTGATGAGCGCATCGCCGGTGCTTCGCGTGACATCTGCTCGTTCGACCCAAATGAAAAACGTATCGCTGACGACAAGGAGCAGGAAGAGCACCGCCCAAACGAACGCCGAAACGTCGCCGACCCAATCAAGACCACCTTGCCAGAACAAGATATACTGATAACCGAGAAAGAAAAAGAGCGGAAATACGACGTACAATCTGAGCCGCCACGTTTTCCAATGCTTGGCCGCATGGTCGATGACGCGTCGCTTCAATAAATACCGAGCTGTCATCGCACGGCCACATGTTCAACCATTTCAAACAACGTCTTGCTTACCGATTTAATCGAGTCGCGCAGCTGTCGTTTCGCCGCTTCCGTCTCAAAACCGGCGTTCCCGATATGAACATCCATGTGAACCTCCTCGCGACCGATTTGCATCATTTGGCATGGTGCGCTAATGTGGATAAGCATGTGTTCTTCTCTATCTATCATACCATGCCCCAAACATAGCCTTGACAACAAAATCCCCCGTAAAGGAGTAAGTACTATGCAACATTATCTAGCCATCGATATCGGTGGAACGAGTATCAAATACGGAGTCGTCCAAACTGATGGGACACTTCTGTCGAACGACCACGTCCCGACCCCTAAGACGTGGAAAGCATTTCTCGAACAGATCGATGCAATCGTGAACAACACGCAAGCCGCGGGACCGATCCAAGGAATCGCCTTTAGCGCTCCAGGCGCCGTCGATTCGTCGACCGGGGTGATTCACGGCGTTACCGCCCTCCCCTACATTCACGAACAGCCTTTCCTCGAGCCGTTTCAAGACCAGTACAACTTACCCGTCACCGTCCTAAACGACGCGAACGCGGCAGCGCTCGCCGAAGGATGGACCGGGGCCGCCGCTTCTTTGAAACGTTATGCGACAGTCGTCATCGGCACGGGTGTCGGTGGTGCTTTTATCGACTCGAACGAAGTCATGGTCGGTTCACACTTCCATGGCGGCGAGTACGGCTATTGGATTCTTGACCCGAATGCCCCCCACCCGGACGGCACGTGGAGTAAAGTCGGTGCGACGGCCGTTCTCGTGAAGCGGTGCAGTGATCGCCTCGGACTGCCCCTCACCGGCAAAGACGTGTTCGACCTTCAATCGGACTCACGTATCCATGAGGAACTCGAAAACTTCTATCGTTGGAATGCGATCGGACTCTACAATCTCCAGTTCGGGCTCGACCCGGAACGGATTTTGATCGGTGGCGGCATCAGCCGGCGGCCTGAAGTCCGTGACGGCATCAAGCGTCACCTCGATGCGCTTACGGATTCGTTCGGTACGTTCCGGATCGACGTCGAGACGTGCGCCCACTTCAATGAGGCCAACTTGATCGGTGCTGTCCGTTTCCACCTTTTAACGAACTAAAAACAGGGTTTCCATCACCGCTTGGTGAAGGAACCCTGTTTTCTATTGTCTGATGCGGTCCTCATGCAAGTGGTGATACACCTCGTCCCGGATCGCTTGGAGCGTCCGATCATGAACAATCACGTGGGCGCGAATGATGCGGTTCGTCCGCTCATCGATTTTCCGCGTCTCTAGATAGCGATCTAAGATCGGTAAACTGAAGTCATCGATTGGCAAATACGTAATCGGGATCACTTCCTGTCCCGATTTAACGGAGACTTGTATCCCGTTCACGTCAGGAAAGAAGTGCGACTCGTAATACGGCTCGATGATGAGCTCGTCTTTCATCGCGTCCCTTACTTCGGGGATTGTCGTCGGTAAGGCAATAAAGTACACCATCTGATCAAACGAGAACGAGACGTCTTGTAACGAAACGTGCAATGCCGCCGCCTCACGCTTGGCGATGTGACATAAGATGAATAGATAGCAGTACCGGCTCGACAGCAGTATGGTCCCAACAAAGGCGACCACCATCATCATGACGCTAAACTCGCTCATAGCGCTACCCCTTCCCAGCGACAGACTTGATTTTTCCCGCGTGACTTGGCCGCATAAAGCGCCTGGTCCGCACATTCAATCAACTGTTCGACCGTCTGATCACGAAGCGTATGCTTCGAGGCGACGCCAAAACTGAGCGTCAACTGCCCACCCGGTTGTTGATTCCCGTGCGTGAATGTTGTACCGAGCACGGCTGAACGAATCGTTTCGGCCACGTGCGTCGCTCCGATCTCATCGAATCGCGGGAGCAAGACGACAAACTCTTCGCCGCCGAAACGATACGCCATCTGTTCGTCGGGTACACTTCGGCGAATGACGCTCGCGAGTCGCGTCAACAGTTCGTTCCCCGCCAAATGACCGTTCGTATCGTTATAATGTTTGAAGTGGTCGATGTCCATGACGATGAGCGACAGTTCGTCTTCATCACATTCGCGGAACAATACATCCAAATCTTGCTCGAACGAGCGATGGTTCTTCAAACGAGTCAGTCCGTCACGGAGCGCGAGCGTCTCAATCCGTTGATAAAGCGTCGTCTGATGCAACGCAAGCGATGCCTGTTCCGCGATGGGCCGAACCCCATCGATTTTTTGAGGGGTGATCGGCTTCTTGTTGACGACGTTATCAATGACGAGCAATCCGTACGGGATACCTTGATGATGTAACGGGAAGATCGTGCACTCATCCATCTGTAACTCTGTATGTAATAGTCGTAGGACCGCATCATCGGTGATGCTCGCATAGACGTGTTGCGGTCGGCCCGAGTCGAGCGTCTGTTTAAACACATGATTGGAATTAAATGGGAACGTCATTTTGCGAATTCGCTCGTTCAATTGCTCGTCTTGCGTCGAGTCCGTCTCTTTCTCGTCAATCAATCGTTGAAGGTCATAATGTTGCCGTGTGATTTCTTCCCAAATTTGGTACCCTTCCTCGGGATTCATCGGTCCCGTCCCCATGACGCCGTAAATGCTGTCTTTTTCCGGGTCGGCAAAAAAGATGATCGAGCGGTTGAAGCCGAGCCCATGACCTGCCGTCACCGACGTCAAAATCGTCTGTAGGAGACGGTCCGGGTCGAGCGTATCTTGCATCGTGAAGCTGACTTCACGAAACACGTTCAATTGACGAGAGCTTGTCGTCAACATCCGTAACCGATCCGATCGTTCCCGTTTCAATTGTTTAATATAACCGAACAAGAGCGCGGCACCGAGTCCGAAAAAGATATAACTGAGCAACAACGGAAACGATAAGTCTCCTGATTGGCTATAGACGAGCAACCAACCGACAAGAATCGCGGTCACCATGCCCGTCCATTGAAAACAGATGAGGCCGGTCGCGATGAGCAGCAACACCGACCAATGTAAATCATAAAAGTCGAACAGAATCCCATGCCAAATCACGACAAGGCTACTCGCCCCAACGAGTAGCCAACGGTTCAAAGATGGGGTCGTCATCAAGCGCAGTACGTTGATGACGAGTGTGATCAGGACGATGCCAACAATCAATAAACCGTATACCATCGCTACCCCTCATTTCGTCAATAATCATCTCTACACGTCTATTATAGAGCGATTATTCAAACGTGGGACAGTTTTCGCCCAATTACTGACCAAACTTTTAAGTTTCTTGAAAGATTTTCCAATAGACTTCAACGTTTGTTTTACATCATTATTTCGTGTACTTTAGCACAGTAACGTGAAATGATGGAAGCAATTAACCGAATCAAGTGAGGTGGAAACCTAATGGATTTTTGGATAGACACGCTCTCATCGATCGGGACGTACATGCTGATCGCTGCCGGTGTCAGCGTCGCGATCATTTTGTTGCGGAAAATCACGAAGTCATAACAAAAGGCGGCCACGGCCGCCTGTTGTTATTCAAATAAAATCCGTTGCATCCGCTCCGGTGCCGCTAAAAAGTCGCGCATGACCCGGACGTGTTCGAGTTCATCGAACGTCGTCGGCGCGAGCCCCGCCTCGACTTCCAAAATCGCCGCGTCCGGATACGACATGAGAATCGGTGAATGGCTCGCGATGATGAATTGGCTCCCGGCCTGCACGAGCTCATGCATCCGGGCGAGCATCGTCAATTGACGCATCGGCGACAACGCGGCCTCCGGCTCGTCTAAAATATAGAGGCCCGCGCCCCGGAAACGGTGGAGCATGAGCGACAAGAACGCTTCCCCGTGCGACTGCTCATGGAGTGAGCGACCGCCATACGATTCGTAAAATCGTTCAGGGTCTGGACTCGATCGCGCTATTTCGTCCACGTAACTCGATAGCTGATACGCCGTCTCGGCCCGGAGGAAAAAACCGTCCTTCGGGCGATACGCACTACGAATCGGGCGTAACGCCTCGAACAGCGGGCTATGCGTCGACTCGGTCTCAAAGCGGAACGTCGTCGCCCCGCCTTCCGGATTGAATCCGGCGGCAATCGCCATCCCTTCGATCAACGTCGACTTGCCGCTGCCGTTTTCCCCGACTAAAAACGTAACCGGCTTCGTCAACGTCAATTCGTCAAACGCTTCAAAAATCGGGAGCGAAAACGGATACCCTGGCGTTTCGATCCGATCTCGTTCTAAGCGGACACCTCGTAAAAATAAGTTCAATCCCATTCGATCCAAAAAATCGCCCCCTCGTTTGATTCGACCCCGTAATTGAGTTGCTGCGCTTCAAGCAACAACTTGTTGATGGCGAGTCCAAGACCGTGTCCGTTCGACCGATCACCTTTGACGTACATATCCCATACGCTCGCACGCATCCTATCATCGAGCCCCGGACCTTGATCCTCGATCTCGAGTCGGTTTCCGACAATTCTGATTGTGATGACGCCACCGTCGGGACTCACCTGGTAGGCGTTATGAAGAAAGTTGGACAACACCCGTTCCATCGCCGTTTGATCGGCTTGTAGCGTGACTGCTTCGAGTTCGAGTTGGACGGTGACTTGTTTATGCCGGAACCAGTCTTCCATTCGTGCCACCGTCTCACGAACGAGTCCGTCCAATCGGATCGGCTCGATTTGGAGCGGCAGACTTCGTGACGATAACTTCGAGTACTCGAGCATCTGCGTGACGAGACGATCGATCCGGTCAACTTCTTCGGTCATGCTCCGTCCTGTCGATGAGACGTCTTCTGGCTTGACGACGCCGAGCTCGAGCATCTCTGCCTCGTTGCGAACGATAGCGAGCGGTGTCCGCACGTCATGTGTGACCCCAGAGATGAACGTCTTTTGCAGCGTCTCTTTTTCTTGAAGCGCACGATTCATCTGATCGACCGCTTCCGTCAAATCACCGATTTCATCGTCTGTGACCGGCGGCAAGTTGATCGTGTGTGTTCCTGCCATGATCGCCGTTGCCGCTTGTTTCAATTGGACGAGCGGTGACGTCAAGCGCCGCCCCATCCAATACGTCACGCCTATCGCCGCGACGAGGGCGAGCAGGAAGCCACTCCCGAGAATCATATAGATTTGACGGAACTGGGGATTCGCTAGCGGCGCATTCGTATACGTCACGATTTGAATGTCTCCTTCTTCTCGTAAAAACGTCAAGAGACGCGTCCCGTTTACGCTGACTTGATCGCGTTCCACCAATGCGTCCGGGTTCAGCGTCGGTGTCATCTGTCGCCGCATCCGTCCGCCTCGGTCAAGATCGATCGGTTCGCCGTCTTGAAACACGAGGACGTTGAGCTGTCCCGGTATGCCTCGCCCTTCAGCTAACGCGTCATAGACGATGTCCGCTTCACGCTCGAGCTGGGCGTAGCTTTCCGTCTCGGCAAAGCGGCCGATCAAGAGCGACGTGAGCCCGAACGTGAGCACGGCCATGACCACGAGCGGGAGAATGGCGGTCCACAACAACTTTTTCATCAACCGGTTCATCACACGTCCTCCAATCGATAACCGACCCGATGCACCGTCTTCAACTGCCGTTTGATCGTCTTGGACTTGTCGCGGAGCTGTTTAACGTGCGTGTCGACCGTCCTCGTGTCACCGACGAACGTATAGTCCCACACGTCGTCGAGCAATCGGTTCCGGTCAAGCGCTTCCCCGATATGCTTCATGAAATAGAGCAGCAGTTCGTACTCCTTATTGGCCAATCGAATCGGTTTCCCGTCTTCCGTCACCGTCCGTGATTTTTCATCAACTTTCAGATCACCGAACACGATGCCATCCGTCTGCTTGACGAGACGCTTCAATCGAATCTCGAGCTCCTTCAAGACGATCGGTTTGACCAAATAGTCGTCAGCACCGAGCTCAAGACCGAACACCCGGTCATCGGCTTCCCCGCGTGCCGTCGTCAACACGATGGCCGGCCGCGGCTGAAGTGTCTGTAATCTCGGAATGAGCGTCCACCCTTCCCCGTCCGGCAGGCGAACGTCGAGCAGTACCGCATCGAACGGCTGATCAAGCAGTCGTTTCGCCTCGGCGAGTGTCCTCGCCACGCTGACAGTAAAGCCCGCGTACGTCAAAAAACGGGCCATCCCGTCCGCTAGCTTCTGTTCATCTTCCACTACGAGCACGTTCATCTGTATCGCCTCCACTCCCATTATATCGCATCAAGAAAGCATCCCATCGTTTCCCAAATACAATTTGCAAAAACCTTGCAACTCCCTCACAACTTGCCGGCGGGCAAGATCTACACTTGAGGTAGTAAAAGGAGGAGATACACATGAAATCATCAAAATTAGCACTCGCTTTGGCCGGCCTGCTTGCCGTCTCGGGCACAGGCGTCTACGCAGCCACGAACGAGACGACGACAACTGAAACGACAGAATCGACGGAAGCTTCGACGCAATGCGAACGCGGTGAACGCGGCATGTTCGGAGACCGGGCAGCCGGACAAGCGGCGTTGCTTGAGGCGCTCGGTTTGAGCGAAGCCGAGGTCGAAGCGGCACGTGAAGAAGGACAGTCGCTTCCTGAGCTCGCGGAAGAGAAAGGCATCACGGTCGACGCATTCATTGACGCGATCATCGCCTCACACGAAGTGAAACTTGATGCAGCGGTCGAGAACGGTAATTTGACGCAAGCGGAAGCCGACGCGATTTTAGCTGAACATGAGGAGCGATTCGCCGACGTGACAAGCTATGACGATCTAGACATGCAAGGACCGGGAGGCAGAGGTCGACACGGTCACGGATCGCATCACGGTGGCCAATTCGGTGGTCCAAACCAAGACGACAATACACCTTCAACAGATGACAATGTAGAAAATCAGAGTACAAATTCACTGTAAGCAAAAAGGCAACCAGAGATGGTTGCCTTTTTAGATAAACAGCAATAGCAGCGCATAACCGGCAAGACCGATGGCAAAGGCACGAAAACTGCTGTCACGCTCTTCGGGTAACTCTTCTTTCATGACGTTCAAGATGATGCCACCGGCCAAAAAGGCGACAATCATCGACAGCGTGACTTCATGAAGCGCTGAAAACGCCCCAACACTCCAGCCGACGAGCACCGCGAGTGAAAGCAACAAACGTCCCCGCTCGTCATATAACTGTTGATGGTGGTGTCTCAACCCTTGATCGACCGTGATGAAATGAATCCCTAACGCGAGAAAGTAGAGCGTCATCGCCCATATCGTGTCGAACTCACTCTCTGCGAGCACATACCCGATGCTAAAATTGTAAAAGATGAACAGCGCCATATGAATCCAAAACACGCTTCCTTCATCTCGTTTTTTCATTTGGGATGCCAATCGCTCCAATCCGTAAAAAACGGCCAAACCGAACATACTAACGATGAGGATATGATTCTCGATCGAGGCGAACAGACCGCTCCCGAGATGTCCTTCGAGCTCGCGTTGGTATTCATTCAGTTCAGGCAAGAGATGCAAGAACACGTAAGCGACAGCGACGCCACCGGCGAGCGACAAGAAGCGGCTCCGTGGCGTCTCGCGCACGTGAATCAGTTGACCTGAAAAGTAGTGGATCAAGGCAAATCCGATGGCAAACAACAAACTTAACCAAAACATCTAGTCCACCTCCGACACATTACCCGACAGCCGGACGTTTCGTCATGACTCTCGGTCCTTGGTCCTTACCCGAGCGCTTAAGGTCATACACTTTTTAGTCTCCACGTTCGGCGCGTTGCCGTGCCCGAATCTCTTTTTCAACACGACGCAACGCTTTCTTCGAGCCACGCTCAAAATCATGCGCCTCTTTGCGCTCTCGATAGTCTACGAACAACGTCTCTAAGTCATAACCCGCCGGATAGAGATCAACCGCCTGCGCTTCAAGCCGGACGCGTCGCAACGGATGGTCGCTGAACGTCCCTTCTGCATAAACCGTGACATGTCGCCCAGAATCGTCCGTCGCATAGACGAGCCCGACTTGATTCGTCTCGAGTAACCGGACGCGATCTCCTTTTTCAAATTGCTGGATCAGTTCCGGTTTCGCATTCACCACTTCTTGTGTCAGCTTCGAAGTGTCGACGAGTGTCTGGTCATATACTTTTTCTGTCATATAACGTGACGCCTGTTTCAAAATCGCTTCGGGCAGCTTCATTTTCCGGGCAATGAACAACGCGTTGCTGTCACCGGACTGACCGATCAACAACCGATACTTCGGCTCGAGCGTGTCTGGGTCGAGCTGCATCGCCGCGTTCATGAAGTCCGGATGCGCCTCGGAATACGCTTTGATTTCCCCGTAATGGGTCGAGGCGACGACGAGGCAGCCGCGTTTGTACGCCTCTTCTAAAATCGCGATGGCGAGCGCCGCCCCTTCGTTCGGTTCGGTCCCACTCCCAATTTCGTCAAATAAGAGCAACGACCGTTTGCCGGCCCGCTGCATGATCGTCGCCACGTTGTTCATGTGGGCCGAGAACGTGCTGAGGGCAGAACCCATGTCTTGATTGTCACCGATATCGACGAACACGTCGTCAAACGTCGAGATGTCCGTATCGGGATGAGCCGGGATGTGCAGACCGCTCATCGTCATTAAAGTAAGCAAGCCGATCGTCTTCAAGACGACCGTTTTCCCGCCGGCGTTCGGTCCGGTGATGATGAGTCCGCGGTACGTCTCGCCGAGCGAGAAGTCGAGCGGGACCGCCCTATCAAGCAACGGGTGCCGGACTTGTCGCAAACGAATTTTCCCGGTCCCGTTCACGCGTGGCGAAATTCCTTCGATCGTCTGGCTATACTTCCCTTTGGCAAATACCATGTCGTACTGGGCGATAACGTCGAGCGTCGTCTCAATCGCCGGTAACGCTTCGGCCACCATACCGGTCAGCGTCGCGAGCACTTGATAGATTTCAACCGCTTCCTCGGTCCGTTTGACGGCGAGTTCCGCGTTCAGCTTGCTGATCGCTTCCGGCTCGATGAACACGGTCGTCCCCCGGTTCGACGTATCGATGATCGTCCCGGCGACTTTATGTTTGTACGACGTCTTGATTGGGATCGTGAATCGGTCCTGCTTCTTCGTCACAAACGCGTCTTGAATCGCTTCACGGTTGGCCGCGCTCTTCAAAAATTTAGTCAACCGCTCCTCGATCCGTCCTTCGAGAATATCGATTTGCTTCCGAGTCCGTTTCAGTTCTTTTGACGCCTCATCGACGACGCGTCCGGCCCGGATCGACCGAACGATTTCTTCTTCGATCGAGCGCCTTTCACTCATCTCGTCCGCGTACAGAGATAACAACGGTGCAAAGAACGTCTGCTCGGCCATGAATCGTTTCAGTTTGCGGGCTCCGCGGAAAAATTCAGCGACGGCTTCAAGTTCACCCGCTTCGAGTTGGATGCCACGACTGATTTTCCCGATGAGCGGTTCCATGTCGGACACCCCGATGAACGGGACGTGCGACGAGGCGTCTAGGATCGCTCGTGCCTCCGACGTCTCTTGCAGTCGTTTCTTCACCGTCTGTAGATGGCTCGTCGGTTGTTGATTTCTGAGCAACTTGCGACCGAACCCGCTGATGCAGTAGCGTTCGACTCGTTGGATGAGTTCAATATATTGTAGTTTTTCTAACGTTTGTTCGTTCATGGTGATCTCTCCTTAAAATAGGGTGGAGATACCGCGCAAACAAAAAGCGTCGGTCGATGACGACCAACGCAAAAAGACAGACCGGTGTCTGGCAGTTTATGATGGGCGGTATCCGTAACAGAACATGAAGGCATGACAAAAACACGCGTCATCCTACGTTTTTCAGTTCGTTAGGCAGATACGACCTCACTCATCAACATGCAACACCTTTCACTTAAGATTCGTCTTCACTATACAACAAATTTCAGAATAAGTACATTTTTTAGACAGCGCTTACAAATTAGGTCTTGTCTTCTTTTAGATAGCGTGCTATGTTGAGACAGAAGAAACAAATATTGATCACATGTGACTGATTCGATCAGGCATGGGGTAAGACGAAAGGCTCACGCCACCCGTCTATACTCCATGCCTGTTTTGTTTTTTCACAATCATTTTCGCAAGGAAAGGATGAAGTGAACATGTTATTGAATAAGTGGATGAAGAGACATACACTGACACTTTATGCACCCATGGAAGGAGACATCATTCCACTTGAGCAAGTGGCCGACCCCGTCTTCAGCGAGAAGATGATGGGCGACGGAATCGCCATTAAGCCGACAAACGGAACAGTCGTCGCACCGGCTAATGGAACGATCGTCCAAGTCGCACCGACGAAGCACGCCATCGGCATCCGGACGGAAGACGGAGCTGAGATTTTGATTCACGTCGGACTCGACACGGTCGAACTTTCAGGAGACCCGTTCACAGTCCACGTCACTGTCGGTGACCATGTTGACGTCGGACATCCTTTGTTGACAGCGGACTTGAAGCGGATTCATCAAGCCGGGAAGGACACGGTCACTCCGATGATCGTCACGAACGGAAGCGACTTACCTCACCCCTACTCGTTCCACGCGGGCGGGCCCTCGCTTTCCGGAAAGACTGTCGTCGCTCAAGCGGAACAATGACTCCTCGATAGGAGGACACATGTTAAAAATCAAAAAAATCTTAAACAACAACGCGGTCATCGTCTCAGACGAAGGTGAAGAAAAGATTGCCATCGGACCAGGCGTCGCCTTTAAAAAAGGGCGCAACGACATCGTCAATCCGCATAAAATCGAAAAACTATTCGTCATGTCGGAAAACGATAAGTTTCAACAGCTCTTAAGCCGCATCCCGGTCGACCACTTCACCATTTCCGAAGAAATTATCACGCATGCGGAGAAGCGGCTCGAGACGACGTTCAATGAGCACATCCACGTCGTCCTGACCGATCATATCTCGTTTGCCATCGAGCGTGAGGAAGAAGGGATCTCGCTTCGGAACAAGCTGTTGAACGAGATCAAAATCTTGTATCGCAACGAATATGAGATCGGGCTCTGGGCGCTGCAACTGATCGAGGACAAAATCGGGTTGAAGATGCCGAAAGACGAAGCGGCCTTCATCGCGCTCCATATCCATACACTCAAAGTGAAAGGAGGTGATTTGCGCAAGACGGTCAAACAGACGACGATCGTAAGAGACATGATTCAATCGATTTCACGACGACTCGACCTATCTATCGAAGAAGATGACTTATCCTATCAACGCTTATTAACCCATTTACGATTTGTCATGGATCGGGTCAACCATTACGATCATCACACGATCGACGAGGACATGCTTCAGATGATTCAAACAAAATTCTCGTCTGCTTACGCGTGTGCGTCTGACGTCGCAACTGAAATGGAAAACTTATACGGCATCGTCTTGCCCGAGTCAGAGCTTGGTTACATCACGCTCCACATTCAACGCCTGCAAGATCAACACCATCAAAAAGGAGGACATTTACAATGATGAACTTTTTACAACGTCTCGGACGTTCGCTCATGTTGCCGGTTGCGGTACTTCCTGCAGCGGCCATCCTCATGGGCATCGGTTACTGGATCGACCCGGTAGGCTGGGGTTCTGAAAACATCGCCGCCGCCTTCCTCATCAAAGCCGGTGCAGCCATCATCGATAACATTCCAATTCTCTTCGCTGTCGGGGTCGCCCTCGGTATGGCGAAAAACCGTGACGGCTCAGCCGCTCTCAGTGGTCTCGTCGCTTTCCTCACGGTCACGACACTTTTATCAGCAGCAACAGTCGCATTATTCCAAGGTGTAGACGTCGAAGCCGTCAACCCGGCGTTCGGCAAAATCGCTAACGCGTTCGTTGGGATCTTGTCAGGTCTCGTCGCCGCGTCCATGTATAACCGCTTTAGTCACGTTCAGTTACCTGACGCCCTCGCCTTCTTTAGCGGCAAGCGTCTCGTCCCAATCATGACGGCGTTCTCGATGATTCTCGTCTCGGTCGCACTTTACTTCGTCTGGCCGGTCGTCTACACAGGACTCGTCGGATTCGGTGAAACAATCTCTAAAATGGGAGCAATCGGTGCTGGACTTTATGGATTCTTCAACCGTCTATTGATCCCGACAGGTCTTCACCACGCCCTCAACTCGGTATTTTGGTTTGACGTTGCCGGCATCAACGATATCGGTAACTTCTGGTCCGGTGAAGGTGAGAAAGGGATCACTGGACGCTATCAAGCTGGATTCTTCCCGATCATGATGTTCGGTCTCCCGGCAGCAGCCCTAGCGATGTATCACACTGCGAAAACGAAACGTAAAAAACAAGCGGCCTCGCTCCTTCTCGCCGCAGCGTTCGCTTCATTCTTCACAGGTGTCACGGAACCGCTCGAGTTCTCGTTCATGTTCCTCGCACCAGTTCTTTACCTTGTCCATGCTGTGTTGACAGGCGTGTCACTCTTTATCGCTGCCACATTCCAATGGACGGCCGGGTTCGGCTTCAGTGCCGGTCTCGTCGACTTCGTCCTCAGCTCACGGCTACCGCTTGCGAACCAGCCGTATATGTTGCTCGTCCAAGGCCTCGTCTTCGGTGCCATCTACTACACGATCTTCCGCTTCATGATTGTCAAACTTAACTTGGCAACGCCAGGTCGCGAGTCGGACGAAGAGGTTGATGCAGTCGCGACAGAAACAGCGCCTGAAGGTGAAACGAAAACGGCACCAGTTGCAGCAGGTGGTCAGTACTCTGCGATGGCAACCATGATTTATGACGGTCTCGGTGGTGACCAAAACGTCACCGGTATCGAATCGTGTGTCACACGTCTCCGTGTCGACGTCAAAGACATGGACACGGTCGATCAAACGCAAATTAAGAAAGCGGGCATCCCAGGAATTAAAGTCGTCAGCCCGAACCATATTCAAGTCATCGTCGGGACGAACGTTCAATTCGTCCTCGAAGAGATTGAAAAACTCCGGAGCAACCGCGCCGGATGACGAACGAAAGCCACCTCGCTATGGAGGTGGCTTTTTTTACATGCCTCGTAGTCGTTTGATGCGTTCTTCCGGATTCGGGTGTGTCGAGAACAGCCCGCTCAGCTTTTTCTTCATAGGATCCGAAAAATAAAGTGATGCCGACGCCCGTGACGCCTCTTTCACTGGCGTTTTGACGTTAGCGATCTTCTCGAGCGCCGAAGCGAGTGCGTCCGGGTTCCGCGTCAGCTCGGCTCCGCTCGCATCAGCCAAAAACTCACGATTTCGCGAGATAGCCAGGTTGACGAGCGTTGCGATGATCGGGGCTAAAATCAACAGGACGAGCCCGACGATCATAAAGATCGGATTTTGGTTGTTGTCCCGCCGTCCACCGATACTTCGGAAAAACAGCATCCGCGAGCCGATGTCACTCATGATGGCGATGACGGAGACGAGGGCGAGCGTCACCGTCGCCAGGCGGACGTCATAGTTTTTAATATGCGCGACCTCGTGGGCGATGACACCTTCGAGTTCTTCGCGGGTCAACTGATCCATTAAACCAGTCGTCACGGCGACCGCCGCCTTCTCGGGTTTGAGCCCGGTCGCGAACGCGTTCGGTGACGGGTCATTGATGATGAAAATCCGTGGCATCGGGACACGGGCGACCATCGCCATGTTCTCGACCGTGTGCCATAAGAAACGATGTTGTTCGACCGATGTGATCTCTTGGGCGTGATTCATCTTCATGACGATATTCGTGCTCGACATGATGACGATCCCGATGTAAAACAACGAGAACACAGGAGTGAAGATGAGCCCCGGGAGTGGATCGCCATAGTTCAAATACGAGATGACGACCCCGACGGCTAAGACGAGGAGGACGAATCCAGCCACGATGAACACGGTTTTAATCTTATTCTTGCGGATTTGTTCATACAGAATCATCGTCGCCACTCCAATCCATTAGAATGAGACGCGAACGTTCTCGCGTTCTTCTTCGCGCGCCTCGAGCATGTCGCGTTTTTCGAACTTATGGACAGAAGCGATGATGTTCGTCGGGACCGATTCGATTTTCGTATTATATTTCATGACCGTATTGTTATACAGCTGTCGCGAGTAAGCGACTTTATTCTCTGTCTGGGTCAACTCTTCTTGTAGCATCAAAAAGTTCTCGTTCGCTTTCAAGTCCGGATACGCCTCGCGCAGCGCAAACAAGTTTTTGAGCGCACCGCTCAGTTGATCGTTCACTTCCATCTGTTCCTGACGGCTCGTCTTCGAGCCAAGCTGGTTCCGTAGCTCGACGACTTTCGCAAGCGTCTCTTGTTCATGCTTCGCATACCCTTTCACCGTCTCGACCAAGTTCGGGATCAAGTCGTAGCGGCGTTTCAGCTGAACGTCGATCTGCGCCCACGACTCGTCGACCCAGTTTCGATATTTGACAAGTCCGTTGTACATCGAAAAATAGATGACCGCCAAGACGACGATGATACCAATTGCGATAATCCAACCCATTTCAACACCTCATTTCATGATTTACTTCTGTATTAATTCCCTTTCGTCGTATACCATAAGCATAACTTAAGTAATATGTAGAAAATGGTTCATATCTACTGTGGGTTCCCTCACGAATTCATGCAAAGGAGTGTCACAATGTCCGTTCCTACCATCGTTGTTGCCGTGAAAGCGGTAATTGTGCAAGACGACCACCTCCTCATCATCAAACGGGCAGCCGATGACGAGGTCAATCCCGGCACATGGGAGCTCGTCGGCGGTAAACTTGACTTTGGCGAGACGCTCGAACATGCCCTTGAACGAGAAGTATTCGAAGAGTCCGGTTTGTGTGTCGCGGTCCAACAATTGTTGTACGCTACGACGTTTTTGACCGACCCGAATCGCCAAGTCGTCATCATGACGTACTTGGCTCACCCGATCGTGACAACCGTCACCCTCTCCGAGGAACATAGTGACGCCAGATGGGTAACGGCTGACGAAGCACAAAAGTTATTACATCGTCCAATTCTTGACGATCTGGATTCACATGACGTATGGGCCTTTCTTCAACCAAAAATGATCAACTGACAGGAGTGCAAATCATGCTTGTGACTGACCTCGATTCACGATTGGCGGAACTGTACGACGAGATGGTGTCGCTCCGACGCCATTTTCACCAATATCCCGAACTGTCGTTTGAAGAACAGGAGACACCAAAAACGATCGCCACTTATTTGCGCAAGCTCGGCCTCGAAGTCCGCGAAAGCGTCGGCGGCAACGGCGTCGTCGGACGCATTCGAGGCGGCAACGGACCAACCATCGCCTTCCGGGCCGACTTTGACGCTTTGCCGATCCAAGACTTGAAAGACGTGCCGTACCGCTCAAAAGTGAACGGTTCGATGCATGCGTGCGGCCATGACGCCCATACGGCGACACTGCTCGTGCTCGCCAAAGCCTTGAGTGAGACCGACCTGCCGGGAGACGTCGTTCTCATCCATCAGTTTGCGGAAGAACTCGCGCCCGGAGGAGCCAAGCCGATGATCGAAGATGGCTGCTTGGACGGCGTCGACTACATCTTCGGCGCTCACATCTGGACGCCGCTCCCGTACGGCACGATCGGGGTAAAAGCAGGTCCAATCATGGCCGCAGCCGACCGCTTCGAGCTGACGATCAAAGGGAAAGGCGGCCACGGCGCGATTCCGCAACATACGGTCGATGCTGTCATGGTCGGGGCGAACGTCGTCGGTCAGTTGCAACAAGTCATCAGCCGTCGCACCGATCCGCTCGAACCGGCCGTCTTAAGCGTCGGCACGTTCACCGCGGGCCAGGCGTTCAACGTGATTGCTGACGAAGCGAAGTTATCGGGGACAGTCCGAACGTTCACGCTAGAAACACAAGAACGGATCATCACAGAGATGGAGCGCACCATTTCCCACGTCTGCGCGGCGAGCGAGGCGACGTATGAGCTCGAATATATCCGCGGCTATCCTCCCGTCATCAATCATTACGCCGAGACGGAGCATGTTCGCCAAAGTGCAGCTCGCGTCGTCGGTGAAGCCGGCGTCATCGAGATGTCTCCACTCATGGTCGGAGAAGATTTCGCCTACTACATGCAACATGTTCCCGGCAGCTTCTTTTTCGCCGGGGCCGGCAATCCTGAAGTCGGCGCCGTCTTCCCTCACCACCATCCTCGCTTTGATGTGGACGAACGGGCCATGCTAAACACCGCCCGCGTCCTCATGCGCGCAGCGTTCGAAACATGGAACACACAAAAAAACGAAGACTGACGCCCTAAGGCATCAGTCTTCGTTTGGCGTTTCTGACAACATCGACACGAGAACTTGGTCGACACGTTTCCCGTCCATATCGACGACTTCGAAACGTAACCCGTACGCCTCGACGATGTCTCCGCGTTTCGGGAAGTCACCGAGCGAGTAAATGACGAGCCCTGCTAGCGTGTGGTACAAATTACGGCCCTCATCGAAACGGTTATCTCGAATCCCGAACGTTCGTTTCAAATCTTCAATCCCGAGCAAGCCATCCGCCAAGTACGTCCCGTCCGCGCGGCGGACCACTTCCGGCGTCTCTTCTTCAATCATCACTTCCCCGACAATCTCTTCTAGTATGTCGAACAACGTGACCATACCGAGGAAGCCACCGTATTCATCGAGCACGAACGCGATCTCAACGCCGTTCTTTTGCATCATCTGCAGCACTTGGCTGGCCTCGCGTTGCTTTGGCACGATGAGCGGCTGCTTGATGCGTTTTAAAATTTGTGACGGCTCACGCAACGTCGCGAGCGTTAAAATATCACGGACATCGATGTAGCCGACGAACTCGTCGAGCGAATCGCGTCCGACTGGAAGTTTGTTGTGTTTACTCTCATAAATCGATTTTTTAATATCGTCCATGTCATCCTCGAGGTCGACCCATTCGAGCATCGTCCGCGGCTGCATCAGTTCATAGATCAACTGGTCGTGGAAAGCGAAGACGCGCTCGACTTGTTGCACTTCTTCATGGGCGAACGCCCCTTGCTGCGCCCCTTCGAACAACAACTGTTTAATTTCGAGCTCGGTCTCCCCACTCGACTGTTCTGCTTTCAAGCCGAGCAATTTGAACAAGAACAGTGTCGATTTCGATAAGATCCAAATGAACGGTCGCATGACTTTGCTGAACAAATCAAGCGCCGGAATGATTGACATCGTCACCTGTTCAGGTGACACGAGCGCAATCCGTTTCGGGACAAGTTCTCCGATGATGAGCGACAAATACGTGATAATCGTGACGACGACCACATAGCCGACCGTCGGTGCGTACTGCGCGCTCATTCCGAGCTGTGCAAATAGTTCAGCGAGCGGTGTTGAAAAACGCGCGCCCCCGTAAGCCCCGTTGATGATTCCGATCAATGTGATCCCGACTTGGACGGTCGACAACAGGTCTGTCGGGTCTTTTGAATGTTTGAGCGCAATCTTGGCGCTGCGTTTACCTCGATTCGCCTCAACTTCAAGTTTTGCCGGTTTCGACGAGATGAGCGCGATCTCTGTCATCGCGAACACCCCGTTCAACACGATCAAAAATATGACGATCATTAAATCAATTACTATGGAAGAATCCACTTGTTTCATCACCTCTACGTATATTTCGTACGACTCCATCTCATCATATCAGACATTCATTATCCACCTGTACCCGTTTTGCTCACAAAAAAAGCCACTTCATTGCGAAGTAGCCTGTTCCGTCGCTTGACGATCGATTGCTGCCGCCTGAGCTTGTTTGAATACAATCACGCCTAGTAGCAAGATCATCAACCCGATGATTTGGCCTGGTGACAGTGATAACCGCGGCATTCCGAACGCTCCGAAGAGATCGACGCCGAGTGCCCAAATCAACTGGGACACGAGAATGATCGAGACGGATAATGTCGGGCCGAGTAGTTGGATGCTGCGCATCACACAAAATACGACACCGACACCTAGCAAACCACCGAGCGCATAAATCGGTGAAATGTCGAACACGCCGCGGATGTTTCCGCCGAAAAGTGCAAGCGGGACGAGCGAGCCGACGAACCCGACGATAAAGACGAGCACGGTCGTCGCCCAAGCTCCTAAATACACGTTCATTTTGGCATTGACCGCCGCTTGTACACTGATGAACGCGCCAGCCACCGCTGAACAAATGATTCCTACTAACATGAACTGCCTCCTTATTCATACACCATGCCATTGGCACGTTCGTTTAATCGTTTCGCATCGAGAATCGTCACTTTCGTCCGACTCCGTTCGACGAGTCCCTCGTCCGCGAACGCTTGCAGCGTCCGATTCAAGTGGCGATAGCTCGTCCCGAGCCATTCGGCGACTTCCTTCCGTTTCAACTGACTCATCTCTTGTTGGAACAACTCATTTCCTGACGCACTGAGTGAGACGAGATAGCCTGCTAACCGCTCTTCAAGCGTCGACATCAGATGATTCGAGGAGGCGTTCGCCTCAATAAATAACTTTTCCGACACCCCGCGGAGCAGATGTTCCGTGAACTCGATCGTCCGGTTATGCGTCCGCAGCGCTTCAAACGGGATGCGCAGACACGTGACCGCCCCTACAGCTTCGACCGTATGCAGGACGTCCCGGCCGCTGGCGTACTCAATATCGCCAATCAAAGACGGCGCCGTCTTCAACCGCAAGAGTCTCAGTTTCCCTTCCTCGCTCAACGTATAAATTTTGACGCGTCCCTCTAAAACGACGAACAACGACTCAATCGTTTGATCGTTCGCACACAACATCGCACCGGTTGGAAATGTCACAATCGACGACGCCGCGAGTGTCTCCGTTGAAAAAAGATGGTGCCAGTTAAGGCGTGTTAACGCAGCTTCAACCCCCATGTCACCCCTCCTCACGTGAATGTGTAAATCCCGATACCGACAACCATCAAGGCGAGTCCCATGATCTGACCTTGATTGACAGGCTTCTTCTTCACCCCGAACCAACCGTTCAAATCGATAAGGAACGCCCCGATCAATTGGGCGACGAGCAACACGCAGATTGCCCACGTCACACCGAGTCGCTGGATGGCCGTCAGCTCTCCAAAGACGACGAAGACGCCAAACAACCCACCTAAACTGTAATACCATGGCACACGCCGGAACGCCGTCATGTCTGCATCACGTTTGAACGCATAAATGCCCAAAGCGAGTATGAGTCCGACAAAGTGGACGATCGTGACGGACAACCAGGCCCCGACTGCGTAACCAAGCTTTGCGTTAAAGATGCCTTGTAACGCGATGAACGTGCCCGAGAGTACTGCAAAAATGATTCCCATACTTACCTCCTATTCTCCTCGTCTGACTGTACGCGAGAATAAAATGCTTGAAAAGGACATATGTCCAAAAAAAGAACAACCTAGGTCAAGACGAGGGCACTGAAAAACTTCAAATAATTTTGAGCAGAGGAGCGTCATCCCGGATGGGATGGCGCTCCTCTGCTTTCATTGCCCTTCAAGC
>NZ_JACSMB010000011.1:0-91815 GCF_018618455.1 Exiguobacterium sp. s142 | reverse complement strand
CGGCCACACCCGTTCCCATGCCGAACACGGAAGTTAAGCGCTTCAGCGCCGAAAGTAGTTGGGGGTCTCCCCCTGTGAGGATAGGACGTTGCCAGGCAAGATCGTTCCGCAATAGCTCAGTGGTAGAGCAACCGGCTGTTAACCGGTAGGTCGTAGGTTCAAATCCTACTTGCGGAGCCACTTTTTCTCTTTTTTGGAGAGCTGTCCGAGTGGCCGAAGGAGCACGATTGGAATTCGTGTAGGCGGCACAACCGTCTCAAGGGTTCGAATCCCTTGCTCTCCGCCAGTTTATCCATACTAATTATGGCCCGTTGGTCAAGCGGTTAAGACACCGCCCTTTCACGGCGGTAACACGGGTTCGATTCCCGTACGGGTCACCATTTAAATTTTATATCGTCGCGGGGTGGAGCAGTCTGGTAGCTCGTTGGGCTCATAACCCAAAGGTCGTTGGTTCAAATCCAGCCCCCGCAATTGTGTGGTCCTGTGGTGTAGCGGTTAACATGACTGCCTGTCACGCAGGAGATCGCGGGTTCGAATCCCGTCAGGACCGCCATTTTTTTATTTAACTAAATTACTACATACATGGCTTTGTAGCTCAGTTGGTAGAGCAAAGGACTGAAAATCCTTGTGTCGGCGGTTCGATTCCGTCCAAAGCCACCATGTGGGGGGGTAGCGAAGTGGCTAAACGCGGCGGACTGTAAATCCGCTCCCTCGGGTTCGGCGGTTCGAATCCGCCCCCCCCCACCACTTAGGGGCATAGTTTAGCGGTAGAACTACGGTCTCCAAAACCGTCAGCGCGGGTTCGATTCCTGCTGCCCCTGTTTATTATGGCGATTGTGGCGAAGTGGTTAACGCACCGGATTGTGATTCCGGCATTCGAGGGTTCAATTCCCTTCAGTCGCCCCATTTTGTTGGGCTGTAGCCAAGTGGTAAGGCATCGGATTTTGATTCCGACATGCGTAGGTTCGATCCCTTCCAGCCCAGCCATTTTGCGGAAGTAGTTCAGTGGTAGAATACGACCTTGCCAAGGTCGGGGTCGCGGGTTCGAATCCCGTCTTCCGCTCCATTTAATCTCTTTGGCGCCATAGCCAAGTGGTAAGGCAGAGGACTGCAACTCCTCTATCGTCGGTTCGATTCCGACTGGCGCCTCCAACATAATATGCCGGTGTGGCGGAATTGGTAGACGCGCACGACTCAAAATCGTGTTCCTCTGGAGTGTCGGTTCGACTCCGACCACCGGTACTCTCTGCGGGTGTAGTTTAATGGTAAAACCTCAGCCTTCCAAGCTGATGACGAGAGTTCGATTCTCTTCACCCGCTTCATATCTCTCTGCCCTTAGTGGCGGGGAGATTTTTTGTATGCGAAAATAAGAAGAGTGAGGTGATGAATGGGATGACTCCTGAGATACTAAAACAACAGATTGTCGAGTACGCTGCGTCAATCGGGATCGATGAGTTGAAAGTGACGACGGCCGATCCGTTCATCGTCATGAAACAACGGCTCATCAAACAACAAGAGAAAGGCTTCGCTTCAGGATTTGAAGAACCCGACCTTGATAAGCGGACGATGCCTGAACTATTGTTAGAGGACGCCCAGTCAATCATTGCGATTGCGGTCGCCTACCCGAGCAAATTGAAAGATGCGCCCCGGAGCGTGGCGGGCGAACGGCGTGGGCTGTTCGCGCGTGCCTCGTGGGGGCTTGACTATCATCGCGCCGTCGGCTCACGGCTTGAACAGCTTCAAGCGTATATCGAAGAACTCGTTCCCGGCGTCAAAACGCGCTCGATGGTCGACACGGGTGAACTTGTCGATCGGGCTGTGGCCGAACGGGCCGGAATCGGATTTAGTGGGAAAAATTGTTCGATCATTTCGCCGGAGAAGGGATCTTACCTGTACTTGGGGGAGATGATTTTAGACACGTATCTGCCGCCCGATACAGCAATCGAGGACGGGTGCGGGGACTGTGATAAATGCATGACCGCCTGTCCGACGACAGCGCTCGTTGAACCGGGTGTGCTTGACGCCAAGCGCTGCATCGCTTACTTGACCCAGATGAAGACGCTCATGCCGCGAGAGTTCCGCTCGCAGCTTGGCGGACGCCTTTACGGCTGTGATACGTGCCAACAAGTCTGTCCATATAACCGTAAGAAAGATTGGCGCCATCATGAAGAGCTGTTGCCGGAGGCAGAAGTCGTCAAACCGCTGCTCGAACCGCTGCTCAGCTTGAGTAACCGCGAGTTCAAGGCGAAGTTTGGTCACTTGTCCGGCTCGTGGCGCGGCAAGAAACCGATTCAACGTAACGCGATCTTAGCGCTCGCACATTACCGTGAACCGTCAGCCGTCTCGGTGCTCGAAACATTCATCCGAACCGATGAGCGTGAAGACATGCGGGCGACGGCTGTTTGGGCGATCGGCGCGATTCTCGGTACTGACGCCGAAGCAATCTATCAAGAGATCGAATGCGTAGAGCAATCAGAGCTGGTTAAAGAAGAGATTCGTATATTCCGAGAGGAGTGGGAACGTGAAGACCGTGTCATCTAAATGGGGAACGTTATCGTACGAATTAAATGAGCAGGGAAAATTAATCGCGTTAGACTTTGCGGAAACAAAACAGGCAGATGGGAGCGCACCGGTGTGGCTCGTCAACATGATCGAACGGGTCGAACGGGAAGGGCTCCAAGAAATTGACCGCGTGTGGATTGATATGAACGGGACGGTTTTCCAACAAGAAGTGTGGGATGCGTTGTTGACGATCCCGTCTGGAGAGACGCGGACGTATAAACAAATCGCGGAACAGATCGGACGTCCGAAAGCAGTCCGTGCCGTCGGCCAGGCGTTGAACCGTAATCCGCTGCCTGTCATCTTCCCGTGCCATCGTGTCGTCGGCAGCAGCGGACAGCTCACGGGTTTTGCGGGCGGGCTCGATCAAAAACAACGATTACTCGATATCGAACAAGTGAAGTGAGGAATAGATTATGGCTAACCATGTAGTAATGTTTCAACCGGAAATCCCGGCAAATACGGGCAACGTCTCGCGGACGTGTGCGGCAACGAACTCGGTGCTCCATCTGATTCGTCCGCTCGGCTTCTCGACGGATGACAAGATGTTAAAACGGGCCGGCCTCGACTATTGGCAGTTCGTCGACGTCCGTTACCATGACTCGCTTGACGAACTATGGGCACAGCATCCGGACGGCGAATTTTTCTATATTACAAAGTACGGCGAACAGTATCCGAGTGACCTTGACGTGTCTGACGTCGAGAAAGACTATTTCTTCGTCTTCGGACGTGAGACGAAAGGTTTGCCGATGGAAGTGATCGAGGACAACCTTGACCGCTGCATCCGCTTGCCCCAGTCAAACCTCGTCCGTTCGCTCAACGTCTCGAACACGGCAGCCATCATCGTCTATGAGGCACTGCGCCAGCAAAGCTATGCGGGATTAAAGTAAGAAAAAAGAGCCCGATTCGTGAGAATCGCGGCTCTTATTGATTACCTTCAGGTTTTCTGTTGTATCCTGCTGTTAAGATTGCCGCAAGGAAGACGACGCTGATTCCGACCATTAGTAATAAACCCATTTAAAAATCCCCCTTTTGTTCTCCGTGACTACGAATATTATAATATACTTGATAATAGATTTGCACTGAATATGAGAAATTCTTGTGAAATGAGAGCCTATATGAAAACAAATGTGTACTTGTTAAGCTACGCCCCGTTGATTGGGATCATTCTTTTTTCGATGTCACTCGCTATCGCCACGTCTGAATACGCCATTCAATGGCTGACGCGTGTCGGGGTGTATAGTGAAATCATCGCGCTGTTGTCTGTTCAAGAGACGAAGATCCTCGTGCTCGTCATGTTCTTCACGATATACTTCATGCTGTTTAGCGCCTTTAAACTCGTCGCCGATACGTTCAACCAACTCGGTTTCGCATTTTTTGCGCGTGAGACGAACGGGAGCTCGCTCCATCGCTTAAAGCCAGGAGCAACGATTTTCTTGGTCGGTTCAGGTGTCAGTTTTTTGTTTTTGACTTCACTGCCGGCAGCGGTTGCGGTCTTGCTTGGCACGTTTGTCGTCTATTTATTCTACTATATTTGGCAAGTCAGTCAGTTGATGTCGACACTTCGGGCAATCGGGCTCTTGTTGATTCAAGCGATGATGTGGGCGATTCTTTTAAGTGGGCTCGTCTGGGCGCTCCTCAGGCTGTTTAACTCGGTCGGGGATATCATCTTATGAACGCTGTGACAGGAGAAGAGTGGCTGGTCTATCTGGAAACATACAGACAGACGAAACAAGGCTAGAGGATGCGTCCTCTAGCCTTGTTTTTTAGCGATGCGCTTCTGTCCAGATGATGGCCGGGTACGCCCGGTTGGCAAGCTCCGGGAACGGACGCGGCGTGTCGGCACCGAGCCAGATCGCCGTGATCGTCTGATCGGTCAAGCCGACATACCACATGTCCTTATGCGAGTTGGTCGTGCCGGTCTTGCCTCCGACGTAAGGGCGCTTGATCTGGCCGGCGTAACGTCCCGTTCCGTACGTTGTGACGGCAGATAACGCTTCTTGCATCGCCGAGGCCGTCTCGTCCGACCAGACGGCTTGTTTCATCATGCCCGGGCTGATTGTCGGGGCGCCCGAAGCAAAGCGGATTTCCTTAATCGTCTGACCAGATACGTACACACCTTTATTGAGAAAAGGCGTGTACGCGGCAGCGAGTTCCTTCGGAGATACTCCTTGTGTCAGACCGCCGAGCGCGCTCGCGAGATTGCTGTCTTTGTCGGGATCCCACTGGCTGAACATCATGTCGGCCGTCTCGTAAGCTCGCTCTTGATCGATCGCCGTGAACGCGGCGAGTGCCGGTGTGTTATACGAGTAAGCGACCGTATCTTGGAGCGTGACGTCGCCTAGGACACGGTTGCCACTGTTCGTCGGGCAATACGTCCCGTAACAGACAGGTCGTCCGTCAAGCACCGTATCGAGCTTCGCTCCGGTCTCTTCGATGTAAGGCGCAAACACAAGGACAGGTTTTATAGCCGAGCCCGGCTGCCGGTACGCTTGGGTGGCCCGGTTGAATTCACCACTCTGCTTCATCTCAGAATCGACGAGGGCGACGATGCGCCCGTTCGGCGTCAATTCGGCATAGCCGCCGTTCAAGCCGTTCGGTAAGCGGCTCATCACTTGTTTCGCTTGGTTTTGACGTTCGACGGACAAATACGTTTCGACTGTTGCTTTATTGCTCGCCAAGTAATCTTTAGCCGCTTCTTCATCGAGGTCATAACGTGTACGGACGAGGCGGACCGCGTCTTTCATGACCGTGTCCATATAGTCTGGATAGCGGACTTTGTGGCTACGATAAGAGGCCTTGAGTTTGACGCCGTGAAACGCATCATATGCTTGCTTCGATAGGACACCCGCATCTCTCAATTGCGTTAGGATGCGATCTTTACGCTCGTAAAAGGCAGGAGATGGGTCAAGCGGATCGTAAAGGGACGGATTGTTCGGTACAGTCAGCAAGAAAGAAATCTGGTTCCAATTTAAATCGTCTAGTGGACGGGAAAAGTACGTATCGGCTGCCGACTGGATACCATAGATGTTATGACCGAAGAAAATAACATTACTGTAAGCGGTCATAATTTCTTTTTTACTATAATTTTTTTCAAGCGCTCGCGCGATCATTAATTCCTTTACTTTGCGCTCATACGTCCGTTCGTGCGTTAAATATTCATTCCGGGCCAGTTGTTGGGTAATCGTGCTCCCGCCTTGGACCGACGATTCGTTCGCGTTGTTGATGAACGCTCGGGCAATCCCTCCGAGGTCATAGCCGGGATGGGCGTTGAACTTCCGATCCTCAATGACGATGATTGCTTCACGGATGTGATTCGGAAGCCCATCGACGGAGACATCGTTGCGGCGACCGTTCAAATACAACTGTTCCGTCCCTCCTTTATAAGTCAGCATGACAGCATGTTTCGATGAGAGCGGAGCGGAGCGGACGGCCTCCTCGCCCCACGCGACAATCGTTTTCGCTTGGTCAATCTCTTCTTTTAAAGCTCCGCTGACTGTGAAGCCGACGGCAACCAATCCAGCAATAAACACAACCCCGAGCCATGCTCTCATCGTCTCACCTCTTTCTCTATTCATTATATCGTCAATCTTTCGATAAAATTCAAAATGTAAACGCTATCATATAATAATTTAAGCAGGAATACATTAGGAAACAGCGAAAAAGGGTAATAGAGGATTATATTATGAATTTAGGAGGCAGTACTATGAAGCAAGAAATGGTTGCGATGCTCCTCGCTGGCGGGGAAGGCAAGAGACTTGGGCCTCTCACACGGAAGACGGCGAAACCTGCCGTCAACTTTGGAGGGAAGTACCGGATTATCGATTTCCCACTATCGAACTGTACGAATTCGGGAATCACGACAGTCGGTGTGTTGACACAATATGAGCCGTTAGAATTAAACCGTTACCTCGGCATCGGGTCTGCCTGGGATTTGGATCGCCGCAATGGCGGATTAGCTATCCTGCCACCATACCAAGCTCAGTCGGGGAAAAACTGGTACGAAGGTACTGCGAATGCGATTTATCGGAACTTAAGTTATATCGATGCCTACGATCCGGAGTACGTGTTGATCTTGTCGGGAGACCACATTTACAAAATGGATTACGAGAAAATGCTCGATTTCCATAAAGAAAAACAAGCCGATGTGACGATTTCAGTCATGGCCGTACCATGGGATGAAGCACCGCGTTTCGGCATCTTGAATACGGGCGATGATTTACGGATCCAAGAATTCGATGAGAAACCTGAGAAGCCGAAGAGCAACTTGGCGTCGATGGGGATCTATATCTTCAACTGGAAAGTGTTGCGGGAACACTTAATTCAAGACGCAGAAGACGAGACGTCAAGCTTTGACTTCGGGAAGAACATCATTCCAAACACGCTCCTCGACGGATTGAATGTCTTTGCCTATAAATTCAAAGGCTACTGGAAAGACGTCGGTACGATCCAGTCGCTATGGGAAGCGAACATGGACCTACTCGAAGAAGATCCACCGTTCGATTTATATGACCCAGACTTTAAAATTTACTCGGTCAACCCGAACCAAACGCCGCAATTCATCGGAAAAGATGCTTGTGTCGAGCAGTCGGTCATCAATGAAGGGTGCCGGATCGAAGGAGAAGTCCAACATTCGGTCTTGTTCTATGACGTGCGTGTCGGCGAAGGGTCGCTCGTGAAAGACTCCGTCATCATGCCAGGGGCCCGCATCGGGAAAGACGTTACAATTCATCGAGCCATTGTTGCCAGCTGTGCCGTCATTGAAGATGGCGCGACAGTTGGTGAGCCGGGGGGCGACATCGTTGTCATCGAGCCGCATGAAAATATCGAAAGTGGAACAGTCTTCAAGCAACGTGCTTGATTATAAAATAGACCGACGCAAGGAGGCGTTATTGTTGACGAATGATTTGTTAGGAATCATCAACTTAGGTACCGAAGAGGGGTTATTCCCGGAGTTAACGGGACATCGCAACTTAGCAGCTGTCCCGTTCTCGGGGCGTTATCGTCTCATCGACTTTACATTGACGAATATGATTACCCAAGGTATCGATCAAGTTGGAATTTTTACACTTGATAAGTATCGTTCTTTAATGGACCATGTGGGATCAGGCAAAGAGTGGGATCTTGACCGCTCACAAGGCGGATTGCATATCTTCCCGCCGGCGCTTAAACCGGATGGCGAAGCCTATCTCGGAGATTTAGCGAACTTCTCGATGCACAGGGAACACTTCGTGCGTAGCAAACAAGCCTACGTTGTCATCACCGGCTCGAACGTGTTGACGACAATCGATTATCAAAACATGCTCGAACATCATAAATCGATGGGGGCGGACATCACGCTCGCCTATACGGAGCATGAACAAAAATGCGGCTACTGTCGTCCGATTCGACTCGGGGAGAATGACCGTGTCGTCGGAATCGGGGAGCGCGGCTTTAGTCCAGACGATGAGCATGCATATACGGAAACAATCGTCATGTCGAAAAACTTATTCCTTCGCCTCGTCGATGAAGCGACGTCAAAAGGGGAGTATGACTTGTTAGATGGAGTTATTCTTCCCCAGCTCCACCGTCTCCACGTTCATGGATATCACTACACGGGTAAAATGCAGGTGATTCATTCGGTGCTTTCATACTATAATGAAAGTATGCGCTTACTTCGCCAAGAAGGAATCATCTACGACTTCCCTCATATTTACACGAAGATCAAACATGAGCCGCCGACTCGCTACTTGAAAGGGTCGAAAGTGAATGAAGCGCTAGTCGCCAATGGATGTAAAATCAGTGGAGAAGTTCAAAATAGTATTTTGTTCCGAGGTGTGGTCATCAGTGAACATGCGCGCGTCAAAAATTCAATCATTTTATCCAAGTCGATCATCGAAGAAGGAGCTGTCGTCGAGAACGCCATTTTAGACAAAGAAGTGGTCGTGAAACGTGGACAGGTCATTCGTGGAACGGTCGATGAACCGATCGTCATCAGAAAACGGACAACGGTTTAAAGGAGGATATTATGAAAATATGGTATGTCGCTTCAGAAGCGGCACCGTTCATGAAAACGGGGGGGCTTGCCGATGTGATTGGCTCGCTCCCTCAAGCGGTGTCTAGCCTCGGTGAAGATGTCAGTGTCGTAATGCCGAAGTACGGCTCGATTGCGCAAGAATATGTCGATGAGATGGAATATTTATTCGATTTGATCGTCCCGGTCGGCTGGCGTAAGCAGTTCGGGGCCGTCTTGAAGTTAGAGCGCGACGGGATCACGTATTACTTTATCGATAACGAGTACTATTTTAATCGCGAAGGCGTGCTCTACGGTCATTACGATGATGCAGAACGATTCGCCTTTTTCTCCCGGGCCGTCCTTGAGATGATCGGACAGATTGAAGAAGTGCCGGACGTGTTGCACTGCCACGATTGGCAGACGGGTGTCGTTCCGGCGTTTCTACGAATCCATTATCAACACATCGAAGCGTACCAAAAGATTCGAACGGTCTTTACTATCCATAACCTGCAATACCAAGGGATTTTCCCAGAAGCTGTGCTCGGTGAACTGCTGCAGTTTGGGCACGAGCATTTCACGGCAGAGGGCATCCAACATAACGGCCTCGTCAATTACATGAAGGCCGGCATCGTCCATTCCGACCAAATCACGACGGTGAGTCCGTCTTATCGCGATGAGATCATGGAACCTTACTACGGCGAAGGTTTAGATGCGGCACTACGCCACCGTGCCGTCGACGTCCGCGGCATCTTGAACGGTCTCGATTTGGCGACGAACGACCCGAGCACGGACAAACGAATCGCACAAACGTATGATCTCGACACTTTCAAAGAAGGAAAGCTTGCCAACAAACGCATGCTTCAAGAACGGTACGGTCTCGAAGTGCGTGATGATATCATGTTGATCGGATTTGTGAGTCGTCTCGTCGAGCAAAAAGGTCTCGATTTGATTCATGCGGTGAACCATGAGTTGGGGAATTTGGACTGTCAGTTCGTCTTCCTTGGATCGGGTCAACCTGAATATGAGGCGATTGTCCATGAGATGACGGCAGCCCACCCTGGAAAAATCGGGTCGTATATCGGGTTCGATATCGAACTGGCCCACTTGATTTATGCGGGATCAGACGCCTTCTTGATGCCATCTCGATTCGAACCGTGCGGCCTTAGCCAATTGATCTCGATGCGTTATGGAACACTTCCGATCGTTCGTGAGACAGGCGGACTTCGAGACACGGTCAAACCTTACAATGATTACACGCAAGAAGGGACTGGATTTGGTTTCTTGAACTACAACGCTCACGAGATGCTCGCGACGATTGAAAAATCAATTCGTGTCTTCTACGAGGATAACACTTGGAATGCGCTCGTCCATCAAGCGATGACTTCGGACTTCAGCTGGAAACAATCCGCTAAGCAATACCGTGAGTTATATCACCTATTCGCATGACTGGAAGGAGATTTACACATATATGTTTACAGATAAACAGAGCTTCGTCACTTCGTTTCAAAAAAGATTCGTCGCCTTAAACGGGAAATCGTTCGATGAAGGGACCGAGCAGGAAGTGTATCAAACGTTGGCAACGATGGTGCGTGAACAAGCGATTCCGAAATGGATCAACACACGCGACAAGCAAGAAGCCAAACAGAGCAAGCAAGTCATCTATTTCTCGCTCGAGTTTTTGTTAGGCCGTTTCCTCTATAACAACTTACTCAGTATGGACGTTTTAGAAGTTGTCCAAGAAGGGTTGGAAGAACTCGGTTTTGATTTCACGGAAATCACGGAGTTCGAGCCGGAACCAGGGCTCGGTAACGGCGGCCTCGGCCGTCTGGCCGCTTGTTTCCTCGATTCGCTTGCCGCGCTCAGTCTGCCCGGTCACGGTAACGGGATTCGCTATCGTTACGGTTTGTTCAAACAAAAAATCGTCGACGGCTATCAAGTCGAGTTGCCGGACAACTGGCTCCGAAATGGGAATATGTGGGAGACGCGCCGTGCCGACCGTGCGGTTGACGTTAATTTTGGGGGCTGGATCGAGATGAAGCAGATCGGAGACCGTCTCCGTGTCGTTCATCATCCAGACGAAGTCGTACGCGCCGTTCCATACGATATGCCGGTCATCGGTTACAAGAACGACGTCGTGAACACGCTCCGGCTTTGGAACGCGGAGTCACCATTTGATGACGAAGAGTATATGGAACGCACGAAAGGGTCGTACAAAGACTTGTTGAAACACAAGCAGTCGATTGCGACGATCTCGGAGTTCCTCTATCCGGACGACACGACGTATGAAGGAAAAGTGCTCCGTTTGAAACAACAGTACTTCTTCGTGTCAGCGGGTGTCCAATCGATGATTGCGTCTTACTTGCGACACAACAAATCACTCAAACATTTAGGCGACTACTACGCTGTCCACATTAACGATACCCATCCGGTCGTCGCAATCCCTGAACTGATGCGGATTTTGATGGATGATCACGGATATGGCTGGGATGAAGCGTGGCGCGTGACGAAGAGTGTCATGTCGTTCACAAACCATACACTTCTCGCCGAGGCACTTGAAAAGTGGCCGGTCGAGATGTACGACCGTCTATTACCACGAATCTATCAAATCATTAATGAAATCAACCGTCGTTTCTGTAAAGACGTGCTCGTCAATTATCCACACCTTGAACCGCATATGGGTGAGATTGCGATCGTCTCGAACAATTACATTAACATGGCAAACCTTGCCGTCGTCGGGTCACATTCGACGAACGGGGTCGCCCGCATTCATACAGATATTTTAAAACAACGCGAGATGCGCCACTTGTACGAAATGTTCCCGCTTCGTTTCAATAACAAGACGAACGGCATCACGCATCGCCGTTGGCTCTTGAAATCAAATCCACGTCTGTCGAACTTGATCACGGACGCAATCGGTCCGTCATGGATCGAGCACCCGAACGATCTTGAGAAGTTGATGAGCGTCTCGAAAGATACGAGCTTCCAGGAGCAAGTGATGGAAGTGAAACAACAAAATAAACTCGACTTAGCGGCTTATATTCAAGATGAGACGGGAATCAGTGTCGACCCGAACTCGATTTTCGATGTTCAAGTCAAACGTCTGCACGCGTATAAGCGTCAGCTCATGAACGCGATGCATATTCACGCGCTCTATCAAAAGATTCAAACAGACCCGACGTTCACGATGGTTCCACGAACGTTCATCTTCGGAGCGAAAGCGGCGCCAGGTTATTATTACGCGAAAGAAGTCATTCGCTACATCAATGCCCTCGCGTCGATGATTAACAACGATAAACGGGCGAGTCAGTTCATCAAGATCGTGTTCCTTGAGAACTACCGCGTCTCGATGGCAGAACGGATCTTCCCGGGCTCGGATGTTAGTGAACAGATTTCGACGGCGAGCTACGAGGCGTCAGGAACCGGAAACATGAAGTTCATGATGAACGGAGCGCTCACAATCGGTACGCTTGACGGGGCGAACATCGAGATTCGCGATGCGGTCGGTGACGACCATATCTTCATTTTCGGATTGACACCGCAAGAAGTCATGAACTATAAAAAATTCGGCGGGTATCATGCGGCCGATATTTATCATGCCAACACCGAAGTACGTAACGTCGTCGACGGTCTCGTCAATGGGACGTTCGATAAAGTCGGAGAATATCAGTTCCAAGCGATCTTTGATTCGCTTCTCGTCTATAACGATGATTTCCTCGTCTTGAAAGACTTTATGTCCTATATGCAGGCACAGCGACGCGTCGATGAAGTGTTCGCAGATAAGGCGCGTTGGGCGGAAAGTTCAATCGTCAATACGGCCAAGTCTGGTATTTTCTCGAGCGATCGCACAATCACGGAATATGCGAACGCGGTTTGGAACATCAAGCCGACGAGTGTGAAATAAAAAAATCCACCCGTTATGGGTGGACCTTATTTTCTGGATAACTGATCCAGTCAGAGTATGAACCGGGATAGAGACGGACATCGTCTTTACCGAGCGCATGCAATGCCAAAATGTTCACGCAAGCGGTGACGCCGCTGCCGCAATAAAAGATCGGGTTCGGGACATCAAGCACGTTGGCGTAAAGTTCGCGCAAATCGTGAAAGTCTTGAAGCGTCCCGAGCTCCGTGACGGCGTCTACGTATGGGCAGAGCAGGGCGTTCGGGATATGCCCGGCTTTTTTATCGATCGGTTCGTGGCTTCCGTCGTAACGGTCGGCCGTTCTTGAGTCATACAGGCCGCCTGTTGTTGTTGCGGCGCGCACGTCTTCGACTGTGGCGATCATATCGTCGTGGAAATCAGGGACGTATGTCGAAGCAGGGTACGTCGAAACCTCGGTCGTTGTCTCGCCACAGTAAGTGATGCCGGATTGGATACCGCCTTCGAGCACGATGACGCGCTCATGGCCGGCCCACTTGAATAACCACCAAGCACGTGCGGCGTATGGGAAACCGTCGTCGTAAATAATGATCAAGTCGTCCTTTTGGATGCCGATGCGTCGGAGCGTCTCCGTCCACGCTTCTTTTGACGGGAGCGGGTGACGTCCGCCGTGGACGGACACTGGGCCTGACAAGTCTTCCATCAAGTCGAGATGGACGGCATTCGGGAGATGTCCCTGGCGGTACACGTATTTTCCGTATGAAGCGTCGTTCAATGAATAGCGGCAATCAATAAATCGGATTGAGTCCGTATGGACGATTTGTTTCAATTCTTGGGCACGCATAGTTGGAAACATAGTATCACCTCGAAGTTTCGTTACTCCCATCGTATACAAGATGGAACAAATTGGCGAGTACTTCGATTGAATTTGAACGTCGAAAGGGGAATTGACCATGGCATGGCAACAAACATATGAGCGTTGGAATCAATATGAGGAACTTGAACCTTATCTTCGGACCGAATTAGACGAGATGGCACAAAATGAGACGACACTCGAAGAGGCGTTTTATAAGACGCTTGAATTCGGAACGGGTGGTATGCGCGGTGAGATCGGACCAGGTGCCAATCGAATGAACGTCTATACGATTCGTAAAGCGGCGCAAGGGTTTGCCGACTTTATTTCGGCGTCAGGCGAGGAAGCGAAACGGCACGGAGTCGTCATCGCCCATGATCCACGTCACTACTCACCTGAATTCGCGCTCGAGGCGGCACGGACGTTTGCATCGAACGGGATCAAGACTTACTTGTTCCCGAGCTTACGGGCAACGCCAGAACTGTCATTCGCCGTCAGACACCTAGGTGCGTTTGGAGGAGTCGTCATCACGGCGAGTCATAACCCGCCTGAGTATAACGGCTTCAAAGTATATGGCGCCGACGGCGGGCAACTACCGCCGGCCGAGGCGGACGAGCTCGTGTCTTACGTCAACGCGATCGAGGACGAGTTAAGCATCCCGGTCCAAGACGAAGCAACGCTCCGCGCCGACGGGACGCTCGTCACTGTCGATGAGTCTGTCGATGCGGCTTATATGGAAGCTCTTCAAGCAATTCGAATCCATAAGGACGTCCCAACAGACGCCCTGAAAATCGTCTTCTCGCCGCTTCACGGCACGGGACGGCGACCGATTATGGAAGGGCTCAAGGCGTACGGGTTTGACCATGTCACGATCGTCGAAGAGCAAGCCGAACCAGACGGCGCGTTCCCGACGGTCAGTTCCCCGAACCCGGAAGAGCGGGCGGCGTTCAGGCTGGCGATGGAATATGGTGACCGTGTCAGCGCTGATCTGCTCATGGCAACCGACCCGGATGGTGACCGCGTCGGCTTCACTGTGCGTGACCGCGACGGGGAATGGTTCGTCTTGACAGGGAACCAGACCGGAGCGCTCTTGATGGATTACATCCTATCGCAAAAAGTCGAGACCGGCACGCTGCCAGCGAACGGATTCGTCGCGAAAACGATTGTCACGTCCGAGCTTGGGGCGGCCATCGCCAAAGCGTATGGCGTGCATCTTGAGAACACACTCACCGGCTTTAAATTCATCGGTGAAAAGATCAAACAGTACGAGGAGTCAGGCGAGTACGAGTTCTTGTTCGGCTACGAAGAGAGCTACGGCTATTTGATCGGTGACTTCTGCCGTGATAAAGACGCTGTCCAGGCGTGCGTGCTCGGCGCCGAGATGGCAGCTTTCCATAAGCAGCAGGGACGAACGTTGTATGACGCGCTCCAAGCGATTTATGAGAAGTATGGCTTTTATGAGGAATCGCTTCAATCGATGACGTTGAAAGGGAAAGCCGGGCTTGAACAGATCGGCCGGATGATGGAATCGTTCCGTGCCAACCCGCCGCAAGAAGTTGCCGGCTATGAAGTCGTCCGCTTTGAGGATTACAAGCTGCAAGTCGCGACCGACCTTCGTCAAAATACGACCGAGGACATCGACTTGCCATCTTCGAACGTGCTCAAATTCGTCTTCGAGGACGGGTCGTGGTTCTGCCTTCGCCCGTCTGGCACAGAGCCAAAGATCAAGTTCTATTTCAGTGTTCACGCGGATAGTGCCGAGATGACGACGGCGAAACGTGAAGCGATTGAACGAGACGTTATGAAGCAAGCAAAAGCAATCGACTGACTAGTGTACCACCGCTCAACTGGGAGCGGTGGTTTTTGTTTGACTTCTTTTAACCTCGTCAGTATGATGAGTATATTGCTCAAAACCATGTAATCATATAAGGATTATCAGGAAGGCGGAAATAACATGAAAAAATCATTAACGGCAGTTCTCGCAATCGGCGCATCGTTCGGGGTGCTTGCAGCTTGCGGTACAGAGACGGACAGTGGATCTGAAGAAACAGTCATCACAGTCGGGACGGAAGCGACATACCCGCCATTCACGTACAAAGATAAAGGTGAAATCACAGGGTATGACATCGACGTGTTGAACGAAGCGGCAGAACGTGCCGGCTATACGGTCGAATATGAGCCGATGGACTTCAAAGGACTCGTCCCGGCACTCGATGCGGAACGCATCGATATGATCGCGAACCAGATGAGCATCACACCGGAGCGTGAAGAGAAGTATGCGTTCTCGGATACGTACGCGGTGTCAGGTGCACAAGTCATCGTTGCTTCAGATAATGAAGACATCCAAGGCATCGACGACCTTGACGGCAAAGTTGTCGGTTCGACACAAGGGTCGGTCTACGCCCAGATGGCTGAAGAAGCTGGTGCTGAAGTGAAGTTTTATAAAGGTGCGAACCAAGTGCTCCAAGACCTTCAAGTCGGACGTCTCGACGCAGCGCTCAACGACCGTCTCTTCATCTTGACGGAGCTCGAGAAGACAGGCTACGACGTGAAAGCGGTCGGTGACGTCTTCAACAAGAGCGAGGCGGGGTACATGACACGCCAAGACAGCGACGTGCTCGATCAGTTGAACGAGGCGCTTGCTGAAATGAAAGAAGACGGAACGATGGCTGAAATCGGTGATAAGTACTTCGGTGAGGACATCAGTCAATGAATGAACTGATCACGACCGTCATCGAGAACCGTTCGGCCTATATCGAAGCCGTACAATTGACGTTGATCGCCAGTATCCTGTCGATTATCCTCGCCTTGGTGCTCGGTCTGATCATCGCGTTACTTTACAGCAGTCCAATCAAAGTGTTGCGGTTGTTCACCCGAACGTACACCTCGTTCTTCCGGGGCACGCCGCTGCTCTTACAACTGCTCATCTTGTACGTCGGGTTGACCGGGTTCGTCCAACTGAGCGGGATGCAGGCGCTCATCTTCGGATTGGGTCTGCACTTTGCGGCTTATATCTCGGAGGCGTTCCGGGCAGCCATCAATTCGGTCGATCGCGGACAAGTCGAGGCGAGTGTCGCCCTCGGGATTCCGCGTGCGAAACGCTTTAAAGACATTATCTTCCCACAAGCGTTATCACGGGCCATCCCACCGGTGTCGAACTCGGTGATTGATATCATCAAGTCGACGTCGCTCGGATCGGTCATCGCCGTGCAGGAGTTGACGTACGTCTCAGACCAGATTGCAGCGACGACCTATTTGGTCATGCCGCTCCTCTTGTTCTCGGCCTCGATCTATTGGATCTTGTCGACACTCATTCAAGCGGGGCAGCATCGGCTCGAACGTCGCTATGCGACCCGCTAAACGAAAAATCCCCTCGATTCCAAGAATCGAGGGGATTTTGTATTAACGGATGACGAGCTCTGTCTCAGAGTCGAAGAAGTGTGCTTTCGTCATATCGAGCGCGAGTTCTACGTCGTCACCCATACGGATGTTCGAGCGGCCGTCGATGCGGGCCGTGAACTGGTGTCCACCGAGCTCGGCGTAAAGGTAAGACTCGGCACCCATGAGTTCAGATACATCGATGTGTGTTTGGAACGTGTGTGTTGTCGGAGAATCGATGTAGATCGGCTCATCGTGGATCGATTCTGGACGAATCCCGAGGATGAGCTCTTTACCGATGTAACCGCGGTCGCGAAGACCTTTCATCTTGCCTTCAGGAACGTTGATTTCTTCGCCGTTCACGACGAACTTGCCGTCTGCGAGTGTTCCGCGGAAGAAGTTCATCGAAGGCGAACCGATGAAGCCGGCAACGAAGATGTTATCTGGGTTGTCGTATACTTCTTTCGGCGAACCGACTTGTTGGATGATCCCGTCTTTCATGATGACGATACGAGTCGCGAGTGTCATCGCTTCTGTTTGGTCATGGGTAACGTAGATCGTCGTCGTATCGAGACGGTTGTGCAACTGGATGATCTCTTTACGCATTTGTACGCGAAGTTTTGCATCCAAGTTTGAGAGCGGCTCATCCATCAAGAACACTTTTGCGTCACGGACGATGGCACGACCGATGGCGACACGTTGGCGCTGACCACCTGAGAGTGCCTTCGGTTTACGTTGGAGGTATTCTTCAAGTCCGAGGATGCGAGCCGCATCTTGGACGCGACGGTCGATCTCTTCTTTCGGGAACTTCCGAAGCTTCAAACCGAATGCCATGTTGTCATAGACGCTCATGTGCGGGTAGAGGGCATAGTTTTGGAAGACCATCGCGATGTCGCGGTCTTTCGGCGCCACGTCGTTCATGCGTTTGCCGTCGATGATGAAGTCGCCGCTCGAGATTTCTTCGAGTCCTGCGATCATGCGAAGTGTTGTCGATTTACCGCAACCAGACGGTCCGACGAAAACGATGAACTCCCGGTCTTTAATGTGCAAGTTGAAGTCGCTGACGGCTTTCCCGTCACCACCGTCGTATATTTTATCAATGTGATTTAATTGAATTTCTGCCATTGTCGTTAGCCTCCTGAGAATGTGTTCTTGTATAATAGCGCTTACAAGATTGATTATACGATGAAACCGCTTGCACGGGATATGTACACGATGCACAAAAACAGTTACTCAGATTTGTGCATCGTGACAATCAGTTGGAGTAAACTCGCATCATAAAACTGACGAGCGTCATATCCTGTCAGTTCATAGAGCCGATCGAGCCGGTAATTGAGCGTGTTCCGATGCATGAACAGCGCCTTCGCCGTATGGGACACGTTCAGCGAGTGGGCGAACAGCGCCTCTAACAATTCGACGCTCGTCTTATCGAGTATCGAATACGCCGCCTCGGTCAATTGGAGACGTGTGGCAAAAGTCTCATGGTCTTGTAGCAAGTAATGGTATAATAATTGACTAGCAGGGTAAGTTTTAGTAGGGAGTTTCGCGAACGGGCGCAACGTCATGTGTTGATGGTAAAGCGTCCCCAACACACCGAGCGGCCGCTCACTAAAGATGACGTGCGCTTCGACGTAGCAGTCGCTCGCGCCGGCACGCAAGACGTCCTCGAAATCAGACAAGTCGACGAGTTGGTTCATCTCAATGATTTCAACGTGATGTCGCGTCATGACGACAATCTCCGCTTCTGGCATGAAGTCGTGTAATATCTCTAAAAATTGCTCGAGCGATTCCCTCTCTTGGTAGTGGAGCGATAGCGACAACAGACGGAACGGTTGCGCGATCCGATACGAATCGGTGAGCAGGCGGTTTTGCCATTTTTCTTGACGGGGGTCGGCGGTCGTCAAAAACGGTGTCGCCGACCATTCGAGCAGTTGCCGTTCACGCTCGTTCAACTCGGTTTTTGGCAAGCCGAACACGGTCCCATCCTGTGCTTGATACCAAGCATAGTCTCCGGATGCGTCTTCCGACCGATGGACAACGGTCGGGAAAATCGATTTAATACGATCAAACGTAGTCAACACAATCACCTCTTCAACAATGTATCATATTTCAGAACGGGGGCAGGCAGTTTGGATAGTCTACTAAAAATATTCATCATGATCGCCATTGGGGCGACAATCGGGGGAGTGACGAACTTCCTCGCCATCAAAATGTTATTTCGGCCCCACGAGCCAAAGTATATCGGAAAAGTCCGAGTACCGTTCACACCGGGGTTGATTCCGAAACGCCGCGATGAGCTGGCGACGAGTCTCGGCAAGACGGTCGTGAAACACTTGTTGACGCCTGAAGGGATGCGGAAGCGCCTGCTCGACGAACAAGTGAGCGGCCACATCACCTATTTCGTCCAAGAGGAAGTCCGGACGATGCTCCGTTCGGACAAGACGATCCGTACACTAGTCGAACCGCTTTACCCGGACGCCGAGTCGCGTGTGTTGACGGAAGCGGACACGAAACTCCGTCAAGAGCTCCGGCTCGTGCTTGCTGACGTCAAGTCACGCAAGCTGTACGAACTGCTCGGTGAGGACGGGATGGACCGTGTCCGTGACGTGATCCCGGAAATCGTCGATGCGATGCTCGTCAAATCAGAAGAGTATTTCTATTCGGCGGAAGGAGAGGCTCAGCTGCGGTATATGGTCGACTCGTTCGTCCAACGCCGGCTCGGTTTTATCGCCGGGTTCATTCAAAATATGAACTTCGTCGAGATGATTCGCCCGGAGATTGTCAACATTTTACGTGGCGGGTCGACTCGGTCCGGAATGGCGACGATGATCACGCGCGAGTTCGAACGGTTCAGTGAGCGTACGGTCGACACACTCTTAGATGAGCGGTTAGAAGACCGATTGATCGATGGGGTGACGACAGAAGTCATCACCCGTCTCCCGGTCGGCGAATTGCTCGACCGGACCGTCTATTCGTACACACGAGACGTCGAGACGCGCATCGTCGACGATCTCGTCCCGAACGGGGTTCGGCTCGTCATCGAGCGGTTCACCAATCAAATGGAGACGGTGATGGACCGTCTGAAAATCGATCAAATCGTGCAAGAGCAAGTCCAATCGCTCGATACGTCGTACCTCGAGGAGATCGTCTTATCGATCTCGAAACGGGAGTTCCGGGCAATAACATGGCTTGGAGCGCTGTTAGGTGGTATGATTGGGTTGATTCAAGGGTTGATTGCCATCGTTTGATCGGCCACGGCCCTAATAGTATTTAGGAGGACGTCACATGTCACAAACAAACTTGTACGATCATGCTAACCAATTGGAAAAAGCACTTCGCGAATCTGAGGAGTTCACAAATCTCTCTTCATTATACGATCGTGTCAATGCGGATGCAGAAGCGAACCAGTTGTTCGCTGACTTCCGTGATATCCAAATGACGCTTCAGCAAAAGCAAATGCAAGGCGAAGAAATCTCAGAACAAGAGATGATGGATGCTCAAACGAAAATGATGAGCGTTCAACAGAACGAATTGATCATGGAGCTCATGCAAGAAGAGCAACGCATGCATCAACTGGTCACAGAAGTGACAAAAATTATCATGAAACCACTTGAAGAGCTATACGCTCCGATGGTTAATGAAAACGAAGTTCAATAACACCTGTGCGGATGGCTTTCGAGCCATCCGTTTTTTGTTGACCGACTTGTCAAATTCATTATGATAGCGCTTACATATTATGGGGTATAATAACCTTGTATATCAATTCACAAGAGAGGGTGGGCGTCATGGTCACCTTGTTCATATTAGCGGTCATGATCATCTTTTTCATCGGGGGCTGGTTGCGGGCCGATCTCGTCGCACTCGTCGGGTTAGTCGCGCTCGTATTGACGCAACAACTGTCGCCTGTCGAGGCGATGGCAGGTTTTTCAAATCCGGTCGTCTTGATGATCGCCGGATTATTCATCGTTGGAGCGGGCCTGTTTCATACAGGGCTCGCCGAACGGCTTGGCGCTGGGCTCATTCCTTATGCGAAAGGGAGTGAGGTGCGTCTATTTCTCGTTCTGATGGTCACCGTGACGTTTTTATCGAGTCTCATGTCGAACACGGGGACGGTCGCGCTCTTGATCCCGGTCGTTCTCGCCATGTCGAGACAAACGGGTACGAATCCGGCAAAACTGTTAATGCCGCTCGCGTTCTTTTCAAGCATCGGTGGGACGATGACGCTCATCGGCACCCCACCAAACCTTGTCGCCGCCGAGGCGCTCCGTGGTGCCTCAGTCGGAACGCTCGGTTTCTTCTCGCTACTACCGATCGGGTTCGCCGCCGCCGTCGTCGGGCTGCTCTACTTTTATGTCATCGGGAACCGGCTGCTCGATGCGGGCGAGGTTCGTTCGGTCGTCGTCGCCCGTCTGCCGATGCCCGACTTGAACATCTACGCGCTCACGCTCACGAAAGGTCATCCGCTCGTCGGGAAAACGCTCCGAGATGTGAAGTGGTCACGTGACGGTTTGATCGTCCTCGGCGAAAAGCGAAAAGGGCTCGCGCATCGACTCGTCACGGCCCGAGCCGATACAGTGCTCTATGAGGGACGTGTCCTCGTTAGCGGGGCAGAAGCGGATGTTCGACGCGTCGCCCGTCAAGAAGGGGTGGTCGTTGAATCGATGGAGCTGAAAGATGTCTACGGGAAAGAGTCAGGCGTCGCCATTTTCACCGTCCCGTCTGATAGCCCGCTCATCGGTCACTGTCTCTCGGAAAGTCGGTTGCGGAATGACTACCGCTTGAACGTGCTTCAAGTCATCCGCCCGAACGAAGAAATTGCGATGACGCGGCTGAAAGACGTCCCGTTAGAGCGAGGTGATATGCTCGTGGCCCAAGGCGAGTGGGGCGATTTAGAAAAAGCGGGTGACGAGACACACTTGTTGCTCGCGAACGAGCGCGTGACCGATGTCGCCAACCGAGCTGTGTCCGAGCGCCATCAACTCGCGGCCGGTCTCATCATGCTAGTCATGGTCGTGCTCCTCGTCTTCGAATGGGTCGATCCGACCGTTGCCGTTTGGCTTGCGGCCATCGCGATGGTGCTGACGGGAGCGGTCCGGCATATGGACGTTGCCTACGAGTCGGTCCAATGGTCGTCGCTCCTGTTGATCGCCGCCATGATTCCAGTCGGGACCGCACTCGAAAACGCGGGTGTCATGGCCTGGCTCGTCACATGGATCAGTGAGTCGTTCGGGCGCGCTGGTCCGGTCTGGGTGCTTGTCGCCATCTTCGTCGCAACGATGGTGCTCAGTCAAATCATCTCCAATACGGCGACGGCCGTCTTGTTCGCACCGCTCGCCTTATCGCTCGCCGCGTCACTCGAAGTCAGTCCGGTGCCGCTCGTCGTCGCCGTCGCCGTTGCGGCATCACTCGCGTTTATGACGCCGTTCGGCTCACCGACGAACGCGATGGTGTTCAGTATCGGCGGCTATCGCTTTTTCGATTTTGTTAAAGTCGGTTTGCCGCTACAAATGATTGTCGCGGTCGTCGCGATTTTTTCGATTTTATTCCTCTTTCCATTCTGAAAGAGGAAATTTTTGTTAGTTGACGAATAAGTTGAAAACAACGAACTGATGAGGTGGAGAGATGATGTGGAAACGAATCGGGATCCTCCTGTGCGTCTTCTTCCTGGCGGCTTGCTCGAACGCCAACGAAAAACCGATGCTCGGAGAGGACGCCAAGCTGGCGAAGCGTTCCCTCGAGGAGAAAGGATATGAGATTGTTTCTTACAAGGGTGGGGACACGTCACGTTTCGAGAAGGAAGACCTTATCGATTCACCTGTGCGAGATACTTGGAGCGTCCAGACGACGCCACCGGACGACTATATCGGGCGTGACATTAAGCGAGAGCATTTCGTCGTCCGTAACCATCTGCTCGATGATCAGTACGAGCTCGGACAGACGAACGTCTTGGTCCTAATTGATGACGGGGACATCATCGGCGGGACCTCATTCCCTGATTCAAAGGAACCGCTGATGGGGGCACCTTATTCACTGGATGGGAAGACGGCGGAAGAGCTACATCCGGACGACTATTGAGCATGGCGGGAAGACTGGGAGAAACAATATAGCGAATGAACAAAGCGCCTCGGGGTTCCCGAGGCGCTTCTGTTATGAGGCCGTGCCTTTCAGTTTTCCAGGAAGTTTGCACCGTTCGAAATAGATGAGTTGTCCTTGGCGGACGATGCGCGCCCCTTTATGGTCGTGACCGGCCTCATGGAGCATCGCTAGCCCTGTCGCTTTTCCTTCTTCGTCGTTCGTTGCCTCGAATGAATCATTAAGTAAAATCGTGCCGTCATTCTCGAACGCAGTGACTGTGTACATGTTCAAACGGATCCCTCCCTTTCTTTCCATTGTACTGAATCACCATTCATTCTTCAAGCGATGGTTTCGTTAGTTCGTCGAACGTGAGCTGACGGGCCGTCTCCGTTCGGGGAATCAAATCGGAGACGGTCATGCCGATCAGACGGACCGGCTCGTTGATTGACATCTCGTCGAACAAGCGTCGGGAAAGCCGTTTGATCTCATCATGGTCATGGGTCGGATGGTTCAGCTTGATCTGGTGACTGCGTGCTTGAAACTCGCTCGTTTTGATTTTGATCGTCACAGTTTGACAACTCAATTCGCGGCGGTCGAGCTGCTGCAACACGTCTTCGATCTCAGGGATGACGCGCTCATACACTTCCTCCGGATCGTCGAGGTCAAAGGCGAACGTCGTCTCCGAGCCGATCGACTTGCGTTCACGGGTCGGGACGACGGGACGGCTGTCACGTCCGTGTGCGAGTTCGTATAACTGGACACCACGGTCATGGCCGAGGATGGCCTTCAACTGTTCAGGTCGCGATTGCTGGATGTCGGCAATCGTTTCAAACCCGTGCTTGAACAAAGTCTGGGCGGTCACTTTTCCGACACCGTGCATCGTCGTGATCGACAGCGGGGCGAGGAACGACTCGACTTCGTTCGCGGCGACGATAGTGAGGCCGTTCGGTTTGTCGAACCCGGAGGCGATTTTGGCGACGAACTTGGACGGGGCGACGCCGGCGGAAGCGGTCAGTCCGGTCCGGCGTTTGATCTCGCCGAGAATGTAGCGCGCCACGTAAGGCGCCGACGTGCTCATGAGTGAATTCTCGGTGACGTCGAGATACGCTTCATCGAGCGATAGCGGCTCGACAAATGGCGTCACAGACTTGAAGATCTCCATCACGTCTTGGCTCACTTGCCGATACGCCTGAAAGCGCGGCTTGACGAACGTCGCTTGCGGACACAGGGCGAACGCCCGACGTGACGACATGGCGCTATGCACGCCGTATTTTCTCGCCTCATACGAACAGGTGGCGACCACTCCACGACTGTGAGGGGCGCCACCGACGATGACGGGCTTATTTCGCAAATGAGGGCGGTCTCGTTGTTCGACGGATGCATAGAACGCATCCATATCGACGTGTATGATTAAACGTTCCATCGGCATCTCCTTTCCGTTTCAATCGACTCCTTTCATTATACCGAACTTTTGTTCGTTTTTTTACTTCTTTGTTTATCGAGACGTTGTTGAGTTCGAGGCTGGCTTGGGAATTGGAGCAATGAACCGATCCAATTTTTGCGTTTTAACCAAATTTGAATCAACAGCGTGAACAGGATAATCACGAGCCAAGCAAATACATAACCAAACGGACGCTCAAGCTCGGGCATCTGTTTGAAGTTCATGCCCCAGACGGCACCGAAGGCGACGACCGGCGTCGTCAGCGCCGTGAAGACGGTCAACGCCTTCATGATCTCGTTGCCACGAAAGTTTGACAGCGTCGAGGCGAGATCGGTCATCGCGATGACATCTTCCTGGTAGTGTTCGATCAACGTCAACAGTCGGTCGACACGGTACTTCGCAAGACGGTAGGCGTTCAGTTCATTTAAATCGATATCTAAAAACGCTTCGCGGCCCGCCATCAGTAGCTCACGGTATGGGATGACCGTATCCGACCAACGTTCGATCTCACTGCGCAATTCAAAGATTGTATTCATGAACTCAGGTGGGACCTGCCCGCTCATTTCACGCTGTGACATCATCAGGCGCTCCTCATATTCATCGATCCCATGGAAGTAATAGTCCATCTTTTCGGCGAGCAGGTCATAGAACGCTTCAATCGGTGTGGCATATTGTTTCGCTGCGACGATTTCGCAATACAAATCGTCAAACCCGATCGTCCATAAAAAGTCGCGCGTCACGAAATAGTGACCGATTTTCTGCGGTTCGCGTTCGAGCTGCTCATAGTCGAGCGTGAGCGAACCGTACATATAGTCCTGCTCGACGATGATTTTCGTCACTTTGGCCGTCGTCAGTTGTTCGAGCCAATACGTGTACGCCTCCGCATAGTGGTCGTCAACGTGTACGATTTCCTCAGGTCGTGTGTACCAAGTCCAATTCATCCTTCATTCCCCCAATGTTCTTCTCTCCTCAAGTATTCCCGGTTTACCGAGAAAGTTGGCATCTAGAGCAAACTTTCGTTAAGATGGAAGTACTGACAAGAAGAGAGGTGCTTTCATTGACGACTAAAATCGGTCAGCTCAAAGTGGGCGACACGTTAAACCAATATGTAATGATCAAACAATCATATCGAGGGCTCGCCGGGAACGGGAAGCCTTATCTGACGCTCGTTTTATGCGATGAGAGCGGCGAGATCGAGACGAAGGTGTGGGATAGCGCCGATACCGAGAAGTATGGGACGAAAAAAATCGTCCACGCCTCAGGAGAAGTCATGGACTATCGGGGCCGGACGCAGCTCAAACTGAAGCAGATCTCGATCATCGAAGGGGAGACGGACATCGCACCGTACGTCCGCTCTGCGCCGATCCCGAAGTCGGAGCTCGAGACGACGATCCGGGCGTATATCGACGCGATCAGTCACGAGGGTATGCGGGAACTCGTGACGACGATTGTCGACCGAAACGAAGAGGCATATTTCACGTATCCGGCGGCGGTACGCCATCATCATGCGGTCTATTCAGGGCTCGCGTTCCACGTCATGTCGATGCTCAAACTGGCCGGAACGATGTGTGACTTGTATCCACAGTTGAACCGGGACTTGCTCGTCTCAGGTGTCGTCTTGCACGATTTGGCGAAAGTCATCGAGCTGTCGGACGCGATCACCCCGGAATATACGCTCGAAGGCAAACTGCTCGGTCATTTGTCGCTCATGGCGTCCGAGATCGAGGTCACGGCCCGCGAGCTCGGGACAGATCGTGAAGTCACGACGTTGTTACAACATCTCGTCTTAAGTCACCACGGGAAGCCGGAGTGGGGCTCGGCGAACGCGCCGCAACTTCCGGAGGCGGAAATGCTGTTCTTCATCGACAACATCGATGCGCGGATGAACATGTTCGATAAGGCGTTCGAAGGCGTCGAGCCAGGAACGTTCACAGAACGGCTCATGGCGCTTGATAACCGGGCGTTCTACAAACCGAAGCTATAAAAAAGGCAGGCATCCCGCGGGACGCCTGCCTGTTGCTTATTGTTCTGTCGACTCTTCAGCCGGTGCTTCTTCTGATGTTCCTTCTTCTTCCGCTTTGAGTGCGTCTTTTACTGCGTCGAACTGTGTTGAGGCTTTCGCGTCTTTCACGTCAACGTTGTATTTTTCGATCAACTCAGCGTAGATTTTGTTGGCGTCGACTGAAGCTGCTTTTTCAGTCGCCAATTCTTCACGGATGCGGTCTTTCTCGTCCTCGAGCTTGAGGTCTTTTTCTTTACGGTCTACGACTTTGATGACGTGGAATCCGAATTGTGATTGGACCGGCTCTGAGACTTTACCGACGACATCTTCTTGGAACGCGTATGCTTCGAATTCAGGAACCATGGCGCCGGCTGAGAAGTAACCGAGGTCGCCGCCTTTTTCGCCTGAACCAGTGTCTGTTGATTTTTCTTTCGCGACGTCTGCGAAATCAGCGCCATCGTTCAACTCTTTGATGATGGCTTGCGCTTCTTCTTCCGTCTCGACGAGGATATGGCTCGCCTGGACTTCAACGTTCTCTTTGGCGAATTGTGCTTCGATTTCTTCGTCCGTCACGTCGACGAGTTCAGACTTCGCAGCATCGACGAGCATTTGGCCGCGGAGTGCCTCTTTGAACTCATCCGTGTCTGCCATGCCAGCCTGTTGAATCGCTTGTTCGAACTCTTCTTTCGAATTGAACTGCTCTTCCGTCTTGCTGAACTCTTCGTCGACTTTCTCTTGCTCTACTTTGTCGCCATACTCTTTTTCAAGAAGTGCGTTCATCGTTTCTTGGAAAGCGAGTTGTGGGACCATACGGTCGTAGCTCATGTCCGCGATTTCACCGCGCGTGATTTCGCCACCTTCGAATGAGACAACAGCTGAGTTGTCAGAAGATCCGCCGCTCGTTGCAGCGTACGTACCGCCTACACCGATGAGAAGCGCGATTGCCGATGCGCCGACAAGGGCACCAGTTGAAAACTTTTTGTTTTGTTTGTTTGGTTCATTCGTCATTCCATTTGACATATATTCCACCCCTAAAAATCTATAAGTTTCTATGTTCGACTATACCACATTTTGTTAATCATGACAGCTGTTCGGTTACCTGTGTAGTATCATAGCACAGAAACGTGTCGTATAATGATGAAAGAGAATGTGAAATGATGGGGTGGGAAACGTGTCGCTAGAAGAGAAAGTTAATCAGTTGTCTTTTCAGATGGAGCTGTTGCTCGGACTAGTCGATTGGTCGAGTCGGCCGTTTGAATATGAAGTCATCAAAGCAAACTTGACGAAGGAAGAAGTTGCGGACTTCTATAGACTGCTCGACGAAATCAACAATCAACAAAACGAGCAAAGGCGTTACGGCTTGTCGTCCGTAGAGCCTTTGCTCGTCAGTTTCGTCGGGATGTTGCATCCGTCGTTAGACCCTGGGGTCATTTTGGCGGCGTGCGTCAAACAAGGGATCGCTCTCGAAATCACAGAGCCCCTTTACGCGCACGTCAAGCTTCTTTAGTCAGCTCGTCATCTTCGGGACGACGTCCGGCCTCTTCAGAAATCATTTTTGATGTTTCAGCGAAGATGTCCATGAAGTTGTCGCCGTACAGGCGGCGGACGATGGCCGTGATGTCCGTCAAGTCCGGGAATTTCCCATATAACTCCTGCAACGGGAGCGAGGCACGGAACACACCGTTCTCTTCAGGGTCGAACGCATGAATTGTTTCGAGCAAGAGCGCTTCGCCTTCAGGCGTCAACTGTACATAAGTATTACGTTTGTCCGTTTCTTTTTTAGAGAACGTGAGGAGACCACGATCTTCTAATTTTTTCGAAAAGTTGAACGCGGTCGATACGTGCATCACGCCATATTTCGCAATCTCAGAGATTGAGGCGCCACCGAGCGCGTGGGCGATCCATAAAATATGATGCTCGTTTATGTTCAAATCGAAAGGCTTGATCCAGTTCTGCCAGTCTTTTTCGACCGTCTTCCACAATGCTTTACTGAGCTGAATGATTTTATGACTATAGAGCATGGCCTCAGGGCCAGAGAATTCTTTTTCATGTTCCATCTCAATTCATCCTTTCCGGATACAAAGTGACTAAAACGACGGACGATGCCTAAAGACCGGTCAGTCGGTCTTCTTCGCTTTCGCTTCGGTCATATCTGACTGTACGTTTGAAAGCTCGTTTAGGTTTCCTTGGATCTGCTCGATTGAAGGCTGAATGTCTTGTTGATAGCGTTCGACCTCGGCTTTCACTTGATCCGTCAATTCTTTGCCTTGCAACTTACCAGCCGCCACCACTTGTGAAGCATCTTTGGCAACTTTTTGGAATTGTTCTTTCAACGTAGTGATTGTAGACGCCCGATGCTGATTCGATGCGGCATCGTTGGCTGTTCCACGAGCAATCTTTTTCACTGCCGCCACGCCTAAAAACGCTACGACAAAGCCAAAAGCAACCCACTCGCGACGATTGTGACTCGACAATACATTCCCCTCCTCAAGCACGATAATGCTAGAATACATTCTTTTCATATTATTTTACCAAAAAAGAGAGATTAAAAACCTATATCTCAAATAAAATTTTTCAGAACATTCAATTTTGACCGAAAAATCATTTTATTTTAAAATGAGGTCAAAGGAAGGTGACCTCCAGTGGACAAGCAAAAGCGTTGGTTCGATGACATGCTAGACTTGTACAACGCGGCGAAACAACTGGGAGATGACCCTTGGGCACATAAAATAATGGAAGCACTCGAGGCGGGATACGAAGCGTCAGAACAGAACGAACAGACGCGTAAACAAACTTTGCTTGAAAAGCGACTTTTTGAAATCGACACCCGTCTAAATGAATTAAGAAAAGAGTTCGAACAAGCGGAGTCTGTCAAATCTCGTCAGCAACTGTATGAGCATGCGATCAAATTGCAAATAGAACGGGCACAAATTGAAGAAGAGCGGAAGCGGCACTTCAATTCGATCAACTCGTCATGACACACAAGAAAGCGGACCAGGCTCTCGGAGGAGTCTGGTCCGCTTGTTTCGTTCAAACACGTTGTTTGATTTGAGCCGCGAGCGTGTTCATTTCTTCTGGCGTGTACGCATCGTTATGGGTTTCCCATTTCGCGTCGAACCCGTCTTCTTGGCCGTAGCGCGGGAGCAAGTGAATATGGAAATGGTACACCGTCTGACCGGCGATTTGTTCGGCGTTCGAGAGGACGTTCATCCCGATCGCGCCCGTTTCGCGTTGAATCGCACTCGCGATTCCCGGTACTGCTTTAAAGACGTCACTTGCGACGTCACTCGGTAGTTCGTAAATGTTTTTGGCATGATGTTTCGGGATGACGAGGGTATGGCCTTTCGTCACTTGGGAAATGTCGAGAAAAGCGACGACGTCATCATCTTCGTACACCTTGTAAGAAGGGATGTCGTTGTTGACGATTTTACAAAAGATACAATTGGCATCGGTATGCATCGTATTTCCTCCATTCATGAAATGACTGATCGATTTCATCATAACACGGAAGTTCAGGCGAAAGAATGATTGTCCTCGTTCTCACGTCATCCTACAATAGAAGGACAAGAGAAAGTGATAGGAGTGGAGAGAATGGCTTATGAACGATCGAAGAAGACGACAAGGCAGCGCAAGATTCGCCTCGTCATCGTCCTAGCCGTTTTGCTCGTCTTAGCGACGGGTGCAATCTATATATGGGGCTATAAGCCGGCAGAGGCGAACGCGCAAATCCACGTTCGATTTAAAGAGGCTCTGTTGACGGAAGACGTCGCTTTCTTTGAGCAGACGGTTGAATATGAGACTGAGCCGCTTACGCGTGCCGAGGCACTCCGGTTCATGCGTTGGCTGAACGAAGAGAAGTCGATTCGAGGTGAGGCGATCTCTGAGGTGGCGGCGGACCGCGCCGATGAACGTCAAGGTATGGAGTCAGTCGGGTTGTTCCGCTTGCTTGATACGGGAGACGGCCGGTTCGGCTTTGCGGATTATCGGATTGAGCTGTTACCGCAAACGTTCGTTGCGACGTCAGACGTGCCATTGACGAACATATGGGTCGATGGGACACAAGTAGGCCGGATTGATGCGGCGGGCGACAGCTTGACGGTCGAACGGATGCCAGGCCGGTACGACGTCAAAGCCGTCGCGGTCGTGAACGGGGAGACCGTCACGCGAACGGAGACGGTGACGCTCGTTCGGGAGGAACAGCTCGCTTTCGCGCTACAGCCCGAAGCGAACGAGACGATTGCCGGTCAGTTCGATATCGAGCGGGTCGAGCTGATCGAGATTGAAGTCGAGGCGAGGACCGGGCATTCGCTTGAAACGATTGAGTCGGTTATGAACAAGCGGGAGAAAGCGGTCGTCGAACAGCTCGGTGAACCGCTTGAACGGGACAGCGACGTGTGGCGGTATGACGGCATGGATGTGACATTTGTTAAAAAGAAAGTGAACCAAATCGACATCGATTTGGACAAACGGACGGACGATATGGTCGCACTCCTCGGTGAACCGAATGAACGAATCGAGACAGAGCTTGGGATCGAGTGGCGTTACGATCGCTCACTGTTCGAATCGATTTTCACGTTGCTCGGTCTAGAAACGGATAAACGCTTCATCGAACGCGACGGGGCGATGTATTTACTGTTAAGTTGAACGAAAAAATGGGACCCTCGTGTCGAGGGTCCCATTTTTGTAGCACTTGATTAGCGTTTCTTGTTCATTGATTTCATAACGAACGATACGATCAAGATCAAGATAATCGCACCAAGAAGTGCTGGAATAATCGCGATGTCAGCGATGATCGGTCCGAAATCAGGGAAGATCAATCCGCCAAGCCAAGCACCAATGATACCAGCGATGATGTTACCGATTACGCCGCCTGGTACGTCTTTACCTAAAATAAGACCTGCTAACCAACCGATGATACCCCCGACGATCAAATAAAGAATAAAACCCATGCAAACATTCTCCTCTCTGTTTTGTCCATTGTTCTCAATAACAATTTTATGGAACAATGGAAGTGATGAATAAGTTTTTAAAATGCCTTACAGTAGAGAATATTCCCATGTGACAATTTTTAAAACATATATCACAAAAAAAAGTTGAAAATAAGGGGTGGAGTTTTCATGTTACACGTCGAACACTTGAACGGCGGTTATATAGGTAAACAAGTGCTACATGATGTTTCGTTTGAAGTAAAAAAAGGTGAGCTCGTCGGGCTGATAGGGCTAAACGGTGCCGGGAAATCGACGACGATCAAACATATTTTAGGATTGCTTGAACCGATTTCGGGATCAGTCGAAGTCGACGGAGAAACGTTGCAATCGTCCGAAAAAAATTATCGCAAGAAAATAAGTTATATACCTGAGACGCCGATTTTGTATGACACGTTGACGTTACGTGAACATTTGTTGTTGATGGGGAAAGCGTACGAGATCGACAGCCGTGACCTCGAGATGCGGACGGAACGATTGGCCCGCGACATGCGTATGGAGAAACAGTTGGACTGGTTCCCATCCGTCTTCTCGAAAGGGATGCGCCAAAAAGCGATGATTCTGAGCGCGCTCGTGACGAAGACGCCGCTCTTGATCGTCGACGAACCGTTCGTCGGTCTCGATCCGCTCGCGATCCGTCAACTGCTCCGCCTGTTTGATGAGTATAAACAAGATTGTGCGATTCTCATGTCGACGCACATCCTCGAGACGGCGGAACGTCACTGTGACCGGTTCGTGTTTCTCCATCAAGGAGTCGTGATTGCGACCGGTACGGCAGCGCAGTTGCGTGAAAAATATGCGCTCCGTCCTGACGCGACGCTCGATGACATTTATGTCGAGGCGATCGAGGCCGAGGAGCGGGCGCAATGAAGGTGTTTAACGCTCGGTTCAGTAGTTGGATGGAAGAAGTCGTGAAGTATAGCCGCTATGTGGCGAACGGGGGTCTCTTGTTCACGCTCTACTTCACGCTCATTTACGGGGGATTCGTCTACAATCAATTTTTAAACGAACTCGACCCGGCGTTTCCGAGCGAATGGGTCGTCGCGCTCGTGTTCTTGCTCTTGCCACTCGGGCATCGGCCGCGGACGTTGCTTCAAGAAGCGGACCAAGTGTTTTTGTTGCCAGAGCTCGGTGATATCCGTTCGTATATGAACGGGATCCGTCTGTTCAACGTCGTGTTCGCGAGCATTCGGGCGCTCGTCGCCATGCTCGTCGTCTTGCCGCTCATCGTCCGGACGCAAGCGCTCACGCCGGCAGAAGTAGGCGCCATCGTCGCAGCGAGCGTGTTGCTTTCGGCAGCGGGTCGCCTCGCAAAGCTCGAATTGGTCTCAAACGTGGTGCTCTTCAGTGCGCTCGCGAGTGGAGTCATCATGATTTTCGGTGTCCCGTTATTGACGCCGGTGCCGGCGCTTGTCGCGCTTGTCTTGCTTCATCTAAGACGACACGACCGCATCCCGCTCCTTGATTGGCTCACGCTCGAGCAGAAGAGCAAGGCGCAGTTCGACCGTGTCATCAGTTGGTTCGTCGACTTGCCGGCGATGCGGGAGGAAGTGAAGGAGAGAAGTATCATCGTGCGAGCGCTCGAGCGTTCGGTGCTCAGACGCGCGGATGCCGCGCGTTATGTCTATGGCTTACGCGTCATCCGTTCGAAAGACTCGCTCGACCTCGTGTTCCGCCTTTCTGTCGTGGCGTTCATCGTCATGTGGTTGTCGGGTGGCTGGTATGTCGGCTTGGTCGTCCCGCTGTTCGTCGGTTTGACGGCACTCCAACTCGTGCCGCTCTTCAAACGACTCGATACGATGTCGATCGCTTCATGGTTGCCGATCACGCGTCTTGAACGGTTGGTGGGTTACAAATGGTGGATGAACCGCTTGCTGATTGGTCAGTTGGTCGTCCTGACGGTTGGGTCGGTCGCGTTCGGTGCTAGAGTTGACGCGGTCGCGGGAGTCGTGCTCGGCTATCTTGTCATCCGTTACTATTTAGGGCGGTTGAAATGAATAAGGGACACCCTTCCACGCGCGTGAAAGGTGTCCCTTTGACTGCTGTTATTTTTTTGGTGACATGACCGACACGCTCGAGCCGAGAATCTTCGGCAGACGAGCCGGAGTGTCAGTTTCCGCATCGATTTCACCGTACGCCGATACACCGTGCTCGGCGATATCGAGTCCGACGTCTTCTTGCTCCTCAGTGACACGGAGACCGATCGTCACGTCGAGTAGTTTTAAGAAGACATAGCTTCCGCCTCCGGCGATGACCATTGCGATCAAGACACCAAGCGCCTGGACGCCAAGTTGTGACAAGCCGCCACCGTAGAAGAGGCCGGCCGAACCGATGCCGGTGATCTCGACGAGACGCGGTGATGCGAAGAACCCGAGTGCGAGTGTTCCGATGATGCCAGCGACACCGTGGACCGAGAAGGCACAGAGTGGGTCATCGATATATTTCGCCATGAGGATACTCGTGCCGTATGTTGCGATGGAAGCGAGAGCGCCGATGACGACAGCGGCCCATGGTTCGACAAAGGCACAAGCGGCTGTGATGGCGACGAGCGCCCCGAGAACACCGTTGACGACTGAAGGGATGTCGGCCGTCTTCTTGTGGATCATGACGATGGCGAGAGCGCCGAGCGCACCGGCAGCCGTAGCGAGCATCGTCGTAAGTGCGACATAACCGAAGAATCCGTCAGCGACCGACATCGTCGATCCGGCGTTGAATCCGAACCAACAGAGCCAAAGGACGAGTCCGCCGACGACCGTCAAGACGTGGTTATGACCGGCGAGTGATTCTGTTTTCCGTCGTGGTTTCAAGATGATCGTCGCCATGAGGGCAGCCATCCCACCTTGAAGATGGACGACGGCTGAGCCTGCGAAGTCTTGCATCCCCATTGAGCCGAGGAGTCCACCAGCCCAAACCGAGCGAGCGACAATCGGATAGAGAATGGCGACGAAGAAGATACCGAATAAGACATAAGCCGACAGTTTAGCCCGTTCCGCAAATCCGCCCCAAGCGATTGCGAGCGCAACGGCGACGAATGACAATTGGAACAAGAATTTAATGTCGAGCGAGACGTTGGCCCAGTCGAGGCTCGTGAACGATCCGTTTAAAAAGAATCCTTCAGTCCCGAACCAGCGGGTACCATCCCCGAATGAGAGGCCGAACCCGACGGCCCAAAAGGCGAGTGCCGCCACAGAGAGGCTGATGATTTGTTTGACAGCGACATGCCCGGCGTTTTTAGCCCGGAGCGTCCCAGTCTCGAGTAAGCCGAAACCAAGTTGCATCGTCAAGACGAGCAGTGCAGCGATGAGTACGAACAGCGTGTCCATATAATACATAATTTCTTCCATGTTGCGATTCCTCCTTTTAGCAAGTGTGATTTCAAAAGTTGGTTTCAGTTTAAGACGAAATGAACGGGTTGGATTGCAATTTGTCAGATTATCTGACATAGTTTTTTTGAGAAGGGAGATGGCGGACGATGGACTACAAGTCGAAGAAAGTGATTGGAATGGGCGTTATTACCGAACTGACCGGGCTTTCTGAACGACAAGTGCGCTATTATGAGGCGAAAGGACTCGTCTTCCCGGAGCGGACAAAGGGAGGCTCACGTAAATATTCTTTCCATGACGTCGAGCGGTTGATCGACGTGGCGTCAAAGCTTGAGGACGGATGGCGGATTCAAGACATTAAAGAGCGCGAAAAACGTCTATCGACGAAACAGCGTGATGATTTGATCCGGGGTCAGCTCAATTCGGCGTTCCGCACGTATCCGACAAAGAAATGACACAATGAAAACACAATGAAAATGCTTCACATTAGCATTATTCTAATTAATTTCTGTATAATGTTTTTGAGTTCACATACCTATAGAAGAAGAGTGTAGGAGAATTATAGAGGGGAATGACGCGACGTATGAACGATACTATTTTGAAGGCGTTTCGAGGAGAGGCGACAGACTATGTGCCGGTCTGGTATATGCGCCAAGCCGGACGCTACCAACCAGAATATCGTGAGATCAAGAAAACGAGGACGTTGTTCGAAATCACACACGATTCAGAACTATGCGCCTACGTGACGGAACTCCCGGTCAAGCAACTCGGAGTCGACGCGGCCATTCTGTACAAAGATATTATGACGCCACTCCCGTCGATGGGCGTCAATGTAGAAATTAAGAGCGGGATTGGCCCGGTCATCGATAATCCGTATCGGACGATGGAGGACGTCGAGCGCTTAAAACCGCTGAATGTCGACGACATCTCGTACGTGCTCGAGACAATCCGTTTGCTTCGAGAGCGTCTTGAAGTGCCGCTCATCGGATTCTCGGGAGCACCGTTCACGCTTGCGAGCTATATGATTGAAGGCGGTCCATCGAAAAGCTATCATCGGACGAAAGCACTCATGTATGCTGAGCCGGACGTTTGGAACGCGCTCATGGACAAACTTGGAGACATGGTCATCACGTACGCCAAAGCGCAAGCCGAGGCCGGTATCCAAGCGTTCCAATTGTTCGATTCATGGGTCGGGACGCTCAGCCGCAAAGATTATGTCCGTTACATTAAACCGACGACTGAGCGCATCTTCACTGAATTGCGCACACTCGACATCCCGCTCATCATGCACGGTGTCGGAGCGAGCCATCTTGTAGAAGAATGGCAAGATCAGCCAATCGACGTCGTCGGGCTCGACTGGCGCTTGTCGGTTCAAGAAGCGCGCGATCGCGGTATTACGAAAGCGGTGCAAGGAAACTTGGACCCGTCGTTCTTGCTGGCACCATGGCCGGTCATCGAGGAGAAAGTGAAAGAAATCCTCGATGAAGGGATGAAACAACCGGGCTACGTCTTCAACTTGGGACATGGGGTGTTCCCAGAAGTCGACCCGGCCGTACTCGTCAAATTGACGGCATTTATCCATGACTATTCACGTGAAAAAATGGGAGGCAAATCATCATGAAAACAGTCGGATTACTCGTAATGGCTTATGGAACACCATATAAACCGGAAGACATTGAACGATATTATACGCACATCCGTTACGGACGCAAGCCGGCACCGGAAGCGCTCCAAGACTTGACGGAACGCTATGAGGCGATCGGGGGCGTATCTCCGCTCGCGAAGATCACGATCGACCAAGCGGAGACGCTTCGAGACATTTTGAACGAGCGTCACGCTGGTGAAATCGACTTCAAATTATATATCGGTCTCAAGCACATCGAACCGTTCGTCGAGGATGCGGTCGCGCAAATGGCGAACGACGGCATTAAAGAAGCGGTCTCAGTCGTTCTTGCCCCTCATTATTCGTCATATAGCGTCAAGTCTTACAACGGACGCGCCCATGAAGAAGCGGCGAAATACGACATCGAGATCCGTTCGGTCGAGTCGTGGTACGATGAGCCGAAATTTATCAATTGGTGGGCTGAAGCGATCAAAGAGACGTTCGCGAACTTGCCGGTCCCAGCCGAAAAGGCATGCTTGATCGTGTCGGCGCATAGCTTGCCAGAGAAGATTTTGGCTGGTGGCGACCCGTACCCGGATCAGTTGAAAGAGACGGCAGATAAGATCGCGCAAGCTGCTGGTGTCATCAACTATGAGGTCGGTTGGCAGTCTGAAGGCAACACGCCGGATCCTTGGATCGGGCCGGACGTCCAAGATTTGACGGCTGAACTTCACGAAAAACATGGCTACGAGGCGTTCGTCTATACGCCGGTCGGTTTCGTCGCTGACCACCTTGAAGTGCTCTTCGACAACGACGTGGAATGTAAAGTCGTTTGTGACCGCCTTGGCGTTCACTACGCACGTCCAAACATGCCAAACGCAGAGCGGAGCTTCATCGAAGCCGTCGCAGATCGGATGGAAAGCGTGATCGTGCATCATGCGTAATTTGACGATTGTCGGTGGTGGGATCACAGGTCTCACCGCCGCTTTTTATGCCGAGCGTTATTTGCCGGAAGACGTGTCGATCACGCTGTTAGAGGCCAATGACCGGTTGGGTGGAAAAATCGATACGTTTGAGACCGGTGAATTCGCGGTCGAGCGCGGTCCTGACTCTTACGTGTTCAGGAAGACGGCGATGACCGAGTTGATCCATGACGTCGGTCTCGGGGACGAGCTCGTCCGGAACGGGGTCGGGCAAGCGTACGTCTTGCATCATGACGGGTTACATCCGATCCCGAAACAGACGGTGATGGGCATCCCGCTCGACGTCGACGCGTTCAAGCAGACGTCGCTCTTGTCAGAAGACGAGCACGCGGCATTGCGGGCCATGCTGGTATCGCCCCCAGACGTCATTCCCCCAGAGACGGACGTCTCACTTGGCCTCTATCTTCGAGAACGGGTCGGAGATCCGATTGTCGACCGATTGATCGAGCCGCTATTGTCGGGTATTTATGCCGGCGATATCGACAAGATGAGTGCGCTGTCGACGTTCCCGCAGTTTATCGAAGGTGAGAAGAAGTACGGCAGTCTATATGAAGGGATGCGCCATCTTCGTCCCGAACAGCGTGTCGCTGAAGTCGGCGCGAAGAAAGTCGGACAGTTCGCTTCGCTCCGGCGAGGTTTGAAGTCGCTGACGGACCGTCTCGCGGAACGGCTCGAGCGGACAGAGGTCATCTTGAACTGTTCGGTCGAACAAGTCGAGGAGATGGAGACAGGCTATCGTCTGCTCACGAATCGTGGCGATATGGATTCAGAGCGTCTCGTACTGACGGTCCCGCCGCGTCTCATTCGTCAGTTCTTACCGAAAGTCGACAGTGATTTCTTGGCCGATATGAAGCCGCATGCGACCGCGACGTGCTCACTCGTCTTTAAAGAGACAGACATCGAGCTCCCGTTCGTCGGTACGGGCTTCGTCACGAGCCAAGAAGCGGACGTGATGATCACGGCGTGTACGTTCATCGATCAAAAATGGCCACACGCCGTGCCGGACGGCTATCACGTTCTCCGTGTCTTCCTCGGTCGTCCGGGTGCTGACGAGATCGTCGATGCACCGGATGAGGACATCGTGGCGACAGCGCTCCGTGACTTGGGCGGTTTGATGAACATCAAAGCCGCACCGCTCCAGGCGGTCGTCAGCCGGCTACGGGACGGATTGCCGCCGTACGCGGTCTTCCACGCCGACCGGGTGCGAGCGCTTCGGGCCGAGATGAGCCGAGTTTATCCGGGCGTGCTGCTCGCGGGGATCGCCTACGACGGGATCGGCATGCCGGACTGTATTAAGAGCGTCCACGAGCAGATCAAACAGTTAGCAGAACTTGGTTAAGGATTTGTGAAGAGAGGTGTCGGATTTTTCCGTCGGCTTCTCTTTTTGTTATAGTTAGAAGCGAAAGAGAAAAAGAGGGAGTGGATGTTGATGACAACGTATAAATTGTTCGTATCCGATATGGATGGCACGATTCTGCACAACCACACAAAAATCGCACCGGAGACGGCTGAAATCGTCCGCGCCGCCGAAGAACAAGGGATTCGCTTTGCGATTGCGACGGGACGCAATTACTTCAACGCGAAAGAGATTCTCGATGAGGCCGGTCTCACGTGCCCGATCGTCTCGTCAAACGGGGGCCGCGTCTTGACAGAAACGGGAGAAGTGCTCCATGAAATCGATTTGACGGTTGAAGAAGCGCTCGAAGTCGTGTCGGTGCTTCATCAAGACCATAAGTATTCAGACATTTTCTACGAGATGTATTCGGAAGCGGGACTTGTCGCAAGTCGCCTCGATTTGATCGATGCGACGATGGAAAACTTGAAGCAAAACGGTGACGACCGGTCGCTCGAGATGTATGAGTTCTTCCGGAAGCGTTATTACGTCAACGAAGACGTTCGTCTCGTCGAGGATATCGAGGACTTCATCAAAAACGAGGCTGGTCGCGTCTATAAATTCATCGCGTTCTCAAGTCATTTTGAGAAGATGTCATCACTATGGACTGAAATCGATGAGCGTGTCGACGGGGTATACGTCACGTCATCAGGGAACGACAACATCGAAGTGATGGCGAACGGGGCCGACAAAGGTCACGGCGTCAAAAAATTAGCCGAGCACTTCGGTGTCGATTTGTCAGAAGTCGTCGTCATCGGTGACAACTTGAACGACGTGCCGATGTTTGAAGTCGCCGGCAAAGCGATCGCGATGGGCAACAGTCACGACGACTTGATCGCGATCAGCCACCACGTCACGGAACGTCATGATGAGTACGGCGTCGCGAACGCGCTGAAGCGCATTATGAGCGGTGAGTGGAAGTAAACAAGTTGTAGAGCGGGTGATTCGTCTCGTATAATACAACTAACGAACATCCGATTAGGAGGAAACCGACTGTGAAATTTATCTTTAACCCGGACATCCGGGACCCAAAACTCAACTTGGCGGTCGAGGAGTATATCCTCAAGCATTTGAACGTCGAGCATGAGGACTACTTCTTGTTCTACATTAACGGCCCGTCGATCATCATCGGCAAAAACCAGAACACGTCAGAAGAAGTCAACTTAAAGTATATCGAAGAGAACGGGATCGACGTCGTCCGTCGCTTGTCTGGTGGCGGTGCCGTCTATCACGACGAAGGCAACTTGAACTTCAGCTTCATCACGAAAGATGACGGCAATTCGTTCAACAACTACAAAAAGTTCACACAGCCGATCGTCGATGCGCTCAAACAACTCGGTGTCGAAGCAGAATTGACCGGTCGTAACGATATTCAAGTCGGCGAACGGAAAATCAGCGGGAACGCCCAATTCACGACGCGCGGTCGCATGTTCAGCCACGGGACGCTCATGTTCAACTCGAACATCGAGGAAGTCGTCAACTCGCTCAACGTCTCGGAAGAGAAGATGCGCTCAAAAGGCATCAAGTCGGTCCGGAGCCGGGTCGCCAACATCACGGAATTTTTAGAGGAAGAGATGGAGATGGAACGGTTCGTCGAGGCGCTCCTCCACTCGATCTATGATGGTCAAGACCCGGAACGTTACGTGCTCCGTGACGAGGACTGGGAAATCGTTCAAGACATCTCGAAAGAACGCTACGCGAACTGGGACTGGAACTTCGGGAAGTCACCGAAGTTCGACGTCGAATCGAAGCGTCGTTTCCCGATCGGCACAATTGACGTTCGTTTGAACGTCAATAAAGGGACGATCACAGAAGCGAAAATCTACGGCGACTTCTTTGGCGTCGGTGATATCCACGACGTCGAGCAAGCACTCGTCGGGACGCGATTCGAACGAGCCGCGATTCGGGAACAATTGTCACACCTCGACGTCAAGCATTACTTCGGTAACGTCGACTTAGAAGAACTGGTCGATCTCATTAGCTGAGGCGATTTTGCAGGAGGATGGTCTGTTTCAGAGACCATCCTTTTTGGCGTTTTCGTGAAACCTTGTGTGTAGCGTTGCGAGTCGTTGCGGGAAGACGTATCATAATCAGTGCAAGCGCTTTCGTTAATGGAGATGAGCCAATAGGAGGAATGAAGATGTGCCGTTTCATCACAGAATGGATGGACACGAACTGGATGTGGGTGACCGATCAACCGACGTTCGAGCGAGCCATGCTCGCGATTGGTCTTGAGCTAGAAGGAAAAGGGATAGTCGATGATACGTTTGCGCAAGTCATCATCGAACAGGAGCGCACGATCCCGTCCGGAGTGACGGACGTCGCCATCCCGGTCGCTGTCATCGACGTGCCGAACCAGGTCTCAAAGCGCGATGGCATCACGCTGCTCCACTTGAACCGTCCGTTCGACGTGCGGACGATCGCCGGGGAATCGGTCTGTGCAGAAATGATCTTTATCATCACAGCGACGACTGACGAGAAGAAGCAGATGTTCCATAAGTTGATCGATGATCTGCTCATGGACGACGAAGCGTTGCAAGCGCTTGTTCACGTCCAAAGCCGGGCCGGGCTATATCATTTACAGATGATGGATTTGAAAGCGTTTTCTTCCTGAGATGTTTCATGTACAATAGAGGTAACTGAAAAAGAGCGCGGTTGCCGTGCTCTTTTTTACGGCTCAAGAGTGAATCGTCATTCATTTCTAAAGGGGGATTACCATGGCAAACTTAGTCACAGCGTTACAAGGGGTTGTGGCCGCGCATCCAAATAAGGCGGCCTACGTGTTCGGGGAGGACACGGTCAGCTACGAACAGTTTTTCGGACAAGTCCAAGCGATGGCATCGACGCTTGAACAGAAGGGGATCGACAGAGGGGACCACGTCGCGCTCGTCCTCGGGAATAGCCCGGCGTTCTTGATTTCTTATTTTGCGGTCCTCGCGCGAGGGGGAATCGTCATTCCGATCAACCCTACATATACGCCGGACGAGATGGCTTACATTTTACTCGATGGAGACGTGAAAGCGATCGTCGCCTTATCGCCGCTCGTCGCGCAAGCCGAAACGGCGCTCACGAACTTGCCGCAGTTGAAACTTGTCATCTCGGTACCGTATGCGGAGGTGCCCGCAATCGAGCGCACAGGGGATATCGAATTTATGCCGTTTTCAAAAGCGTTCGCCTCGGGCGTGACGGCGCTAGTCGAGGTCGATGAACAAGACGTCGCCGTCATCTTATATACGAGCGGGACGACAGGTAAACCTAAGGGAGCGCTGTTGACCCACCTCAACTTGTTCTCAAACGCGCACTCAATCGGAGAATATCTTGAGATCACACCGGACGATAAGGCGCTCGCGGCGCTGCCGATGTTCCACGTCTTCTGTTTGACGGTCATCGTCAACGCGCCGCTCTTGCGCGGGGCGACGATCATCATCTTGCCGAAGTTCTCGCCGCAAGACGTGTTCGATCTCATTCCGAAGCATCAGGTCAGCATTTTTGCCGGTGTGCCGACGATGTACAATTTCTTGTTACAAACGGCGCTGAAAGTACCGGCTTACGCGTCGGCGCTCAAGCACGTCCGCGTCTTCGTCTCGGGCGGGGCGAGCTTACCGGTCCAACTGCTCGAATCGTTTGAACAAAAGTTCGAGTGTAAGATCCTCGAAGGGTATGGCCTGTCAGAGGCGTCGCCGGTCACTTGTTTCAACCCGCTCCACGGGGAACGGAAAGCGGGATCGATCGGTCCGTCGATCGTCCACGTCGAGAACAAAATCGTCGACGAGCTTGGCGAAGAAGTCGGTGTCGGCGAAGTCGGGGAACTGATCGTCCGCGGTCCGAACGTCATGAAAGGCTATTACAAACTGCCTGAGGAGACGTCGATGACGCTTCGGGACGGCTGGCTCTATACGGGAGACTTGGCGAAACGTGACGAGGACGGATATTTTTACATCGTCGACCGGAAAAAGGATATGGTCATTGTCGGTGGTTATAACGTCTACCCGCGGGAAGTCGAAGAAGTGTTGTACCAACACCCGGGCATCGTCGAGGCTGCCGTCATCGGCGTGCCGGATGCCGAGCAAGGTGAAGCGGTGAAGGCGTTCATCGTCACCCGCGATGAGCTTTCGGTCGACGAGATCCGCGCGTTCGCGGCGACGAAACTTGCCAAGTATAAACAGCCGAGCCACATCGAGATCATCGATGAGTTACCGCGAAATACGACCGGTAAGATTTTGCGGACGGTTTTGAAAAGCGAGGCGTTTCAACGCAACTGAATCAAGCAAGGGCGACACACAATTGTCGCTCTTTTTTTATTTCATACGTTTGACACCATTACGGGGTAGGGGTATATTAGACGTGAGGTGATAACAATGGATGAATTCTTGCACGAACAGCCGCTCGTCCCGCGCGAAGACGCCGAGCGAGTTGCGCTCAGTAAGCGGCTGCGCCGGATCGAAGGCCAAGTCCGTGGGATTCAAAAGATGGTCGAGAGCGACCGATATTGCGTCGATATCTTGACGCAGACGTCGGCTATTCAAGCCGCGTTAAAGCAAGTCGAGATGCAGCTGCTTGAGCGTCATATGCGTAAATGCTTGGTCCATGCGAGTGAAACGGAAGATATGGATCCATACATTGACGAATTGATGACAATTGTCAGCCGCATTAAAAAGTAAGGAGGTGCTCGTATGAAGACTGTCGAACTGTCGATTCAAGGAATGACATGCGCCGCATGCTCGGCCCGAATCGAGAAAGTATTGAATAAGATGGACGGGGTCGATGCGACCGTCAATTTGCCGCTCGAGACTGCGACAATTCGCGTCGAGGACGGCATCACCGAAGAGGAGCTGATCGCCCGGATTGAGAAGATCGGCTACGGGGCGGAACGGAAAGTCGAGCTCACACCGAAACATGACCTCCGCCCACTAGAACGGAAAGTGCTCATTTCGGCGCTTCTTTCGGCGCCGCTCTTACTCGTCATGATTACCCATATCCCTGGGTTAATGTTCCATGCCGATTGGCTCATGAACCCGTGGTGGCAATTCGCGCTCGCGACACCGGTCCAGTTTTGGATTGGGGCCCAGTTTTATCAAGGGGCGTATAAGAGCCTGAAGAGCGGGGCGGCCAATATGGACGTCCTCGTCGCGACGGGGACATCCGCCGCCTACTTCTATTCCGTGTTCGAAATGCTCGTCCATCCGATGAATCCGTCCCTTTATTTCGAGACGAGCGCTGTGTTGATCACGCTCGTATTGCTCGGGAAATGGTTGGAGGCACGGGCGAAAGAAAAAACGACAGATGCGCTCAAATCGCTTCTGTCGCTGCAGGCGAAAGAAGCGATCTTACTCGTCGGCGGGGAAGAACGGTCGGTGGCGATCGACCTTGTCAACGTCGGCGACGTGATCGTCGTCCGTCCAGGTGAGAAAGTGCCGGTCGACGGTAAGATCGTTGAAGGTGAGACGGTCATCGATGAATCGATGCTGACCGGCGAATCGATCCCGTCTGAAAAAGGCGTCGGTTTTGATGTCGTCGGTGGGACGATCAATCGAACACACCGCTTCTTGATGGCGGCAGAGCGTGTCGGCAACGAGACGATGCTTGCGCAAATCGTCCGTGTCGTCGAACAGGCACAAACGGATAAAGCACCGATTCAACGGCAGGCCGACCGAATCTCTGGCGTGTTCGTACCGATCGTCGTCGCCATCAGTGCCGTCACGTTCGCCGTTTGGTTGTTTGGGTTTAATGATCTCGATATGGCGATTCGGTCTTCAATCGCCGTCCTCGTCATCGCTTGTCCGTGTGCGCTCGGACTTGCGACCCCGACATCGATCATGGTCGGGACCGGCCGTGCGGCTGAACAAGGCGTCCTCTTTAAAGGGGGCGGTCAACTCGAATCATTGAACGGTGTCGATATCGTCGTGTTCGATAAGACGGGGACGCTCACGAACGGGACGCCTGAAGTCGTGGCGACGTTCGGGGACGAGTCGTTTTTACAACGGGCGGTCATGGCCGAACGTCAGTCGACGCATCCACTTGCGGAAGCCATCGGACGCGGCGCCGGCGTCGGGCACGTGGAACGGGTCGAAGAGTTATCGGGCCGAGGATTGAAAGCGGTCGTTGATGGGAAAGAGCTTCTTATCGGTTCGGTCCGGATGATGCGCGAGGCCGGATTCACGTTGCCTGATTGGGACATGCAAGCGATGACGCCGGTTTACGTGGCGAGTGAATCTGAAGTCGTGGCGGCGTTCGGTCTTCAAGACCGGTTGAAAGAAGGTAGCCGGGCTGTCGTGCAACGACTTGCGACGACGAGACAAGTGTATGTCTTGACGGGAGACCGAAAAGAAGTCGCGCTCGACGTGGCGCGTGAACTAGGCATCGCTGAAACGAATGTCATTGCCGAGGTGTTGCCCGTCGAGAAGGCAGACCACATCGAGGCACTGAAACAACGTGGCCGCGTCGCCATGGTCGGTGACGGGATGAACGATGCGCCTGCGCTCGCCGTCGCGGACGTCGGTATCGCCTTCGGCAGCGGGACGGACGTCGCTTTAGAAGCGGCGGACGTGACGATCATGGGTCGAGATATCGAAGGCGTGGATCGGGCGATCGAGATGAGTGCGCTCACGATGCGAAACATCCGTCAAAACCTATTTTGGGCGCTCGCCTATAATAGCTTCGGTATACCGATTGCCGCGGCCGGTTTGCTCGCTCCATGGATTGCTGGGGCAGCGATGGCGTTCAGTTCGGTTTCGGTCGTATTGAACGCACTGCGATTAAAAAAACAAGGAGGACATTCCAAATGAATGAAACAGTCTTGAAAGTAGAAGGTATGACATGTAACCATTGCAAGGCAGCGGTTGAAGGGGCTTTGACCGAGTTAGAAGGCGTCGAGTCGGCCATCGTCTCGTTACAAGATCATCGAGTCGATGTCATCCATAACGATAAGATTTCCGTCAAAGTGATGATCGAAGCTATCGAAGAACAAGGTTACGACGTCAACGCATAACGACCGAATCCCGCCTGTGAGGCGGGATTTTTTTGTGATGTTCTCATGCTAAAAACTATGATATAGTATAGATGATAATGAGAATCGGTATCAGCGGGAAGGTGGGGTTACGATGGAACTCGTCATGATCAGCGGCGTGTTGGCGTTACTTAGCGGGGGGACGGCCTTCCTCGCTCAACAATTGCGGACACGGTCGACACGGTAAGGAGGGGAAACCCTTCTTTTTTTCGTTAACTTACGCGATTGACGGTACATCCAGCCGGTTCAAAACGAGTGATTTCCCATCATTCGTCGACAATTGTTTGATATGATGTTAAAAAATGCTGCAGAGGTGACTAAAATGTACACGATCTATTTAGTCGATGATGAGGTCAATTTAAACAAAATGCTCGTCACGTATTTAGAGCAAGAAGGCTACCAAGTCCGTTCGTTCACGGATGGTGTATCAGCCCAAGCCGCGATTCAAGACGAACCTGACTTATGGGTGCTCGATATTATGCTGCCGGACCTCGATGGCTTTCAGTTGTTGAAGCAAATCAAGGCGACGAACGCCAATACACCGACGATCTTCATTTCGGCCCGTGATGAGGACATCGATAAAATCATCGGACTGGAGATGGGTTCGGATGACTACATCGCCAAACCGTTCTTACCGCGCGAGCTCGTCATCCGGGTCAAAAAATTGATCGATCGGGTGTACGGGTCGAAATCGAACGAACATATCGAGTATGGGGAATACACGATTTATCCGGACAAACGACTGATCAAGCATGCTGCGGATGATATCGATTTGACGTCCAAAGAGTTCGATTTATTGTTGCTCTTCCTCGAACATCCGGGATCGGCGCTGTCGCGTGAGCAAATATTAGAAGGCGTTTGGGGTCGCGACTATTTCGGCTCAGACCGTGTCGTCGATGACTTGGTCCGACGCTTACGGAAGAAGTTGCACCGACTCGAACTTGAGACGCTGTATGGGATCGGTTATCGACTCGTTAAGCCATGAGACTTCACGAACTTAAGCCGAAACGGCTCATGTGGAAAATATGGGTATTGATTTTGCTCATCATCGTCACCTTGGCGTTGATGATTTTGTTGACGGTCCGCTCCTCGATCACGCAGTTCATCGATGAACAAGTGTATGAGACGCTTCAAGATGTCGATTATTACCTCGGAAATACGAACGAGCTCGAAAATATTCCGAGCAACCCGATCGAGTACGATCGGCGTCAACAAGAATCACGTTCGGTCAATCAGCTTATCTTTTTGCCGAACGGACGCATCATTTACGGCTCGGCCCCGCTCGAGCTGACGAATCGGATGTATCAAGAGGCGCTCGAACAGACGAGCGAGGTCGCCAAATATCAGACGACGATCGATGGGGAAGACGTCTACTATACGATTCGTCAAAACGAATATGACGGTGCCCTCATCTACCAGGCGTCTTACGCCTGGGACGCTTATCGCCGTGAGCTCGTCTCGACATTGTTCTGGCGTATCTCGATTTTAATTGGTGTCATCAGCCTCCTATCACTCATCCCGGCCCTTTGGATGTCGAGAGAGTTGACGAAGCCGATCGTCGAGATGGAACGGGCCGTTGAGAAAATATCGAACCGCCAATGGGAGACGGTGTTACCACTCGCCAGGGAAGACGAGCTCGGACAATTGGCGCGGTCGATCGACGCGATGCGCCAAGAACTGCAAGAGCAAGATTTGGCGCAACAGGCGCTCTTACAAAACATCTCTCACGATTTGAAGACGCCGATCATGGTCATTCGCGGCTATGCCCAGTCGATCGGGGACGGCATCTATCCGACCGGAGACTTGAAAGGGTCGGCCGAAGTCATTGATGAAGAAGCATCGCGTCTCGAGAAAAAAGTGGTCGACTTGTTATACGTCACCAAGTTGGAGTATTTCAAAGGGCAGGAGATGAAGCTCGATCCGATCAACCTCGATAAGTTGGTCGAACTGCTCATCGACCGCTTCAAGCTCCGAGGTAACCTCGAGTGGACGTTGACCGGATACGCGGGCGAGATGCTCGGTGACGGGGAACAGGTTCGGGTCGCGCTCGAAAACGTGCTCGACAATGCGATTCGTTACGCCGAGTCGACGATTCAGGTCGAGCTCGAACGAACGGATGCAGGAATCGACATCGTCATCAAAAACGATGGACCGTCAGTCGATGAAAACCTTGACCTGTTCCATCAATTCTCCCGTGGGAAGCAAGGCAAGTTCGGTCTCGGCTTGTTTATCGTCCAACGCATCGTGACCCTCCATGGAGGGTCCGTTACCTTGGGTAATACGAACGACGGAGTTGCTGTCCAATTCCACTTCCCCCACCTGAAAGACACACAAAAATTAAAAACGGATGACAGATTTTAAAAACCAGCCTGCGAACGGCTGGTTTTTTTAGTGGGAAATGTCGACGAGCCGTTTGCACACGTTTAAGGAACTTGTTATGAATAACGTGTAAGTCATATTATACGTTTTGGAGGAAGAACAGATGACACAGTTGACGAATGATACAAGAGCGTTGGTTCCGGTATTTAATGAGTACGGTGAGGCCGAGACACTCGTCTATCAGCCTGATGGCGTGCACCGTCTGAAAGGTTCTCCGATTCACTTGCTCGAATCGGCTTGTCTCTATTATGGATCGAGTATCCAAGGGCGAATTGAAGCGGCCCGTCACGTGCTTGGTCCTCATCGAAAAACCCCTGTCGTCATGGATTGGCACGCCGATGCCGTCTTTTTCCCGACAATCGCCAAAGAGAGTCCTGATTGTGCGTGGATCAATTTTCAACATGTCACGGGCATCAAAAAGTTTGGCAACGGGACCCGGATTCAATTTCTGACCGGGGAATCGATTCAAGTCCCTGTCTCCGATCATACGGTCCAACGGCAGAAGCAGCGATCGATTGAATTATCTTATGCGTTCCAAAAACGTTTCCATAGTAGCACATTGCATCACGTTTAAGGATTGAAAACCGATTCAAACCCCTCTATGATAAAGGAGAATAGTTCATATGTGTATTTGCACATTATCCGAAAGCGAGGGGTCAATATGTTTTTTCAGAAAATGATTGAGCGAGGAAAATTGATAATTGTATTTTTACTCGTTGCAATCGTCGTCGGGGTACTCACGTTTTTCCAGCTCCCGAAACGTGAAATCCCAGAGACTAGCGTCAATATCATTCTCATTCAGACCCCATATCCAGGGGCGACCGCTGAGACGGTCGAACGGAACGTCACGAACATCCTTGAAACCGAGTTAAGAGGGCTTGAAGGGGTGGAGAACGTATCGTCGCTGTCGGCGTCGGAGTTCTCGAATATTACCGTCGAGTATGAAGACGGATTTGATCAAGGCGAGCTGCAAGCGAACGTGAGGCAGGCGATCTCAGACGCGGCGCCTCGGTTACCTGACAACGCCTTAGCACCGACGGTCAACGATTCGATCGGTCAGCTTCCGGTCGCATCGTACTTACTGACGTCGAGCGATCGCGAGTCGCTTGAAGCGGTTCGAGAACAGGTCGAACGGCTAGAAGACCGATTGCTACGAACAGATGGTGTGACCGGGTTCACGATCAAAGGGCTCCCGGAAACAGAATTCGTCGTCTCACTGGATTCCGAAGCGCTTGGGGAACGCCAACTCGCATTCCCAGACGTCTTGACGGCAATCAACGAAGAATATAAGACGACACCGCTCGGTCGCCAATCGACGGACGACGGTATTTATCAATTGGCGATCGATAACTTGACGAACGTCAACGACATGGATCAAGTCATCGTCGGTTCTGTCGACGGCGATCCCGTCCGCCTTGCCGACGTCGGTACGGTCGAAGAGACAACAAAAGCAGTCACCGACCTCGTCTCACTCGACGGCGAACCGGCAATCTCGCTCACGGTGACAATCGAGCCAGGTCAAGACATCCCGACGCTGCAACAACGCGTCGATGAAGTCGTCGCTTCTGAAGTGGGAGACTTAGACGGGGTCGAACTCGTCACTTATTACGATCAAGCGAAAGCGGTCGATGCGATCTTCTCGTCACTTACGAAAGAATTCATCATCGCCATGATCGCAGTTATCGTCGTCACGACGATCGGGTTGACGTTCACAGGGTCACTCATCGTCAGCTTGGCGATTCCGTTGTCCTTCTTGATCGCACTCATCCCGCTCCGCTTCACGGGAGTCGATTTGAACCAAATCTCGATCATCGGGGCGATCATCGCGCTCGGTATTCTCGTCGATGACGCGATCGTCGTCAACGACAACATTTTGCGTCGCTACCGGAAAGGCGATACAGCCATGGTCGGTGCCGTTCGCGGAACGAAAGAAGTCTGGGGATCGATCGTCACGTCGACGCTCGCCGTCGTCTTCGCGTTCTTACCGCTGACACTCTTGTCAGGCGCGAACGGGAACTTTATCCGAGCGTTACCGACAGTACTCGCGTTGTCGGTGCTCGCATCGATGGTCATCAGTTTGACACTCGTGCCGATCGCACAGTATTGGTTGAACCGGAAGAAAGTGAAAGTGTCGAAGCGGGAGCCAGGCTGGCTCGGCGGACCGCTCAACCGTCTCAGTAATTTTTATGCGGATCGGTTGCTCCCGGTCGTCGCTAAACGGCCGTGGACGTTCGGATTGGTCGGATTTGTCATCACGACAGCACTATACGGGCTGATTCTGTTGACACCGTTCGAGTTCTTCCCGGCTGCGAACCGACCAGAAGTCGTGACGAGCGTCACGTTCCCGGTTCAAACCGACTTAGAGGAAACAGAACGTCGCCTCCAACAGATCGAAGCTGAATTCCAACAGATTGACGGTGTTACCGAGACCGCCATTTTCGCTGGCGGTGGGCTTCCGAGCTTGTTCACCGGTGGACTCAATCAGTCGGGTGACAATGCAGGACAAGTCGTCGTCCGAGTCGACAACGAACAAATCGATGCGATTCAGTTGATTGATGAGTACACGTCGCAAATACGTGAAAACTATCCGGACGCTGAAATCTTCTTAGATACGCAGCAACAGGGACCACCAACGTCTGCCCCGGTAGAGTTCACAATGCGCGGTGAAACGATCGAAGAACTTGTCGCGGCACGCGATACGGTCAAGGCAGACCTCGAAGAAATCGATGGCGCGCTCGTGCTCGACAACATTAAAGAACCGTTCCAGACACTCACGTACGAATTGAACCGAGAAGCGATGGCTGCTTCTGGAGTGACCGCGAAAGCAATTAGCGATCAGATCCGGTTAGTCACGGACGGCATCCCGATCGGTACGTTCGACGATGGTGTCGAACAACGCGATGTGAAAATCGTCGTCGATGCGGCCGCAAACCGCGAGGCGCTCGCCCTTGACGAGATTCTCGTCCCGGTCGATACGGAAGCCGGTCCGCCGGTCGCCCCGCTCAGTACGTTCGTCACCGAAACGACGACTGAACAGATCCAACAGATTCCGCGTGAGAACGGGGAGCGGATCGTCACGCTTCAAATCTATGCGACTGAAGGGATGGACGAAGATGCGTTCAAACAAGACGTTGAACGGATTCTCGATGACGCAAAATCAGACTTGACGAGCGATGGCATCTCGTTCGAACAGTCGGGAGCGAGCGATACGCAAAATGAGTTCTTCGTTGAACTCGCGACGTTGTTCATCGTCGTCTTGTTCTTGATTTTCTTAATCATCGCATTCCAGTTCAATTCACTTTCTTTACCGCTTCTCGTCTTGTTCACGATTTACTTGGCGATTGCCGGTGCGGTCGTCGGGCTGTTCATCACGCAGACGCCGTTTAGCTTCATGGCATCGATGGGGATGGTCTCACTTGCCGGGATCGTCGTTCGAAACGCGGTCGTCTTGTTCGAATTCATCGAGCAAGGAATTCGCAGTGGAATGTCCGTCACGACAGCTGTATACGAGGCAGGACGTGCTCGGATCCGTCCGATTCTCCTGACGGCGTTGACGGCGGTCGTCGCGTTACTACCGGTCGCGTTCGGTGAAGACCCGCTCTTCAAACCGCTCGCCATCTGTATCGTGTCGGGAATTCTGTTCTCGACCGTACTGACACTCGTCCTTGTTCCGGCTTATTACTTGATCTTGGCGAAACGTCGCCATCGGGATAAACCGTTCACGGATTGATCAGCAAGCGAATCGGCGCCCGGTCCAAATTAGGACCGGGCGCCTGTTTGTTTGTTTGTCTCGTCAAGACTGATGTTTTCGTCAGATGTTGTATGGGTATAATATGAAGAGATACTTCAGCATATTGGAGGGAATATAGATGAACGATTCATACACTTGGTTAAATCGTCGTAAGATCCGTCCGGCCTATAGCGCGACCGGGGCTCGTACATATACGAGCGAACGTGTCGTCCGACCGGATGCCGCTCGTGGAAAGCGAGTGACGGACGTCAAGCGGGTTCGCCGGCCTTACACGGATGAATATGGAAACCGCCGCTATACGACAGGACGCGTCGTCGTGACGGACGCGGCCCGCAAAGCACGGGCGAACGGTCACGGTGAGACGGCCGTTCAACTTGAATTGTCGGTTCCGACACCGTACGAACGTGTCAAAAAGATGATTCCGACGAAGAAAATCCTCGTGCCTGCGATGGCTGGGATCGCCGTCGCCGGAGGAATCGCCGGAGTGATTTACGCGCTTCGCAAGAAAAAACGAAACAAGAAACAATAAAAAAAATCGCCCGCGGGCGATTTTTTTATTTGAGTCGATCGGCAAGGATCCGCTTGAGCTGTTGCTCACCGAGTTTTTGCATCTCTGCTTCGTTCTCTTCGTCGTAGGCATCATCTGTGAAACGCCCGACAAATTCGACTTTCCCGTTTCCAAGTTCACGGAACACGAGGTTTTTACGGTCGTGATAAAAGACGACGCGATACTCCCGTCCGTTCTTCTGTGTATAGTTGAACACACCTTTGATGTGGTCCATGTTCTTTTCTTCGGGTAAATCTTCTTCCTCATCCTCTTCAAGGACTTCGGCGAGGACTGCCGTAGGTTCTACTTCTTCCGTTTCCTCTTTAGCTGAAACGGTCTCTTTTTTCTCTTCTTCTGTCATGAAAACCGACCTCCTTTGCTTACTTTCCTATCATACCCGCTTTTTTAAATGATGACTACTCAAAATGGTGCGAGCAGACGCGGATGACGTTTGACGACGACATGATCAGACGTTGAAACAATTGTCGCTTGATCGCTTCCGGTGCGTCGACCGTCTTGAGCGCTTGTTCCATACACCCGAGCCAATGACCGGCGTGTGTTTCTGAAATCGGATGATCGCGGTGGATCATCGCCAAATTGCCGCCGCCACGGCGTTCCGTATACAGTTTTGGGCCTCCGAGCAGTTGCGTCAGAAATTCGAACTGATGTTGTTTTACCCGGTCTTTGTCGTCTGGAAACAGTGGCAACAGTACGGGATCAGCGTAAACGAGTTCGTAAAAAGCGTCGACGAGCTGTTGGACGCCGCGTTCGCCTCCGAATTGTTCATATGCACTCATAGTATTCCCCCTCATACGTTCAGTCTAATCGATTTTCGAACGAATGGGATACTAGAAGGTTGTGTTTTTTTTTTACAAGGTAGCCGGCAGGTTTCCCTCTACAAACAGCAGGCGATACGTCATAATAAAAGAAAAAGGGAAGGGGTGTTCGCCTAAATGACGGTCACTTTTCATGTCGGACGATCGGGTAGCGGTAAGAGCGAGCGGATGATCAATCAAGTCATTCAAGAGCTGAAGCGCGATCCGAGCGGCCCGACCATCTATATGCTTGTCCCAGACCAAATGTCGTTTGAAATGGAACGGAAGATGGCGATGACAGACGGTTTAAACGGATCGACGCGGATTCAAGTGCTGTCGATGCGCCGTCTCGCATTCTTGATCATGCGCGATCACGGTGTCGCGACCGAGCAGTTTTTAGACCAGACAGGGACCCATCTTTTGTTACGGCGTGTCGTCGAGATGAACGAGGAACGGCTGACGCTGTTCCGACGCACGATGAACCAGTACGGGTTTTACGAAGAGTTGAACGAGTTGATCACGATGTTGAAACGCGGCCTCGTCGAGCCGGAGCAGTTGCTTCGCCTGAGCGAGCAAGACCAACATCGGGCCTTGAAGTTGCAAGACCTGTCCATCCTCTATGAAGGCTTCTTGACGATGACGGCCGGCAAAACGCTTCACGCCGAAGACTACTTCAAAGTGATGTTGCAGTTGTTACCGGAAGTCGATTTAACAGGGACTCACTTTTATGTGGACGGGTTCAACGAATTTTCGGAACAAGAGCTCGCGGTACTCGTCGCTTTAGCCGAGAAGGCGCCGCTGGACGTCTTGTTGACGGTCGACCCGGACTCGCTCTATCGTCCGCACCCGTTGTTCGGACCGACACAGCGGACGCTGATGCGCTTTAAAGAGCTGCTCTCAGAACGTCAACTTTCGTCGACGGATGAACTGTATCATGGGGTGCATCGCTTTAAACATCCGAGTCTCGCTTATCTCGAGGCGACGTTCGGGCAAGTGACGGCAGCGCCATATACGCGACCGGAAAATCAAGTCGCCTTGAATGCAGCCGTCGACCGGACCGTAGAAGTAGCGGCCGCTGTACGCGAGGTCACACGACTTGTCCGCGAAGACGGCTACCGCTTCCGAGACATCGTGTTCATCTCAAGGTCACTTGAAGAATATGGAGATTTGGCGTCACAAGCGCTTCAAAAAATGAACTTGCCGTTCTTCCTGGATGAACGGCAGCCGATGCTCGATCATCCGGTCGTCGAGTTGTTGAAGGCGACGATCGAAGTCGCGCTCCGCGGCTACCGGGAAGAAGCTATATTCCGCGCGTTGAAGACCGAGTTGATCGTGCTCGACCGAGATCATCGGCGTACGTCTGTCGATCGGCTCGAGGCGTTCGTGATTGAGCGAGGCATCAAACATTATCACTGGCATGACGAGTGGCAATTGAAACGCCGGGCCGAAGATGAGGCCAAGTTGACGGGGGAAGAACTCGATACGGAGACGGCACTCAACGCCTATCGTCAAACCGTCGTCGAAACGTTCGATCCGCTCCTCACCGATTTAAAAGCGGCCAAGACGATGCAGGCCTACACGCACGCCATTTACGCTTTTCTGGACCGAATCGACGTCTCGTCATGCCTTGCCCATTGGCGCGAAGAAGCGCTTGAGGCATCACGCCTGATTGAAGCAAGAGAGCATACACAAGTATGGGACGCCGTCCTCCATCTTCTCGAGCAACTCGAGGCGGCTGCGCCGGAAGAGACGCTCTCGACGGAACTGTTCCTGCAAATGATGGACACCGGCCTCGATAGCCTACGCTATGCACTCGTCCCGCCGTCACTCGATCAATTGACGGTGACCGATTACGTGCGGGGGCGTTTGATTGATAAAAAAATCGTTTTCTTGCTCGGTGCCAACGAAGATCAAATCCCGCTCGTCGCGACGCAATCGAAACTGTTGACGGACCACGATATGGACTTCATGCATGAGAACGGTGTCCGGGCGGGGAAAGCGACCGAGCACTTGTTTGACGATGAGACGTACTACTTGTATAAAGCGTTGACGGCGCCAAGCGACCGGTTGTACGTCAGTTACGCACTCGTCGACCGGAGCGGGAAAGCGATTCAACCGGCGAGTTTCATCGCTGACGTCAAGGCGAGACTCGGTAACGGCAAGGCCATCAAGACCCACTTCGCAGAAGCGGGAGAGCATCGCCCGACAGATCAGCTCGCCTTCATCACGAACGTGAACCAGACAGCGGCCGTGACGGCGCTCGAGTTGCAACGGCTCAGCCGTCACTACCCGATTCAAGAGACGTGGTTCACGGTGTACAACGAACTGTTGAAGCACCCGGAAGGACGCGAACGAATCCGACTGTTGACGAGCGCGCTGTTTTATCAAAACGTTCCCGAGCCATTGCCAGAGTCGGTCGCGAAGTCACTTTACACGAACTCGATTCGGGCGAGTGTGTCCCGCCTCGAGACGTTCCAAGCCTGCCCGTTTCGTCATTTTGCGAACTACGGCTTGCGTCTGAAAGAACGACGGCTCTATCGGCTCGAGGCACCGGACATCGGTAACTTGTACCACCGGACGATCGAGCATATGTCTCAAACCGTCAAGATGGACGGGAAAGAATGGCGTGACGTGTCGCCCGACCAATGTGCGACACTCGCGGAGTCGGCTGTCGAACTCGTCACACCGGAGATTCAAAATGCGATTTTGATGAGTTCGAACCGCTACGGTTACTTGAAGAAAAAGCTGACGGACGTCGTCAGTAAGACGGCCGAAGTATTGATCGAGCAGTCGAAACGTGACGGGTTCGATCCCGTCGCGTTCGAACTAGCGTTCGGGAGTGGCAACTTCCCGCCGGTGTCGTTCACGCTCAGCAACGGGGCGACGTGTGAACTTGTCGGCCGGATCGACCGGGTCGATACGGCACAGGTTCATGATCAGCTGTACGTCCGCATCGTCGATTATAAGTCGAGCAAACGGGAGATCGACTTCGCTGAGATTTATTATGGTTTGGCGATGCAGATGCTCATCTATTTGAAAGTGTTGATCGAGCAAGCAGATGCTTGGGCGAAAGGTTCCGTGGACCCTGCAGCCGCGCTGTATTTCCACGTCCACAGACCGCTCGTCACACCGGCCGAGACAGATGCCGAAACCGAGCGGAAAGTGCTCGAGTCGTATCAGATGCAAGGGTTGCTCGTCGACGATCCAGCCATCCTTGAGGTGATGGACAAGACGGCGAAAGGGGAACAGAAAAAATCGATCGTCATTCCGGTCAAATATAAGAAAGACGGGACGCTCGATGCGAACACGACGAAAAAAGTCGTCTCACCTCCTCAGCTCGAGCAGTTGATGGACCACGCGCTCGATCTTGCTGAGACGAGTGTGGAGGCGATGTATGATGGGAAAATCGGTGTCGAGCCTTATGAATATAAAGAGCGGCGTCCGTGCCAGACGTGTCCGTATCAAAGTGTCTGTCATTTTGACGAGGCGCTCGCCAACGAGCCCCGTCAGCTGAAAAAGTTAGATAAAGAAGAAGTTTTGTTTAAATTAGGAGGTGACGCCGATGAAGTGGACGAGTGATCAACAAGCAGCCATCGACGCACGGGGGTCTCATGTACTCGTCTCGGCGGCAGCCGGTTCAGGGAAGACGGCCGTGCTCGTCGAACGGCTCGCAAGCCGTTTGCTCGATGAAGCGGACGAGTTGACGGCGGACCGTATGCTCGTCGTGACGTTCACGAACGCCGCCGCGGCCGAGATGAAACGACGGATTGCTAAAGCGCTCGATCAGGCGCTGCGGGAACATCCGGAAAACGACTATATACGAAAACAACGGCAAATGCTGAACCGGGCGCTCATCACGACGATTCATTCATTCTGCTTAGAAGTCATTCGTGAGAATTACTACTTGCTCGACCTCGATCCGGCCTTCAAGATCGCCGAGGAGCGAGACTTGGTGCTCTTGCAAGACGATGTGCTCGAAGACGTGCTCGAAGAACAGTACGGTCAAGAAGACAGCTCGTTTTTCGCACTCGTCGATGCCTATACGTCGGACCGTGGTGACAGTGAAATCGAAGAGCTGATCCTAGGTTTGTATCAATACGCGCGAACCCTTCCGGATCCGGAATCGTATTTAGATGAGCTGGTCTCCCTTTATCAGTTTGAAGGCGACCCTGACGAGGAACGGCTGCTCGTCGAATTCGGGCAGTTGCTCTGGGTCGATATTGAAAAGGCACTTCGGCAACTCCGGCGTGTAGCGATCGAACTCCGGCTTGCCGGTTACGAGGCGCAATCGGAAAATGTATCCAAAGCGATTTTCCCGTTCCAAAACATCGACGAAGACACGCTCAAATGGAGCGAACTCGAGACGGCGTCCCGAGCGGTCAAATTCGGGACGATGAAATCGGTCCAGAAAAAAGACGAGCATCACATCTATCACACGGTGTTGAAGCCGGCCTATGACCAAGCGAAAAAACGGCTTGTCGATGCGGTCGGTCAAGCGAGTGTCAGCGGAGCTGATCATTTAGACGTCTTGCTGTCGCAGCGTCCGCTCGTCGAGACGCTCGTACGTACCGTCCGAACGTTCGGGGCCGCTTACGAGCAAGCCAAGCGGGACCGCGCTTTCGTCGACTTCAGCGATCTCGAGCATTACGCGCTCGCCATACTACGGGACGGGGATGCCCCGTCCTCGGTCGCATCGCTCTACAAACAGCGATTCGCCGAAGTATTGGTCGATGAGTATCAGGATACGAACGAGATCCAAGAGACGATCATCGGACTCGTCAGCAATGAGAGTGAACAGCTCGGCAACTTGTTCATGGTCGGGGACATCAAGCAATCGATCTACCGGTTCCGGCACGCCGAGCCGAGGTTGTTCATCGAGAAAGCGACGCGGTTCAAACAAGCCGGTTCGGGGCAACGGATCGACTTGTCTCAAAACTTTAGAAGTCGCTCCGAAGTGCTACACGGAATCAATGACCTATTCATTCAGTTGATGGACGAAGAAGTGAGTGAGATCGAGTATGACGAGGCGGCACGTCTCGTACCGGGTCGGGCGTATGAAGAACTCGAGGCAAGTCCTGAACTCTTGATCGTCAACGGAGAAAGCCGGGACTTATCGAAACAGGAGCTTGAAGGCCGTGCCATCGCCACACGTATATTAGAGCTCGTCTCTGGTGATGAGCCGTTCAAAGTGACGGACGAGGCGACCGGATTGCTTCGTTCCTGTGAGTACCGTGACATCGTCATCTTGGTCCGTTCGAAAAAAGAGCGGGTCGAGCAGTTGATGGACATTTTGACACAGTATAATATCCCGGCTTATACCGATTCGGACGGTGGCTACTTCCAAGCGACGGAAATTCGAATGATGTTGTCGCTCTTGAAGTTGATCGACAACCCGCTCCAAGACATCCCGCTCGCCGGAGCGCTCCGGTCACCGATGTTCGGTTTCACCGATCAAGAGCTGGCTAAGATTCGCTTAGAGTCGGAAGCGTCGTTTTTCGATGCACTCAAGGCGAAAGCAGACGATGACGACGAGCTTGGATTGAAATGTGGGGACGTGCTCGATCAGTTGTCGGAATGGCGTACGTTCGCCCGCAACCACAGCTTGTCGGAGTTGATTCAGCAAGTGTTCAACGACACCGGGTTTTACGATTTTGCCGGCGGACTGCCAGGCGGGAAAGGGCGTCAAGAGAACTTGAAGGCGCTCTATGACCGGGCCCTCTCCTATGAACGGAGCGGCTACCGTGGCTTGTATCGCTTCTTGCGGGTCATGGACCGGCTTCAAGATAACGGTGAAGATCTATCGGAAGCACGTTCACTCGGAGAAGAAGAGAACGTCGTCCGCATCATGACGGTCCATAAATCGAAGGGGCTCGAGTTTCCGGTGACAATCGTCGCCCAACTCGGCAAACAGTTCAATAAACGTGATCAAATGCAACGTATCATCTTCCATAAACGATACGGCATCTCCCTCGACGCGATCGATGTCGTCACACGGACGAGAACCGAGACGTTCGTGAAAGAGATGATTCGTCGCGATCTCGATGCGACGATGAAAGCCGAAGAGATGCGCGTCTTGTACGTCGCGCTGACCCGGGCAAAAGAAAAATTAATCTTAGTCGGTACGGTCGCAGAACCGGCTAAACAGATCAACCAATGGCTGCAGGTCGAAGCGACGGGTGAGACGTTGTCCGCTGACGCACGACGCGAGGCGAAGACGTATCTGGACTGGGTCGCGCCGGCGCTCCTCAAACTAGAAGGCGCGGTACCGTTCATCGAGGAGATGGGCTTACCGGTCTTTTCGCCGATACGGGAAGCGACGAACTGGACGTATCGCATCATCGGACAAGACGATTTGGCGGAAGTGGCCACACTCCAAGCGATGATGGCCCAGCTTCATCATGTGCAACAGTTCGAGGCGATTGATTTTCCAGTCAAAGACGAAGAAGCGACGATTCAAGTCGTCAATCGAGCCTTTTCGTACAGCTATCCGGCCCAAGCCGCGACCGAGACGGCAGCGAAACAGACGGTGACGGAATTGAAACGAGCGATGCAACTCGAGCAAGCGGCGTTCGAAGACACGTTCCGCCCGAGCGATACCCCGTATCGGGAGCCGAAATGGAAGCAGACGAAGCAGACAGGTGCCGAGCGCGGGACGACGCTACATCTCATCTTTCAATTGTTTGAGCCGACTGAACCGCTCGACATACAAATCGACCGGTGGGAAAATAATGGCATGCTTGGTCCGGTCGAGGCGGAGACGGCACGGCTGGCGCTGCCTGAAATCGAGTCGTTCTTCAACTCGGAGATCGGTCGGGCGCTGTCTGAAGCGCTACAAGCCGGGCGAGGATGGCGCGAGCTGCCGTTCACGTATACGGTGCCTGCGGAGCGAGTGAATCCGTCGGCGACGTTCACGGATGAGCACGTGTTGATTCAAGGGATCATCGATTGCCTGTTCTTCGATGGTGAGACGTATGTCCTGCTCGACTATAAATCGGACTCGGTCTTGTTCGCGAGCGCGTCGCGAGAAGAGGCAAGACAGTTGCTTCGTGACCGCTACGCTGTTCAGCTGTCGCTCTACCGCGAAGCGATCGAGGCGATTTGGAATATCCAAGTCGGGACGACGGTCATTTATTCTTTGGAATTGCAGGAAACTGTTGTACTATAATGTAGACGATATGATTGTAAAGGTGTACGGTTATAAACCGTGCATCTTTTATTTTTGTGATTACGAAATAGATTAGGTAAAATAATGGAATGAGATAATAATGGAGGAAACGTCATGGTGAAAATTCTACTAGCAGAAGATGAAGAAGTATTGCGCATGCTCGTATTAGATACGTTAGAAGATGAAGGATACGATATTGATGAAGCGCCAGACGGTCTTGAAGCCTATCGGCTGATCGAACAGAACGAGTACGACCTCGTGATTGTCGACCATATGATGCCAGGAATGACAGGTCTTGAAGTCATTGAGAAAGTGAGGAAGTTGCCGGGACGTCAACATACGAAAGTGATGATGTTGACGGCGAAGAGCCAACAATCTGACCGTGATTGCGCGAATGAGATTGGGGTCGATTATTTCATTTCGAAGCCGTTTAGTCCGCTTGAACTTGTGAAGATCATAGGAGGCATCGTGAAGTGAATAAATGGTTTAAACAAAAACTAGGACGTGACATCATGACCGTCCTATATTCGTTCCTCGCGCTCGCGCTCGTCGGATCGATGATCATGTACGTGCAGATGGAAACACGGGTCAGAGAGAATGAAGCCCGTCTCCAACAAGTCGATGAACGAATCAACCGATTGAATACGCTTTGGGACGAATGGCAGAGCGCGCAGTATGACTCACGGGGCTACTTGCTGTTCGGTGATGCGGAAGCGCTCGAGCGGGCCCAAAGTAAAGAAAATGAGTTCCAACAAGAAATCAACTGGTTCAAGGGTGCTGTCGAATCAAAACAAGGTGAGATCTTCGCAGCCGACTTACAAACCTTTCACGATTTTTACTTCGATGTGATCATGCCGGTCACGGCGGAATATGGTCAACTACGAGCGTCCGGGGAAATCACCGAGAATACGATTGACCCTGAAACCATATTGGCGTTGCCGACGGCCGAACGGTTGATTGAACAAGGTACCGTGCCGTACAATCCGGAACGCGGCATCGATACACTCGGTCCGATCCAACAGATCGAATCGTCACTCATGGACTACAAGGCGTTGATGAACAGTGAGAAAAACAGAGTGTACGCCGACTGGAAAGTGAACAATGATGTCTTACAGTTCTTATGGATTGCGAGCATCTTCTCGTTCGCGGCGTTGATTTTACTATTCGTCCAACCGTTCTTGCGTCGTCAGTCCCGTCTGATTTCTCGCTTGTCGGTCGCATCTGACCGCTTACTGAAAGGTGAGATCGTCGACTTGAGCGATCAAATGGAGCGCGAAGACGAGATCGGGACGATGTCCCGTTCGTTCAATAAGATGGCGGAGACGCTCCGTGAAAATGAACGTCACTTGATTGAGAAGAACCATGAGTTGCAGGCACAACAAGAAGAATTGATCGCCCAGCAAGAAGAGCTGCAAGCGCAGCAACAAGAGCTTGAAGAGATCTTGGAGCAGACGCAACAGAACGAACAGCACTTGGCGTACCGAAACGAATTGACCGAGACGCTCGCGGCTCGCGATTCGTTGACGGCTTACCCGGAGATCATCGAGAAACTTGTCGCCATTACCGATTCAGAAGTCGGGGCGCTCGTCTTCCTCGATGCGACAGGCTCGTTCTCGATCACGAGCCACGGGCTGAACGAGACGTTGTCGCGTAAATTGCTCGATAGCGAGAACTCCGTGTTGACGCGGGCGATGACGTTGCGGACGACGGTCCATTCGTCGAAACAAGTCGCAAGCGACCATCCGCTACCGTATCCGTACTACATGTATGAGACGGCCGTACCGGTCCACGACCCGACCGATGATTCAATCATCGCCTTCATCTATCTTGTCCGTTACAAAGACCGCTTCACGCAGACGCAAATGGGCGATATCATGTCGTTCGCACGTCAGCTGTCGTTGTCGTTACTTCGGATGCGTCTGTTTGAAGAGATGACCCGTGAAAAAGGCAAGACCGAACGGATCCTCGATTCAATCCGTGAAGCTGTCATTTACGTCGAACATTCGACCGACGACGTGTTCGTCAACCGGCCACTTTACGAGATGTTCCCAGAGCTCGATGCGATCACATCGAGTCAGCTCGCGGAATTGTCTTGGAACGAGTGGCGGGAGACGATCGCGACGACGGTCGACCAAGACGATGACTTCATGACGTATACAGACCGTCTGTTCACAGACGACTTCCCGCACGACAGTGTCAGTTTCTCGATCCGTAAAGGGGAGATGAACTTACAGATGTATGCCGAGCGGATTGTCGTCGGCGGTTTGTCGAAAGGGACGCTGCTCGTCTTCCGTGATATTACGAGTGAGACCGAGGCCGAGCGCTTGAAGAGCGAGTTCATCTCGACGATCTCGCATGAGTTGCGGACACCGTTGTCTTCGATTTATGGGTTCACCGAGCTCATGGTCAAGAAACAGTTGCCGAACGAGAAACAGGCGAAATATTTGCAGACAATCCACGCTGAGACGGAGCGGTTGACGCATCTCGTCAACGACTTCCTCGACGTACAGCGCATGGAATCAGGTAGCCAAATGTATGACCGGGAACAGCTCGATATCGAGCCGATCATCCATGACATGATGACGTTCTACGAAGCGTCGTCATTGAAACACCAGTTCGAGCTTGTCACGGTCGACGACCGACCGTACGAACTGTTCGCAGACTGTCAGAAGTTCAAACAGCTGATGAGCAACTTGCTCTCGAACGCCGTGAAGTACTCACCGCGTGGCGGGAAGATCACGGTCGAGCTAGCCCATCACGACCAATCGATTTCGATTAAAGTGAAGGATCAAGGGATCGGCATTCCGAGCGACGCCCTCGATCGTCTGTTCGATAAGTTCTATCGGGTCGACAACTCGGATAGCCGTGAAATCGGCGGCACGGGACTGGGTCTCCCGATTTGCCAAGAGATCGTGCGCGGTCACGCCGGTCAAATCCATGTCGAGTCCGTCCAACATAAAGGCTCGACGTTCACCGTTGTGATTCCGAGCTTCGAACACGCTATTCGGGAAGAAGAACAAACGACGGCTTGATCAAAACAAGAGGAGGAGACGTGCCGTTCAATCGTAACCGGCACGTCTCTTTTTTGTGGTGTAAATGCGGGCTTGACCGAAAAGTGGCTTGTTCGTGTACAATAGTAGTTGTACATAATAAAAAGGGGGATTTTTAAATGCCATTGACAGCATTTCTACACACGCACGTCACGAGTTGGATTTTATTACTCGTCTTGTTCGCTGTCGCCTACATCGGCTACAAGAACGGAAACAAGAGCGGCAAGATCGCGCATATGGCGTTTCGGCTCATGTTGCTCATCGCGTTCGGCACAGGACTTTATTTGTACTTGCAACTGAACGGAGGCGGCATGTTCTACCACGTGAAAATCACGGTTGGATTGCTCGCACTTATCTTCGGTGAGATGACGCTCATTCGTTTGAAAAAAAGAAAACCGTCGGGCGCTATGTTTGGCGGCTTCGTAGCACTGTCACTCGTGACGATCTTTATCGGTTACGCGTTACCGTACGGTCAGTCGTTCTTCAGCAACTTTATTTGAGTCACATCCCACTTCACACATCGAAGTGGGAATTTTTTGTTTGTCCGCAAATTATTAGGGGAAAATAAAAAAATCAGTGATAACGATGATGAGGTGAAACAATGGATCAACAAACGAATGAATGGTCGCGTGTATTACATGCGCGTAGATGGATGAAGCAAACCGAATCGTTCCTGCCGTTATGGCACGGCTACATCGGCTACAAATACGGATTGTTCGACGCGCTTCAAGGCGGGGCGAGCTTCGCTGAAATGACGCTGCGCTTGAAGCAACCGCTCACGAAACTCGCACTCGAGCGTTGGCTAGAAGTCGGGGTCGCCGTGCGCCATTTGAAGAAGAAAGGGTGGCGCTATTTTCCGACGCGTAGCTTGAAGTATCAGCTCTCGCTCAAAGACGAGCGCAGCATCGGATTCATGCTTCAAGAGATGATGGAACTTCATATCCCGGCACTCATCGCCTACCCAGACTTTTTAGAGTCCGGCAAACAGAAGACGTTCGACGGTGCGACACACGGGAAAGTCGTCGCTCAAACGTCGACGCTCGTCGAAACGGTCGCTTTCCCGGTCGTCCAACAGCTGCTCCGCCAATCGGACGTCAAGACGATGCTTGATATCGGATGCGGCCACGGGGGCTATTTGCGAAAACTCCACGGTCTTGAGCCGGATTGGAAGTTGACCGGGATCGACCTTGAACAAAAAGTGATCGAAGAGGCACGTGAGCAAGACGAGACGGGGGAGATTCGTTACGAAGTGGCCGATTTCATGGCATGGGACCACGACGAGCGGTTCGATGTCGTCATGATGAACAATATGCTTTACTATTTCTCACCCGAGCAGCGGATCGGACTGTTAGAACGGATGCTCAGTAATCTCGATACGGCAGGTGTCGCCGTTCTCGTCACGCCGCTCGCGGAGTCACCGCTCGGCGCCCGCTTCGCTTCGGCGTTCAACGCGTTCATGACGCTCCACGATAACCTCCATCCGCTCCCGACGACTCGTCAGTTGCGCCGGCAATTGGAACAGGTCGGCTTTGAGAAAGTACGTTTCATTCCGTTTATACCGGAAGGATCTTGGTATATCGTCATCGCCGAACGAGGAGATTGAAACGTCCAGCGCACAGCGAACCGATTCAGATTTGAACTTGTGTCCAGTCATTTCTATAATAGAATAGAAGCATAAGAGACTTTTCACATAGGGAGTTGTTCAACGTGTCGGAAAAAAGAGTCGCAGTGATCGGTGCTGGGCCAGGTGGGCTTGCTGCCGCAATGATCTTGTCGAGCCGTGGTGTGGATGTAACCGTATTTGAGAAACAACCGTTTGTCGGTGGACGGACGTCACGTCTGCAAGTCGGGGAGTTCGCGTTCGATCGTGGCCCGACTTTTTTGAATATGCCGTATATTCTTGAAGAGATGTTTGAGGAGACGGGACGGGATTTGGCTGATTATGTCGATATGAAGCGATTAGAACCGATGTACGATCTTTACTTTGATCGCGGACAAAGCGTGCTATCGATGACGACCGACCGCGACCAGATGCGTCAATCGATTGAAGAGATGTTCCCCGGCAACGGTGAAGGATATGACCGGTTCATGGCCGACCAGGCGGTCAAACTATCGAAGCTCATGCCGGTGCTCCAGACCGCCCATGATAAGCTGACGGATTACGTGTCGACACGCGTCTTGAAGGCGCTGCCGTTCCTCTCGATCGGAAAATCGCTATACGACGTGCTGTCTGAATACTTTACGAGTGAAGAACTCAAATACTCGTTCACGTTCCAAGCGAAGTACCTCGGGATGTCGGCTTGGGACTGTCCGGGCGGGTTCTCGATCTTGTCGTATATGGAACACGCTTACGGCGTCCATCACCCGATCGGCGGGGTGAACCAACTCTGTTCGGCGATGGCCCGTGTCATCGAGGAGGAAGGCGGGACGATCCGGTTAGGTGAAGCGGTCGACCGTCTATTGCTCGACGGGAAACGTGTCAACGGACTCGTGGCGAACAACGTCCATTACGCGTTTGACGAAGTCATCGTAGGAGCGGATTTTGCTCATGCGATGACGACGCTCGTACCGAGCGATACGCTCACGCGCTGGAGTCCGAAACAGTTGAAGAAGAAGCGCTATTCTTGCTCGACGTTCATGCTCTACCTCGGACTCGATCGCGTCTACGATGAGGTCGGCCACCATTCGATTCACTTTGCAGATGATTATGAGCGTAACGTCAAAGAGATGACGCAAGACTTGAAGCTGAGCGAGGATTTCTCGTTCTACGTCCAAAACGCGTCACGGATCGACCCGACGCTCGCGCCAGCCGGCAAGTCGTCGCTCTACGTGCTCGTACCGGTGCCGAACAATCTGTCAAACCTTCCTTGGGACACGCTCGAGGAAAAGATGACCGAACTCGTCTTAGACGCACTCGAGACACGTTCGCCTTATCGGAACGTCCGCGATCATATCGAAGTGATGCAGGCGCTCACCCCGAACGATTGGGAAGCGTTTGGGGTCTACGAAGGGGCAACGTTCAACCTGGGACATAACTTGTCGCAAATGATGTACTTCCGTCCGCACAATCAGTTCGAAGAGCTCGACCATGTCTGGCTCGTCGGCGGTGGGACGCATCCAGGCAGCGGACTGCCGACGATTTTTGAATCGGCACGAATCACGGCCAACTTGCTTCGGGACCGGGCGGGTGTCGGACGATGAACATCAGTTTCGTTGGTGCCGGTATCGGGTCGCTTTACGCCGCCTTGTTGTGGACTCATAAGCATCCGTCGACCCAAGTGACGATTTATGAGAAAGAGGACCGGGTCGGTGGGCGGCTCAACTATGTCGAGTTCGAGAACGGTGCTCGCATCGATGAAGGACCGACAATCGTCTTGCTGCCGAGCAAGCTGAAGAGCCAACTGCAAGAAGCAGGGTTTCCCGAACAGGAACTCGAACTGCTCGAAGTCGATCCGCTCTATCGCCTCCGTTACGAAGATGGGACGACGTTTCATAAATATCACGACATCGATCGTCAAGCCGAAGAGATTGAACGATTTTTCGGCGAAGGCGACTCGTTCCGTCGCTACATGGGGCAAAAGCGCGAGGAATACAAAATCGGTTTTGACACGTTTTTAAACCGAGGCTATAAAGGCAAGACCGACTTGTTCGAGCCGAGACTGCTCATGTTGCTCATGCGCCTGAAAGCGTATGAATCGGCTCATGAGAACATGAAGCGGTTCTTTAAAGATGAGCGGCTCCGGGTCGCCTATAGTCTGCAGACGCTCTACATCGGCGGCAATCCTTATGAGACGCCGTCCCTGTACGGCTTGATTCCATATCGCGAGCAAGAGGAAGGAATCTGGTACGTAAGAGGAGGATATTTCTCGCTTGCGACGAAGTTAGAACAAGAGCTGAAGAAGCGGGGCGTCACGTTCAAGCTGAACTCGCCCGTAGACCGCGTCCGCGTCCAAGACGGCCGTGCTAACGCCGTCGTCGTCGATGGCGTCCCTCATCCGTATGATGCGGTCATCGTCAATGGAGATTTCCCGCTCATGGAACGTCTGATCGATGGAATCAAGCCGAAAGCGTACGAACCGTCGAGCGGCACACTGCTCCTCTATTTCACGGTGGACGGCGAGATTGAACTCCCGGTCCATCAGTTCGATTTGCCAAACGACTTTGCCGGGTCGATGCGTACGATCTTTGAAGATGGTAAACTGAGCAAGTATCCGGCGATGTATACGTTCAATCCGTCGCTCATCGATTCGACGCTCGCACCAGTCGGGACGAGTGTGCTTTATGTCCTTGTGCCGGTACCGCGCAAGTTAGAGCGACAAGATTTTGAACAGAGCGGGGCGATTGAACATCTCGTGTCCCGGATCGAAGGGATGGTCCCTAAATTTAGAGACCGTGTCATCGAGATGAAAGTTCGAACACCGATGGACGCGGAACGGTTCGGGTTGTTCGAAGGCGGAAGTTTTGGGATTGCCCCGAAACTTTCACAGTCGGCCGCATTCAAGCCGCAAGCCCGACCATACGCTCAAATCGAGCGGCTCTATGCCGTCGGTGCCTCCGTACATCCATGCGGTGGTGTCCCGATCGTGATGATCGGCTCACAGTTGTTAGTGAAAAGAATGGAAGAAGAAATGGGGGCATTGTACCATGACGAGGCAAGAAGCGTATCGTCAATGTGAAGAAGTGATGAAGAAAGGCTCGCTCACGTTTTATCGAGCCTTCTCCCTGCTTTCAAAACCGGACCGCCAGGCTGTCGCCGCGGTCTATACGTTTTGCCGGACGTTAGACGATGCTGTCGATGAGTCAGAGTATCCTGAGGAAAGTTTGACCGCATTTCTGGCGGAGTTCGACCGCTTTTTAGCCGGCAACGACCCAGACGGCGCTCTTTGGATTGCTTTACGCGACGTTTGGCAGCGCTATGACATGGACGTCGAGCCGTTCTTCGAGTTAGCGGAAGGCATGAAGTGGGATTTACATAAGACACGTTACACGACACTTGAAGAGACGGAACAGTACGGTTATTATGCGGCCAGCACCGTCGGTTTGATGTTGTTACCAATCCTTGTCCCGGACGCGAATATGGAAGCGCGGCAACAACTGAAGCAAGGCGCTATCGACCTCGGTATCGCCATGCAGTTGACGAACATCCTTCGCGACGTCGGTGAGGACTTGGACCGGGACCGGATTTATGTACCGCGCACGCTCTTAGCGCAACACGCGATGTCAGAGACCGATCTGTTCGAACGGAAAGTGACGCCTCAGTTCGTTGAAGTGTGGGAGACGATGGCTACCCGAGCGGAGACGCTATACCGCAGTGCCCGTGAGACGCATCACTTGTATCCGGCGACGAGCCGAAAGCCGGTCCAAGCAGCGGCGCTCCTCTATGAAGGCATATTAGACGCGGCCCGAAGTAACGACCATGATGTCTTTACGAAGCGCGCTTACGTATCGACACTTCAAAAAGGAAAGCTGTTAGCGAGACTTTGAAAGAGACCCGATTGCGAGAGCAATCGGGTCTCTTGCTGAACATACTCGAGCCTGTAGACACCGTCTGCAGGCTTTTAGGATACAAAAAAACCACTTTTGGCGGGGGACCAAAAGTGGCGTAAGCGTTATGTGATCCGTTCATCGGGGAAACGAACGAATCGGACGTGATGAACCCTAAAGATGTGCCTCGTTTCATGGGGAATGAAACGATGGGGCATCTTCGCTGAAGTAGGATGCTTGATGGACTAAGGGGGAACATCAGATGCATGCTATTCCAGCAACGGGAAACGAGTGGGGAAACTCGCTCATCACTTTTTTCTCGGGTGTGACAAGTTCAAAACGCGATTGGCTCGGGGAAGCCATTCGATCGCTACAGGTGTAACAAACGTTACAATACTGCTTGAACTCGATATGATGTTATCACGTCTGTGACTTGTCGACAAGTGTCGAATCCTCTGTTCACAAAATGTTCAAATTGTCAGAGGTATGTCCTCCAACATCGAACGAGCAGCGAACTGTCCTGAAAGCGTCACCATTGGGCTGCCGCCTCCAGGGTGGGTCGATCCACCCGCAAACCAGATGTTTGAGACGTCTTCCGAGCGCGAGGCCGGACGGAAAAACGCACCTTTTTTCGAGTTTGCTGACGTTCCGTACAACGAGCCGTAATACGCATAAAAATCACGCGTCAAGTCAAGCGGGGTCACGCGGCGGTGGAACAAGACGTCAGCGTCGTCCCAATCGACGCCGAATGTGCGCAGCCGTCGGCGGATCAAATGTTCATACGTCTCGGCATCGATGTCGGTCAAGTGGGCCGGAGCGTTGACGAGGATGAACAGATTGTCCCCGGCCTCACCCATGGACGGGTCGGTGTAGGCCGAGTTCGAGATGTAGATCGTCGGTTCGTCGGCGTAGCGTTCTTCGTCGAACAAGGCACGGAACTCAGCCTCGTAATCGTCCGAGAAGTAGACGTTATGATGGGCGAGATTTAGACGTTTGTTCAGTCCGACCATCATGACGAAAGCAGAGACGGATGGCTCGACCGTATCCCGGGTCGGTACAGGGAACGAGGGACGATGGACCGCATCGACGAGCCGAGGATATTGGGTCAACAGCTCCCCGTTCAAAAGGACGGCATCGCAAGACATGACTTCTTCATGGTCGATGACGACAGCATGCGCTTTACCGTTCATGACTTCAATCTTTGTGACTTCATGGCCGAGTCGGAACTCGACACCGAGCTCGCTCGCGCGTTTGGCGAAACCTTTGGCAATCGTCCAGTTCCCACCTTTGGCAAAATAGACGCCATCGTTCAACTCGAGATGTGAGATCAAGGCGAACGTGCCGGGTGTGACGTAAGGGCTGCTGCCGATATACGTCGCGTAACGGTCGAGTGCTTGGATGATGCGCGGATCTTTAAAATATTTTTTATGGAGCGCGTGCAAACTCTTAAGCGGATGGACCTTCATCATATCGGCCCAAAGACCGGTGTCGATTTTTGTGTCCATTCGAGTGAAGAAACGATTGTTGGCAATCTCAAATAGCTTTTCAGCCTCGTCCAAGTACGCCGCCAATTGATTTTTGTCGGCTTTGTCACCGGTCAAGCGCCGGACTTCAGCTTCCATTTGTTCCCGTTCGGAGTGGAACGTGAACGTCGACCCGTCGGAGAAGTGATTGACCGTATGCGAGTCGAGTTTGACGAGTTCGAAATAATCCTCTGGGTTGGCCCCGCTGTTCCGGATGACGGAACGGAACACGTCCGGCATCGTGATCGTGTTTGGCCCGAAGTCGAAGCGATGACCGTCCGTGATGATTGGCATGAGCTTACCACCGACGTGTTCATTTTTTTCGATGACGGTCACATCGTACCCGCGAGCCGCTAGTGTGACGGCGGCGCTCAGACCTCCGAGACCGGCCCCGATAATAGCGATTTGTTTCATTGCAATGCGCCTCCTAACAATTTTCTAATGATACATCCGGCCTTTCCAAGTGATCGGTTTTCGTCTCCATTTTCGGACGACCGCGTTCGTGAGTAGGACGAGGTAGGCAACCAGACTGAACGGATGGAGCCAAAAATGGCGTCCGCCCGACTTCAAGTCGATGGCTAGCCGTGCGAACAAGACGAACAGGCTCGCTCCGAGCGATATCCAGTCTGGTCGGATGAGCAGGAAGAGGAACGCCGATAACTGGACGCCGTAGTAAAGGGAAAAATAAAGGGCGATGCCCACTGCTTCATTCATTCCCTTGAATACGTTTTTTGAAAACCCGTTCCAGACTTCCTCGTTCGTCGCATACATATCGCACGTGATATAAGGCGAGACGTTGACGAGCGACGTCACTTTTTTACGGCGCTTAAATTCGCGGCATAAATCGATATCATCAATCAGGGAGTCGTGGATCGAGGCGTGACCGCCGACTTCCTCATAACTAGTCCGTTCGACCAAGACGTTCATCCCGTTCGCGGCGGCGAAGGCGGGGTGTCTCACTTTTCGCCAAAACAGCGGCAAGTGCTGGGCGATCAAGACGTGTTGCATCGGAATGAGCAGTTTACCGAGCCACGTCGGCGTCGGGAAGCGGGGGAAGCCGGATAAAAAGACGGCGCCTTCCCGGACGAGCGTTCCGTGCATGCGGCCGACAAAGCTCGGATCGATGGTCACATCGGCATCGAGAAACAATAAGTAAGGCTCACGGGTCTGCGTCGCCAATTGATGACAGGCGTGTACTTTTCCGGACCAACCGTCGGTGAGCGGCACACCGCGCAAGATCGTGAACCGGTCGTCCGAGGCGATTTCCCGCACGAGCGCGTCATACGTCCCGTCCTCAGAGCGATCCTCATATAAGTAGACGTGACAGCCGGCGGTGAGGGCCGGCTTTAAACTGTTGATCAATTTTGGGACGTTCCGCTCTTCGTTGCGGAGCGGAATGCAAATCGCGGTCGGCGGCACCGGGATCGGGGCCGTGAGCGGACGAAGAAATGCCAAGTTGACCAGCGTGAAGAGAAACATGAGTCCAGTGAGCACGAATAGGATCATCGTTGTCTCCTCCCGATGTTGAGCAAGTGCTCCGTCCAGTCGGCGAGCCCGCGTCGTGGCGGGAACAACGACATGTACCGGTCCGACTGGGCGATCACATCGTAGCGCGTGTCGTCATAGAGCCGTTCGAGCGCTTTCGCGAGCTCTTGCTTTTGCTCCCGGCGTGTCGTCGAGACGACGGTATGGGTCCGGAACCGGACGTAGACGACCGGGGACGCATGCGACGCGAACGCGTAGTAGATGGCACAAAGCCGGACCTCGGGTTTTGCGAGTAGCATCGTCGCACCCGTCCCGATCTCAAGCGGCCGGTGCTCTTGCGGGTATTCGCGGCCTTGCGGGAACACCCACACCGATTTCCCGACGGACAAAAGCTGATTGGCATAGTTGAGAGAAGCGCGAACGTCGGATAACTTCCCTTTTTTGATGGAAAAGGCGCCTAAGTGACGGAAGAACGGAAAGCGTCGCAATCCGTCCTCATCCATCAGGACGTGAACGTCGTGCCGTAAATAATACTCGTTCAACATGAGCAAGATAAGTCCGTCCCACCAAGAGCTGTGTGTGCTTAAAAAGAGGCCCGGCGTCGGAACGTCATCAGCCCGAACGTTGATCGTGTGAAAGAACGGTCGGATCTGGCGTTCTTTGACGAACGTTGAAAAGATGTTACTGAACCATTTCTTTTTGTTCGCTTCGATCATGACGCAACCTCCGTTCCAAATAGATGACGCTTGCCGTTACAATACTTAGCACACCGATCCCGTAAAGACCGGCGTTGACCGCGGTGACGCCGAACAAGGCGTGGAGCATGACGAACAAGTAGCGTCCGTGCATAAGTAAAGTCGGCTCCGCTTCGACTTCGAAGCGGTCGAGTAACCATGAGAAGATGAGCGACAGTCCGAACCATCCGACGAAGTTTTGCGTCGGGATGTCATAATAGAGACCATCATTGGCCCATTCCCAGTAGCCTTTCACGTTGGCTGCGACCGGATCGATCGCCATGTCTAACCAGACCGCCAAAAATGGGACGAGCCAGAGCGTCCGTCGCTTGAACGCGAACAGGCGGGCGACAGCGAAACTTGCGCCGATGACGGCGAGCCAGGCCGCGCCAATCGTGACGGGTACGCCGAACACGGTCGGACCGAACGCTTCGGCATAAATGTACTCGCTGAAAGGGAACCCGGTTTTGACACCGAGCGTCTCGACAGCGATCGAGCCGAAAAAGATGAACGGCACGATGAAACGTGCGTGACGGACCCCGTCGGCAATGACCCACCCTCCGATGAGGCCGGCGAGCCATAAGAAGACCGGGTTCGCCCATTCGAGCCAACTCGGCAGTAAATCAAAGCCGACGAGAACAACGCCGACGACGTACCAGACTAAAAATAATTTCCAAATCCATGGATACACTTTCATCAAATCACCTCACCTTCTATTCTAAAGAGGTTTTTGACATCCGTCTAATGAATGCATGCACAAAAAAAGAGCCCCTGCTAGAGGGACTCATCAATTCGCCATGCGCTTCCGTTTTTTCACAAATGAGAAAGCGATGAACAAGATGTAGAACGGGATGGCGATGAACCAAAATGTCGGCCATTCTTTCCACCGGGCGAACGTCATATACGTCAAATAGACGAGACTGAACGTGATGATGAACGAGTGACGCGGCAACGGCACGTCTTTAAAACTCGGAATACGAACCCGGCTCACCATGAGCAAGGCGAGACCGGTAAAGAAGATCGGGGTGAGCAGTTCGTTGACGCGGTCGCCAAACGTCGTCACGACGGCGAGCAATCCACCGGCTGCCGTGATCGGGACACCTGAGAAATAGCTGGCCGTGACGTTCGTCGCCGACAAGTTGAACCGGGCTAGGCGATAGGCGCCGAAGAGCGGGAATAGGGCGGCGAAGAAGAGCCCGTAGTTTCCGTAATCGATAAAGAACGTATAGTAAGCGAGCAGCGCCGGGGCGACGCCGAACGTGACGACGTCAGCGAGCGAATCAAGCTCTTTTCCGAAGTCACCGTCTACCCCGAGCATACGGGCGAGACGGCCGTCGAGGCTGTCGAGCATCATCGCGATGATGATCAGGAGTGTCGCATTCGAGAAATCGCCACGCGCGGCGTAGACGATGGCGAGGACGCCACAAAATAAGTTACCGAATGTAAATGAGTTAGGAACCCACGATCGGATTCGTTCTTTCCACATAGTATTGCCTCCATCTTTGTCATTGAGTGAACCAGCGGCCGTCCGTGAAGCGGATCAAGTCGTCCGGTGTTAATTCGATTTGATAGCCACGTTTTCCAGCCGAGATGATGATCTTGTCTTTTTGTTTCGCGCTGTCATGCAAGAAGACAGGGAAGCGCTTTTTCGCTCCGATCGGCGAGACGCCGCCGCGGATATAGCCGGTCAGCGCTTCAAGCTCTTTCATCGGGACGGGCGACGCTTTCTTCGCCCCCCACGCTTTAGCGGCTGCCTTTAAATCAATATCTAAATTTCCTGAGATGAGGAAGAAGGCGTACTTCCGTTGCTCGTTCTCGAGGCAAATCGTCTTATACAGTTGGTCGAGCGGCTTATCGAGTGATGCGGAGACATGTTTTGCGGAGACATCGGACTCATCCACTACATAAGAATGATAAGTGAACGGGATGTTCCGTTGTTTTAATTGTCTTGCGGCATTCGTCAGTTGCACCAGTCCCACCCTTTCGTTGAACGACTCCTCTAAGAATAGCAAATAGTGGTAGCGTCGGGCAATCGAACTTGAAAAGTTTTGGTGTCAGGAAGGAAACAGAATGACCGATAGAGAAATGAACAGTGATTCATTTTTTTTTTAAAGGGGGATTATTTCATGGAAACAATTCAAGTGGAACGGCACAACGGGGTAGGCTGGCTCAAATGGAACCGTCCGGAAAAATTGAACGCGCTGAACGAGACGTTGTTACGCGAAGCGAGACAGGCGCTCGGACAACTTGAAGCCGACGAATCGGTCCGGGTCATCGTGCTGATCGGGGAAGGGCGCGCCTTCTCGTCCGGTCAAGACTTGACGATCGAGAGTGACGCCGATTATGGCACGTATTTAGAGGACGTCTACCATCCGCTCGTCCGGGCACTCTCGGATTGCGAGAAGCCAATCATTGCCGGCATCCACGGTGTCGTCGCTGGGGCAGGACTCAGTCTGGCGCTTGCGGCCGACGTTCGCCTCGTCGCCCGTTCGACGAAGTTCAGCTCAGCGTTCATCAAGATCGGCCTCGTCGCCGACGCCGGTGGGCCATATCATTTGCGTCGTTTGATGCGCCAAGACGTCGCGCTCGATTGGATGTGGAGCGGCAGCACGATCGACGCCGAAAGGGCTGAGGCGTTCGGTCTCGTCACTGAACTCATCGAGGATGAGGCGTATCTTGCCCGTCTCACGGCCTACGCCGAGACGCTCGCGGCAAAATCACCGACGGCCGTACAAGGGATGAAGGCACTCCTTCGCGAGTCATCGTTTGAAGACGGGCTCGCGCAAGAGATCCACTGGCAACGGGAATGCGGCAAGACCGAGGTTCATCAACGGGCGATGCAAGCATTTTTAAGTAAAAAATAAGGGAAGCGGTCGTGTTGACCGCTTCCCTTATTCGTTCAAGAGGATGGTTTGGCTTCGAACTGGAAGCCTTTTTGTTGCCACTTGCCGTACTTCCACCGTCGGAAAGCGAAGAAGCCGCGGAACCACTCGTCGAGCGAGAACGCAAGCCAAATCCCGAGCACACCGAGTCCGAAATGAATCCCGAACAAGTAACTGAAGACGACGGCGACGCCCCACATCGAGGCGATCCCAATCATGACCGGGAAGCGGACGTCTCCGACCGACTTGAGTGACCCCATCAGAACGATGTTCATGGCGCGACCCGGCTCAAGAATGAGCGTCGCCCATAGGATCGGGATACCGACGGCGATGATGTCCGGGTTCGACGTGAACAAGCCGAGCAAGGATTTCCCGAACACGGCGAGGCCGAGTGAGGCGACGAGCGAAGAGAACATGGCGATCTTCAACGTCCGGACTGCCCGAGTATACGCCTCCTTGAACCGCTTCCCGCCGACGTCGCGGGCAATCAATAGCTGTGTCCCTTGGGCGATGGCGACCGTGAACAAAAATGCGAGCATCGATAAGTTCATTACGTAAACGCGAGCGGCGAGCGAGGCGTCACCCATCGTCGCGATGAAGCCGGTGATGACAATTTGTGAAAACTGGTACGACAAGTTCTCTCCTGCCGAAGGAACACCGATTTGTAAGAGTGCTTGAATATCATCGCGTTTTGGACGGATCAACTCTTTGAGCGGGAACCTCATCATGAGGCGGCGTTTGACGATCCAAAACAACAGCACCATGGCCGACAAACGAGCGATGACGATGGCCCAGGCGACACCGGCGACACCCGTCACCGGGAGACCGAACCAGCCTGTCACGGCGAGCATGGCGCCTACTGCCGTGATGACATCGATCAAAAGCGTCGCGAGCATGGCGTGTTTCGTCATGCCGTGGCTGCGTAACACCGCGCTGAGCGCCATGATGAGCGCTTCGGTGAAGAGCGATAAGCCGACGATCTGCAAGAACAACAAGCCGTAGTCGAACAGCTCATCCGACAGACCGAACAAGCGAAGGAACGTCTCGCCGAACAAGAAGACGACGACGACCATGACGACGCCGAGCCACATGTTCAAGCTGACGGCAGAGCGGGCAAAGTCCCGGCTCTTCTTCATCCGACCGGCACCGATTGCCTGGCCGATCAAGATCGTCGCACCGACCGAGGTGACGCTAAAGACGATCAAGAAGACGTTCAACAATTGGTTGGCGACGCCGACCGCCGAAGCGGCGGCATCGGAATACTGGGCGAGCATGAGCGTGGCGATGATCCCGGTCCCCATGTGGAGCGCGAGCTCGATGAAGATCGGCCACGAGATTTTAAATAGACTGAGCTGTTCGGTGTCTTTGGTTGGCATAAATGTTCCCCTTTTGTTTAAAAATTCTTTATATGAAATATTTATCTTTTAAAAATTACAATGGTCATGTTACTCCTTTTGAAATGAAAAAGAAAGGGGGTTCACTAAATTATTTCCAACAAAAATAACCACCCAAGCAAATGGGTGGTCAAACGTCGTCATTTCAGTTTCAAAATGGAAACGCTATACGGTGCGAGTTCAAGTTCGAGCGAGTCTACGTCCCGGTCGTTCAGTAAATCGTGGGCACCACCTGTATGCCAGAGCGGGTTGAGCGTAGACACCGTATCTGAGTTATTGAAGTAAATCAAATACGTCTCGTCTTTCGAGCTCCGTTCGACGATGAGGGCGTTGTCTTCATCATCGACGAGGTTGAACCGGTACGATCCGCCGTTCGCGAGCACCGGATGATCTTTGCGGAGCTGGATCAACTTCTGGACGAAGCGGAACAAGTCACGGTCTTCCTCGGCCTCGTCCCACGGCATGCAGCGACGGCAGCCCGGATCTTGCTCGCCTTCGAGCCCGATCTCATCACCATAGTAAATACATGGGCTACCCGTATACGTGAGCATCGAAGTCATGAGGAGTTTGAACTTCCCTTTATGCCCTTTTGCCCGAGTGAGGGCCCGGGGGGTGTCATGAGAGTCGATCAAGTTGAACGTCACTTCGTTCACGTTCATCGTGTTCATCATCTCGACACGCGTCAACTCGTCCCGGAACTGTGACGCCGTCGTCCGATCGAGCGCGAAGTAGTTTAAGCTCGCGTTCGTGAACGGATAGTTCATGACCGCATCGAACTGGTCGCCTTGAAGCCACGGTTGGGCATCGTGCCAAATCTCACCGAGGATGTACGCTTCGGGGTTCGCTTCTTTTACAGTGCGACGGAAGTCACGCCAGAACGCGTGGTCGACCTCGTTCGCGACGTCTAAGCGCCAACCATCGATGCCGAACTCTTCGACCCAATAACGGGCCACATCTAATAGATAAGCTTTCAACGCCGGGTGTTCGGTGTTGATCTTCGGCATGTTCTTCTCGAAAGCGAACGTATCGTAGTTCGGCTTCGGTGCCGTCTCGATCGGGAAGTCGCGGAGATAGAACCAGTCGCGATACTCGGAATGAGGCCCGTTCTCGACGACGTCTAAGAACCAAGGATGGTTGTAGCCGACGTGATTGAACACCGCATCGAGCATGACTTTGATCCCGTTCTCATGAAGCAAGTCGACCAATTGTTTGAACTGCTCTTTCGTCCCGAACTGCGGGTCGATTTCCATATAATCGAGCGTGTCGTATTTATGGTTCGTCGTCGCTTTGAAGATCGGGCAGAAGTAAATGCCGGTGATCCCGAGTTCGACGATGTGGTCCATATGATCGATGATGCCTTGGAAGTCGCCACCGAAGAAGTTTGTGATCGTTGGCTCAGTGCTGTTCCAGGCGAGCGTCCCTTCAGGATTGAGTGACGCGTCTCCGTTCGCGAACCGGTCAGGGAAGATTTGATACCAGACCGTGTCCTTGACCCATGACGGGGCGTGGAAAATGTCGATCGGGTTGATGAACGGGACACAGAAGTAATAACCCGTATCGTCGAGCGGTTTATCTTCGAACCAGCCTTTTTCCGTATAGACGGCCGTCTCGTTGCCGTCATGGAGCCGGAACCCGTAACGGAGGCGACGGAACGGCGGCTTGATCGCGATGAACCAGTAGTCGTACTGGTCGTCGTGGCCGATTTGTTCCATTGGTGTCTCGAACGTGCGCCAGTAGCTCGGCTTGTCCGGGTCAAAGTTCCACATCGCCGGGTCTTCTGAATGCCAGTCGTATGGGTCGTTCCAAATTAAGTCAACAGATTGGATATCATTTCTTTTCGTATGAAACCGAATATGAATCGTTTCCCGGTCGTACTTATAAACGAAAGGGGACATGGCGCGATGATAAATAGCTTCTTTGATCAAGTGAAATCGTTCCTTTCTCGATTGGAGTTGTAACCATTTTACACTGTCTATTCCGAAAAGAAATGACAGTTGCGAAAACGTTTGCTCAAGCAAAGGGTAATAAAGCGTTTACATTTTGTCAATCACTGTTCACGACAATTATTGAACAATTGAACACATAAAAGTTGAAAAAGAGATAAATGGGATACCTACGAGAAAAAATCGAAAAAAAAAGTCTTGTAAAACGCTTACACAACTGTATAATAAAAATTGAGGTGAGGATGCAAACGTTTTCACTGAACGGCTGATTTCGTAGCGGAGTTGATTAAAATCAGTCGTTCAGTACGTGTGCGCAAATCTGACCATACTAATTTCCTTGGGGAGGTTTTTCATCATGAAGATGAAAAAAATGGTAGCAGGACTTTCAACGGCAGTATTAGCATTCGGTGCACTTGCTGCATGTGGTGGCGGTACGGATAACGGTTCTACTAACGAAGGCGGTTCTACTAGCGAGAACAAGCCAGAAAAAATCGTAATTTGGGAAGATATTGAAAAGTCGGAAACGACTAAAGAAGTTGCGAAAGCGTTTGAAGAAGAACACGGCGTCGCAGTAGAAGTCGTCGAAGTTCAAATGACGGACCAAAAAGACAAGTTGGCGCTTGACGGCCCAGCTGATAAAGGTCCAGATATCGTTCTCGTCCCGCATGACCAAATCGGCACGATCGCTGACCAAGGTCACTTGGCACCGCTCGCTGACGAAGGCGCGCTCGAAGCGTTCACAGATGCTTCGAAATCGGCTGTCATGTTCGACGGACAAGCTTACGGCTATCCTAAATCAGTTGAAACACCAGTCCTCATGTACAACAAGGATTTGGTTTCAGAAGCTCCTGCTTCAATGGACGACCTTTACAAGTTGTCTACAGATCTTAAAGACAAAGGCGAGTACGGTTTCCTCGGTCTTTGGGATAACTTCTACTTCGCTCACGGTGTAATTGCAGGTTTCGGCGGTTACGTCTTCAAAGAAGACGGCGGCGCGCTCGACCCAACCGACATCGGCTTGAACAACGAAGGCGCAGTCGAAGGATTCGACTACATCGGCAAATGGTACCAAGAAGGCCTCTTCCCTAAAGGATTGATCGGCGAGCCTGGCGGCCAAGCGATGGACCAACTCTTCACTGAGAAGAAAGCACACACAGTTATGAACGGACCTTGGGCTGTTGCTGGTTACGAAGATGCTGGCATCAACCTCGGAGCGGCGGCGATGCCGACACTTCCGAACGGTGAGCCAATCAAGACGTTCATGGGTGTGAAAACATATGCACTCTCTGCTTACACTGAGAACCAAGAGTGGGCTGAAATGTTCCTCGCAGAACTTACAAACGAAGAGAACGCATTGAAAATGTTTGAAGCATACAACGAGATCCCACCGGTAGCAGCACTCGAGTCGAATGAGACAATCACGGCGAACGAAGTTGCGAAAGCGGTATTCGATCAAGCGACAAATGCAATCCCAATGCCTAACATTCCTGAAATGGGACAAGTTTGGGAGCCAATGGCACAAGCGCTTCAGCTCGTAGCGACTGGCAAGCAAGATGCACAAAAATCAGCTGACGATGCTGTTAAAGTCATCGAGCAACAAATCCAAGCAAACAACCAATAAGGATGTGAAATGACGGGGTACGCCAAATGGCGTTCCCCCTCATTTTCTGAAATTGAGCAAACGCTTGCTCGATTGATTTGCTCAAATTGAAAGGAGAAATTGAGGATGGCTTCAATTCCGAACCCAAAAACACCGGAACAACGACCGGACAAACCGACCAATCATGCTCGGAACGCCGCATTACTCTCGATCATTCCGGGAGCGGGGCAGTTCTATAACAACCAACGTGCGAAGGCGATCGCGTTCTTTATCGTCATCATGTCTTATTTTGCAGTAAACTACGATCTGTTTTTCAAAGGGGCGGGCGCCGGACCTGGTGACCGTGGTGGCCTTTGGGGATTGATCACGCTTGGCGAAGTAGCAGGACCTCGTAACGACCACTCCATCTTCTTGATGGTAGAAGGTATTGTCGCAATAATCTTACTGTTCTTCGGTATCGCGTTCTACATTTGGAACATTCGTGACGCTTACCGAGTCGGTCGCATTCGTGATCAGCACCTAAACGTGCCAACGTTCCAAGTGCAACTTCGCAACTTGCGCGATCATGGATTCCCATACTTGATGTTGATCCCGTCGCTCATCTTGCTCGTCTTCACAGTCGTGTTGCCGCTGATCTTTACGTTCTTGATCGCGTTCACGAACTATCGTTACAACAACGCGCCACCGGCAAAACTCGTCGAGTGGATCGGGTTCGAAAACTTTACGCGCATCTTTGAAATCGACATTTGGCGCGACACGTTCGTCGGCGTTCTCGGTTGGACGCTCGTCTGGACGGTCGCTTCAACGGTCGGTGTCATCGCGATCGGGATTTTCCTTGCCGTTCTGTTGAACCAAGAAGGACTTCGGTTCCGTCGCTTGTTCCGTTCAATCTTGATCTTGTCATGGGCCGTACCAGCGTTCATCACGATCTTGATTTTCCGCTCGATGTTCAACGAGTCGTTCGGTGTGTTCAATACGACAATCCTGCCGGCCTTCGGTCTCGATCCGATTAGCTGGATGACCGACCCGACAGCGACACGTAGTGCGCTCATCTTGATTCAATGGTGGCTCGGTTTCCCGTTCATCATGACGCTCATGACCGGTGTCTTGCAGTCGATCCCGGGTGACTTGTATGAAGCTGCGACGATTGACGGCGCGAACATCTTTGATAAGTTCCGTTTAATCACGTTGCCGATGCTCTTGTTCGCAACAGCACCGATTCTCATCACGCAGTTCACGTTCAACTTTAACAACTTTAACATCATCTATCTCTTCAACGGTGGTGGGCCGGCTGTCCCAGGACAAACTGCCGGTGGTACCGACATCTTGATTTCATGGATTTACAAATTGTCGCTCGGGGCTAACCCGCAATACGGACTTGCGGCTGCGATCACGCTCATCTTGTCATTCTTCATCATGACACTAGCCGTCATCCAGTTCCGTCGGACAAAATCTTTCAAAGACGAGGATATGGTCTGATATGAAAAAACAAAAACGAATCAATTTGGCGTTCTCTTATGTCATCTTGACGCTTGCGTCGATCATTATTCTCTATCCGATGCTGTGGGTAATGGGAACGTCATTTAACCCGGGTCGTACGATCACATCGACGATCATCCCATCAAACCCGACGCTCATTCACTACAAAAACTTGTTTGATCTAACAATTTCGGATTATAGTTTATGGTATGTGAATACGTTGAAGATCGCTTTCATCACGATGGCGCTCGCTGTAATTTTAGTTACGATTACTGGTTATGTGTTCTCGCGTTACCGTTTCGTCGGACGGAAGAACTCGCTCATCTTGTTCCTTGTCTTGCAGATGGTCCCGCAATTCGTTGCCATCATCGCGATTTTTGTGTTACTCAACATGCTCGGCCTTCTTGATACGCATACAGCGCTGATCTTGCTGTACGCCGGTGGGGCGATTCCGATGAACACGTACCTGGCGAAAGGTTACTTCGATACGATTCCGAAAGAGCTCGATGAGGCTGCTCGGATGGATGGTGCCGGTCACCTTCGTATTTTCTGGCAAATCATTTTGCCGCTCGCGAAGCCAATTGTCGCAACGATCGCCTTGTTCAACTTTATGGGCCCGTTCAACGACTTTATCTTGGCATCGCTCGTCCTGCGTACACCTGAGAAGCAGACGCTAGCGGTTGGACTTTACAATATGATCTCGCGACAATTCGACAACAACTTTACGTTGTTCGCGGCAGGAGCCGTCCTTTCGGCCCTCCCGATCGTCCTCTTGTTCTTCATATTCCAACGTTACTTCGTCTCCGGTCTCACTGCGGGTGGTACGAAAGGTTAATACTCAAAAAAGGGGGAAGCGATATGAGGCGAGGCGTCGTGCTCGTTCTCCTGTCGCTTCTTTTGTTTCCTACAATCGTCGGAGCGAAAGAAGCAGCAACATGGGAACAAGAACGCATGTACTTTATTATGGTCGACCGGTTCGTTGACGGGAATCCTGACAACAACGACCAAGTCGACAAGGATGATCCAAAAGCGTTTCACGGAGGCGACATTCAAGGTGTGATCGAGAAGCTCGACTACATCGAATCGCTCGGATTTACGTCGATTTGGTTGACGCCGGTGTTTCAGAACATGCCGAACGGTTACCACGGCTACTGGATCAAAGATTTTTATGACATCGATCCCCAGTTTGGGACGAAAGAAGATTTGCAAGAACTCGTCGATGAGGCGCATAAGCGCGATATGAAAGTCATTCTTGACTTCGTCGTCAACCATGTCGGTCCGAAACATCCGTGGGTCGAGGAACGACCGGACTGGTTCCATGACGAGTTGCCGATCGTGCTTTGGCAAGACCAAGAGCAGGTCGAGACGCACTGGTTGTTCGACTTGCCGGACTTTAAAACGGAAGACCCGGAAGTGAAAGACTATTTGATCGACGCCGCTACTTATTGGATTGAAGAGACCGGCATCGATGGCTATCGACTCGATACGGTCCGCCACGTCGACAAACCGTTTTGGAAAGATTTTGTCGAAGCGGTGCGGGCGGTCGATCCTGACTTTTACTTGTTGGCCGAAGTGTTCGACCCGAATCCACAATACGTCGCCGAGTACGACAATTTAGGATTTAACAGCGTCACAAACTTTACGTTCTATGATCGCGTCTCGAAGACGATGACGCAAAAGAACGCCAACGTCGACGAGATCGACGTGGCGGCAAGCTACGCCGAGACGTTTTTCAACGATCCGAACCAAATGGCGACGTTCCTGGACAACCATGATGTCGAGCGGTTCATGCACGTCGCTGGACTTGGTGGAGCCGAGTCGGCAGAACGGCGACTTCGCCTAGCGCTGTTCACGCTCTATGCGTCGCCTGGTATGCCGATTTTATTCCAAGGGACAGAAAACGCGCAAACCGGTGGGGCCGATCCGGCCAACCGGGTGATGACGGATTTCCCAGGGAATGAAGAGTTACACGAATACGTCGCGACGATGAACCGGATGCGGGAAGACTATCCCGTCTTCGCCACTGGAGAGCAACGAATGATTGCCTCGAAAGACGGCATGGCCGTGTTCGAGCGTCGCGACGGCGATGAGGTCGCCTTGTACGCCATCAATATGAACGATGAGGATACAGAGATTGAATTCGAGGTAAGCGAAGTCGGTGAAGATCAACGGCTCCGCGGTCTCTTGTTCTCACAACTTGTCACGGAAAAACGTGGCACGTTCACTATCAAGCTCGCTGGCGAAAGCGCCAACGCCTATGTCGTCGAAGAATCGGAAGTGAACATGTGGACGATTGGTCTGCTCGTCGTCGCGATTCCGCTGTTCTTGACGGGTCTGGTCATGTGGAAGCGCCGCAAGAGCGTGAGCTGAATACCCTGTCGCAGGGAACAATGAATTAACGGAAGCAAGGGGGAGCACCATGCAAATCACGATCAAAGATGTCGCCAAACACGCCAACGTCGCACCGTCGACAGTGTCACGCGTCATCGCCAACAGTCCGCGAATTAGCCAGAAAACGAAAGAACGTGTTCGTAGTTCGATGGAAGAACTCGGGTACCATCCGAACATCCATGCAAGAAGTCTCGCCAACCGCTCGACACAATCGATTGGTCTTGTCATGCCGAGCGCGGCGACGAAAATACTCCAAAATCCGTTCTTCCCGGAAGTGTTGCGCGGAATCAGTACGAAAGCCCATCAAAACGGTTATTCGTTGTACATGACGACCGGTGTGACCGAAGAAGAAGTGCTGTCGGGTGTCATCGAGATGGTTCAAGGTCGCCGGGTCGACGGTGTCATCGTCCTGTATTCACGCGAAGACGATAAAGTCGTCCAATATTTGCGCCAGACGAAGTTCCCGTTCGTCGTCGTCGGGAAGCCGTTCGGGGACGCCTCGTCGATCACGTACGTCGATACGGACAACTACTTGGCTGGCCGTGAAGTGACGAAGCACTTGTACAACCTCGGTCACCGCCGCATCGCCTTCATTGGCGGATCGGATAAATTGGCCGTCACTCAAGACCGTCGCAACGGGTACGCGACGGCGCTTATGGAAGCCGGGATCCCGGTACGGGAAGACTACATCGCTCGTGCCGAGTTCATGACGAAAGGCGGCGCTAAAGCGGTCCGGGAGTTGCTTCACGTCGATGAGCCACCGACGGCTGTCGTCGTCAGTGATGATATGATGGCGCTCGGTGTCATCAGCACGCTCAGTGAGATGGGTCTAAAAATCCCTGAAGACGTCGCTGTCGTCAGTTTCAATAACGTCTATATCGCCGAACATTCGAATCCGCCGCTCACGTCAGTCGAGATCAACATCTTCGGTCTCGGTTTCGAGGCGACGAACTGCCTGATCGAACAAATCGGCGATAGTGCACCACCGTACGGGAAACGTGTCATCGTCCCGCACTATTTAGTCGTCCGCCAGTCGTGTGGTCAAAAAAAGAATAGTCATGCGGCTGAATGAGTTGAAACCTTCCGTTTTCGTGCGGAAGGTTTTTTTGTGCGGATTCTGATGCATATAAAGGAAGAACGTTCAATCCGACAAAAGTCCTGGCGTTACAAACAGATTACAGTTGTGCGAGAAGCGGTTGAAAACAAAGCGCGAGGGAACACTTATACTACCGGCAGAATAGCAAATCACAATAGAGCAGCCCGGCCAATAACCAAAAAAATATAGAATTTGAAAGGGAGATACAATCATGGATAACAAACGTTACGTAGGGACTTACTATCAAGAATCAGAGCTTGTTTCGAAAATTGATGAACTTCGCGCGGCGGGACACAGCGAGGACGACCTGTACGTTGTTGTAAAAGATAAATCGAACCTTTCGATGGTTCGCGGCGAAACGGATGCAGAAGTAAAAGAAACGAAAGCATCGTGGCTCGATCGCTTCTTCGGAGTCGCAGACGGCGGCGATGAAGTGCGCCACACGTTTGATAAACTCGGCTTCTCAGAAGAGGAGACGGCACGCCACCATCAAGATATCGAAAAAGGCGGCTTCGTCTTGTTATTAGATACAGACGACGGCGTCTTGGACAACGGTCGCAACGACACGTTCGAAGGCGGTCGCACGTCAGCGGGCTATGGTTCTGAAGGGAACGAGGCTGGAAACATGACGGCACGTGACCCGCTAACAGCGGCAGGAACGGGTGTCGGCGCAGCTGGCACTGGGCTTGACGCCACGGGAACGAATCATGATTCGACGCGTCACCATGACATGGACGAGGACATTCGTAACCGTACCGACTTGACGGACGAGCAAAAGCTTGAGCTTCACGAAGAGCGCCTCCAAATCAATAAAGAACGCGTTCAGACAGGTGAAGTCCGAGTCGAAAAAGAAGTCGTCGAGCATGAAGAGCGGGTCGACGTCGAAGTCGAGCGTGACGAAGTACACGTCGAACGACGTCAAGTCGACGGGGACCGTGAAGCGACGGGCCATTCGTTCGATGCGACGACAGATCGCGACGAGATTCGTGTGCCAGTCACAGAAGAGCGCGTCGATGTAACGAAGAAAGACGTCGTGGCCGAAGAAATTATCGTCGGCACAGACAAAGTGAAAGATACAGAGACGGTACGCGAGACGCTTCGTAAAGAAGAAGCCCATATCGAAGGCGAAAACAGCCATCAGAAACATGACGCTGACCATAAGCGCCGTGATGAGCGCGACCGGATCTAATTAGATGACCAAGCACCTCGACAAGGATGGCTCTCTCTGAGGGACCATCCTTTTTTTCGCCAATTCATCTTACAGGAGGAACGAATGTTATGAAACATGCCATCATCTCTGAAGTATTTGACCAGCCCGAGGTGTTGCTCAAGCGGACGGTCGATTTGAAGCAAGAAGGATATAAAGAAGAAGACATGTTCGTCTTCGTCAAACGGACTGAAACGGCTGACGCCATCCGACGCCATTCAAAACTATACGTACTCGTCGCGGATGAGCCGGATACGGTGGCGTCTCTCGTCACGTCAAGCGAACGCCCAATCGAGCGCTGGCTCGGCAGTATGCGGTTGACGCGCGAGCAGCGAGAACGATTCGTGGGTGAAGTCGAGCGAGGGCGGTTGTTCCTTTATGTCGATGCGGATCAAAACGAGGAGATGGCGGACATTAAACGATCGCCGCGCGCCTCTTCTAAGGAGCACGAAGAACAGACGCTTGAACTGCACGAGGAGCGACTCGCGGTTGAAAAAGAAACGGTGCAGACAGGTGAACTCGTCATCGACAAGCATGTAACCGAGACCGAACAGACGATTGAAGTACCGGTTCGGAGGGAACACTTACATGTAGAGCGCCATGCTGGTTCTGAAGATGTGATTGAAGACTACGACTTTGACAAACCCGGCATCCGGACGATTGACGAAGGGGACCAATTACGTATCCAAGTCATCGAAGAGCGCGCCTTCATCGTCAAGCGTCCGGTCGTCGTCGAAGAGATCATCGTCCGCAAGCAAGTGGATGAAGATACGAAGACGGTCACCGAGACGCTCCGTAAAGAAGAGATCGATATTAGGCAAGTGGGACAAGGCAAGATCACGATCGAGGACAATCCAACATCTAGAAAGGATGATAAATGATGAGTAACAAACGATTTGTTGATACGTACAAAGACGAGGCGGCACTCGTCTCAAAAATTGATCAACTGAGCCAAGACGGGTACGACGAGAAAGACCTTTACGTCGTCGCGAGAGACGAGGATAACGTGTCGCTCGTCAAACGGAACACTGACGCGAAAGTCGAGGAAGCGAGCGCTTCTTGGATGCAGAAATTCGCGGGCGTCGCCGAAGGAGAGCAGGAAGTGAAACGGGCGCTCCTCGATCTCGGTTTGGCTGATGACGACGTTAACAAAGCGTACGGGGACATTATGGACGGTGGGTATGCCCTCATTCTCGATGAGCCCGATACCGGATTCAACGATGGCGACAACCCGGCCTTTGAAGGTCATGAAGCGAACGCCGCCTTCGGTCGCGATTCAGACGTGTGATATAGACATACCTACTTTGGCTCATTGAGCCAGAGTAGGTTTTTTTTCGTTCCAAAAGTGACAAAAAAAAGAATGAAAAACTTTTATGCAAACGATTGCATTCTCGGTGTAGTCGTGTAAAATGAGAGGTGAGATTAAAAATACAGCGCTTTCATAGACAAGCGGTTGCACGATTCGGTTGTCTACTGACAAGTAGCCTTGTAGAGAAAAAGGAGTGGCAGACAGATGAAACGATTGTTTGCAGTCGACGAATGGAAAGTAACGGAAGAAGGGCTTCACTCGAACGAGAACCGTCTCGCAGAATCGATCACCTCGCTCGGTAACGGGCACATGGGGATGCGCGGGAACTTTGAAGAAGATTATTCAAACGATACGCACCAAGGATTTTACGTGGCGGGCGTCTACTATCCCGACAAGACGCGTGTCGGTTGGTGGAAGAACGGATATCCGGAATACTTCGCCAAAGTATTGAACGCGACGAACGTGGCCGGCCTGCGTGTCGCTATCAACGGGACGCCTGTCGACTTGGCGAAGTGGGAAGTCAAAGGCTTCACACGCGAACTCGATATGCAGCGCGGTGTCCTCACGCGGACGTTCACGCTCGTGAACGGATCCGAGGAGACGAACGTCGAAGTCGTCCGCTTCTTCTCGATCGTCGACAAAGAGATTTTGGCGATTCGCTACAACGTCACGCCTGTGAACTATGAAGCGGAAATCGAATTCACTCCTTATCTAGACGGGGACGTCGTCAACGAAGACTCGAACTACGATGAGAAATTCTGGTTGCCGGTCGAACACGGCGTCGAAGAACGGTTCGGTTTCGTCACGACAAAAACGAAGAAACTTGATTGGCACGTCACGGCGTCGATGATCGCCGACGTCGAAGACGCACGCTGTGAAGTGCTCGATGCGACCGACCTCTACGTCGCTAACCGTTTCACGGTCAAAGCGGCAGCGGGTGAGACGGCAACGGCGTACAAGTACGTCTCGGTCGTCACGAACCGCGACCATGAAATTGACAATTTGCAAGGAGTCGGCATGCAGCGCGTCGAAGCCGCGTTCGAGAAAGGGTTCGAGACGCTCTTGGCGGAACAGACGGAAGCTTGGCTCGCCCGTTGGGAAAACGCGGACGTCCGCATCGACGGCGACGCGGAAGCGCAACAAGGCATCCGTTTCAACATCTTCAACATGTATCAAACGTATACGGGTGAAGACTCACGTCTCAACATCGGACCGAAAGGGTTCACGGGCGAGAAGTACGGTGGCGCCACGTATTGGGACACGGAAGCGTATTGCCTCCACTTCTACTTGGCGACGACGAAGCCGGAAGTGTCGTGGAACTTGCTCAAATATCGTCATAATCAATTGCCGCAAGCGAAAGAGAACTCGGTCAAAAACGTCGGGATGAAGGGCGCCTTGTATCCGATGGTGACGATGAACGGGGAAGAGTGCCACAACGAGTGGGAGATCACCCATGAAGAGATTCACCGTAACGGTGCGATCGCCCATGCGATCTTTAACTACACGAACTTCACGGGCGACAAGTCGTACCTAGGTCAATACGGACTTGAAGTATTGGTCGAGATCTCGCGTTACTGGGCTAGCCGCGTCAACTTTGTACCACACAAAGACGTGTACATGATCCTAGGCGTCACAGGTCCGAACGAATACGACAACAACGTCAACAACAACTGGTACACGAACTTGATCGCCGCTTGGACGCTCGAGTACACGCAAGAAGTGTACAACTACTTGAAAGAAGCAGAACCGGCACGACTCGACGAGTTGACAGCAACGCTCAACTTGACGGATGCGGAACTCGCGAAGTGGGCCGATATCCAAACGAAGATGTACTATCCGAAAGACGACCTCGTCCCGGACGTGTTCATGCAGCAAGACGGGTTCATGGATAAAGAACAGATCTTAGTGAAAGACCTCGATCCGAAACACTTGCCACTTAACCAAAATTGGTCGTGGGACCGCATCCTCCGCTCGAACTTTATCAAGCAGGCGGACGTGCTCCAAGGCCTGTACACGTTCAGCGACCGCTTCACGCTCGAGCAAAAACGTGCGAACTTCGACTTCTATGAGCCGCGCACGGTGCATGAGTCGAGCTTGTCGCCTTGTGTCTACTCGATCGTGGCAGCTGAAGTCGGTTATGAAGACAAAGCGGTCGAGCTGTACCAACGCTCAGCCCGACTCGACCTTGATAACTACAACAACGATACAGAAGACGGTCTTCACATCACATCGATGGTCGGTTCGTGGATGGCAATCGTCCACGGCTTCGCAGGAATGCGCGCCCTCGAGACCGAACTCACGTTCAGCCCGATGATCCCGAAAGATTGGGACGGTTACTCGTTCAACGTGCTCTGGCGCGGCCATCACTTGACGGTCACATCGACGCGTGAACAAGTGACGATCAAACAGACAAATGGAACGGACGTTACGATTCGTGTGTACGGAAACGCGGTAACGGTTCCAGCGAATGATTCAGTGACAATCGAGACAGTGAAAGCGTGACCAAACGTATCAGGTCAACAAGTCGGCTTCGGCCGGCTTGTTTTTTTGTGATACAGGTGGGCACATCGCAGTATTTTTGTTGTAGGCATGGCTTTGAATGTATGTTATCTTGATGCTTAGCTAATTTTGAAAGGGGAGACAGAACTTGACGGAATCCGTTAAAGAACACGCGCGCATCGGGATCGTTTCGATCATCGGGGGAGTGTTCGTTGCATTATCCATGACATTATTCTTAATCCCGGCGGGGGTTTACTCGACTGGGTTTACGGGCTTGGCCCAAATTTTCACGACCTTATTTGCCGGTACGCCGTTTGAGCTCGGTGAAGGCATTTGGTTCTTCATCTTGAACGTACCGCTCTTGATCGTCAGTTATTTTATGCTCGGAAAGAACATGATGATCCATACGTTGATCAGCGTCGCCTCGGTCACCTTGTTCATTCGCGTGCTTCCGCAAACACCTCTCCTCTCGGACGATCCGCTGTTGAACGCCGTATTCGGCGGGGTATTGCTCGCCATCGGGTCAGGCATCACGATTCGGTTCGGTGCCTCGACCGGAGGGTTTGATATCGTCGCCCTCATCCTAGCGAAGTTCACGAACAACTCGGTCGGCGTCTACTTGTTCCTCATGAACATGATGATCGCGCTTGGGGCCGGTGCTTTGTTCGGATGGCCGACGGCGCTGTATACGATCGTCTTCTTGTACGTGACGTCGAAAGTCATCGATGAGATTTACACGAATACGCAGCGGCAGACGCTCTTCATCGTCACGAATCATCCGGACGAAGTGACGCAAGAGTTGCACCAACACGTGTTCCGCGGCATCACACTCATGCCGGCGATCGGTACGTACTCGAAAGTCGAGAAAGCGACACTCATGATGGTCGCTCAACGCCACGAAGTGCGTGAGATCACACGTATCTGCAAAGATGCCGATTCACACGTCTTTATTAACGTCGTTCCGACTGAAGACGTTGAAGGTGCGTTCCGACGCTAAACAAAACCCCGCTGAGCACTCAGCGGGGTTTATTATATAAGGGAGCAACAAACTAGATTACGGAGATGATTATTATCGCCACCGCTGATCGAGCAGTCGTGATGTGGAAGGACTATGTAGAGCTTAAGGAGCATGAAATCACCATTGCGGATACGGAAGCGGGTGCAATCGCATATATCTGCAAGAAAAATGACGTCGAATGTATCATTATCAAAGGAATCTCTGACTTTCCGACAGATGAGGGACATTATGATCCAGTTGCTTCGAATGCTGAACAAATCAATGTGTATTTAGCAAACACACCGAAAGTCATGGTCAAGATTTTTGACGAATATTTAACATAATTAAGCGAGAATTCGCCCACCTCCAAGCGTCTCAGGGCGGCCCGGCGTGGGAGATGAATCGCCTGCTTGCGAACCCTTCGAATGTCCCTGTGACAAATATAACGAACAAAAGTTCGTGATTCCGTCAGATTTCCCTTCCCCCGCCGCGGGTATCGGATGAGGAAGACGTTCATCACGACCATCGGCCGAGAGGAGGCGGAGACATGCTGAAGGGCTACAAATACAGGCTCCACCCGACGGCGGCACAGGCCGAGTTCCTCGTCAGGAC
>NZ_JACSMB010000002.1:0-260134 GCF_018618455.1 Exiguobacterium sp. s142 | reverse complement strand
CCGCACAAAACATGAAGAAGCTGGCCAGTTTATTGGCCTGGAGAGATCTTATACATACCATTTTTTCAATCTTGTGCCGGGCAGAGCGCCTCGAGGTCATCGAACATAAAAAAAGACGAACCAATTCGCTTTTCGCGAATTGGTTCGTCAACAGCCTGCAGCTTTCATTAGAAAGCTGCCCTCGATGGACCCTGTAGGACTTGAACCTACGACCGGACGGTTATGAGCCGTCTGCTCTAACCAGCTGAGCTAAGGGTCCTTATTGGTAGCGGCGGAGGGAGTCGAACCCACGACCTCACGGGTATGAACCGTACGCTCTAGCCAGCTGAGCTACACCGCCACGTTGTTATACAGTAATAATATACTGAATGCAGCCGCCACTGTCAATGAAAAGTCATATGTACGCAAAAAAGTCCTACTACTTATAACTTAAGTAGCAGAACTTTTTCGAAACGTTAGACCGATACTTCGTTCGTCGCATCTTCGAGTGTGATTTCCGTGATGTTCATCGCATGGTCACCGATCCGTTCAAGGTTCGAGAGCATATCGACGAAGAACATACCAGCTTGGCCGTCACATTCACCTGTGTTCAAACGAACGACATGATTTTTACGGAACTGGCGCTCGAGCATGTCGAGTTTCGCTTCCATCTCGATGACTTGACGCGCCTCGACCATGTCACCGCTCGCGAGCGTTTGGAGTGACTTCTCGAGTGTGGCCCGTGTCAGATCATACATTTCCGTCAATTCTTTTTGGGCTCCCGGCGAGAGCGTGATGCGCGTCGCCGTCTTATAGTCGATCAACTCGATGATGTTCTCAACGTGGTCACCGATTCGCTCGATGTCGTTGATGGCATGCATGAGTGTCTTATGCTGTTGTGATTCGTGCTCTGTCAAATCGACTGCCGCGAGTTGAACAAGATAATCCGTGATTTTAGAGTTAAGCGAGTTTAACGCATCTTCAATGTGCGCTGATTTTTCCGCGTGCTTCTTGTCACCAGTCTCCATATAAGAACGTGCCTCATCAAGACCGAGTTTCGCGAAATCGCCCATGCGGATGACTTCATATTTAGCTTGCTCGACCGCGATTGAAGGCGACTGTTGAATGAAGATTGGGTCCAAGTGTTGCGCTTTCGTATCAACGATTGAATCTTCACCTGGTACGAGTTTCGTCACGACCCAAGCAATCGTTCCGATGAACCAGAACTGGATCAATGTGTTGGCGACGTTGAACGTACCGTGGGCAAAGGCGATTTGCATCTTCGCTTCAATGTTAAGGAAGTCTGTAATCCAGAAAATATATTGCGTAAAGAGCGGTAAGATAATCAAGAACATGGCCGTCCCGACCAAGTTAAAGATGACGTGGGCCGCAGCAGCGCGACGAGCCGCGACTGACGCACCGAGTGCAGCGAGAACCGCTGTGATTGTCGTCCCAATGTTATCACCGAACAAGACCGGTAGAGCGGCCTTCAAGTCGATTGAACCACCGGCGTATAGTTCCTGCAGAACACCGATCGTCGCTGACGACGATTGAACGATCAACGTGAACACCGTACCGACGACAACTCCGAGGATCGGGTTTTGACTCATCGACTGTGTGAGTTCGAAGAAGTACTCGCTCGTACGGAGCGGACGCATGCCGTCTCCCATAAGTTCAAGACCGTAGAAGAGAGCTCCGGCGCCAAAGATGATTTGACCCATATGTTGAAACTTCTCTTTTTTAAAGAAGAACAACAGTGCAGAACCGACGGCAATCATCGGGAGCGCATACTCACCGATATCAATTCCGATGATGAACGCTGTCACCGTTGTCCCGATGTTTGCACCCATGATGACACCGATCGCTTGACGGAGCGTCATGAAGCCGGCACTGACAAGACCGACCGTGATAACTGTCGTACCTGTAGACGTTTGAAGAAGAATCGTAACGATAATCCCGGCTAGTACTCCGAGGAATGGATTCGTTGTATACTTATCAAGGATGTCGCGGAGTCGATCTCCTGCAGACTTTTGAAGGCCGTCTCCCATCGATTTGATGCCGAATAGGAAGATCCCTAATCCTCCAAAAAACATGAATAACATTTCTTGCAAATTGTATTCCACGATTTTTGTACCCCTTTTGATTGTGAATTGGTTGTGTTTAATTGGTTCTTGTTGCCCTACTCATTATGCCTGCATCATCTAGTCGATGTAAACACGTTTAATGTTAAGGTTTTATTAACTGACTGTATTATTTTAGTTTGATTTTAGTTTTTTGTACTATAACAGAATGGGGTTTTGTATGTATGCTTAAAACGACATCAATGTTTATCCGCCATAGCCTGCTGCCTACGAAGCAAACGCTACGGCTCCGTCTGGCTCCGCTGCACGCTTATATGTTGGCGAGCCTCGTCTTTACAAGCGTCGCGACTGTCTTAGATTACCTCGTCTTGCGACCCGATTTTTTCGCACCGATGTGGTTGTTTTTACACGGGTTCGCCATCTTCTTCTTCTATATGATGTGGGTCGCCGTCGCCTCCTTGTTCGTTCAACTCGTGACGAGACTTCGAATGAAGAAACCGTGGCCGTATCGGCAAGCTTGGCCTTACGCGGTCGCGATGACACTCGTCCCGACGCTCGTGCTCGTCGCCTTGTATCACGCCGTGCCCGCATTTCTTTGGCTCGGCTTCGTTGTCACGATCGTCTTCTTGACCGTCCCGCTATTCCAAATTCCGCTCAAACAAAAAAACTCGGGACGGCGCTAATACGCGCTGTCCCGAGTTTTATCACGTCTTCGGTGCAAGTTCAGTAAGTACTTCCTGCAGCCGTCGACTTTGATGACCGAGGTCTGTCCCGGCTGCTTGTAACGTTGCTTGAACGTCCGTCCATACTTCGACCCCTTCGTACAATTCGTTCAACTTCCGCTCGAGCGCCAAGCCGATTTCTTTCAGTTGTTCGTTCGCTTCCGCCATGTGGAGCAACTGGCTTCCCGTTGCGGCCGTCTGATCCGTGATCGATTGGAACTCAAGCATCTGATCGCGCACTTCGTGATCGATTTTCGCAATCCCTGCTTCAACTCGGTCCAACGTCTCACCTAGATGAAGGATATCGTCGCCGAAGCGGATCATATCGCTAAAAATTTCTTCCCGTTCGGATTTGATTTGTCCGATCGCCGCAACGGCAAGTATCGAAGATTCATTCGTCACTTTCGCTAGCTGACCGACTTCGTGAGCGACGACAGCAAACCCTTTTCCGTGTTCCCCGGCACGAGCCGCTTCGATCGAGGCGTTCAGTGCCAACATCTTCGTGGCTGCCGCGACCGACAAAATCGTCTGAAGCGCTTCGTCGGCTCGTTCTGACGTTTCCGCGCTGTCGCGTAAACGTTCTTGGATACCGCCCGCCTTCTCTTTGAACTGCTCGCTCACGCCTCTGACCGAAGCAAACGAGGCAATTTCGCTCGAAATCGTTTGTTGCAGCGCTACCGCTCTCAAGTCGACAGCCGAAATATCTTGTTTGAGTGCCGCGACATGGGCCGCAATGTCCGTAAAGCGATGCGTCGATTCGCTCGTGAACGCCTGATACGATCGACTCGTCTGTTCGACTGTACTTGCGACTTCTTTAAAGGCGACAACTTGTTGTTCATTTGATGCAAGTTGCCGCATGAACGTCGGCAAGCTCGTCTCAAACGCCAAAGACGTCTCGTCCATCGTCAGCAACGATTTTTTCCATAGACCGATGAACGTATTGTATTCACGCTCTAAACTACGGATCTCGAACGACTTGGCTCCTAAGTCTACTTCTTTGAAAGCACGCGTCTCTACCGCCTCACGCAGTCGCGTTGCAAACTGCGATAACGGTCTGACTTCGCGACGGATCATCCGAGAAAATAAATAGATAATGATTCCCATAGCTATGACAATCACAGCGAAAAGCGCCTGTCGAAGTTCCCACATCGACCCAAGTACCGATTGTCTCGTGACAGCCAATACGTAATGAGCTTGTAGTTCTGGGATCGGAACCGCTGCTAAAAAGAAATCGTCTCGTTCAATGACTGCGAGTTCGTTCACTGTCACTTCATTAAATTTGTCTTCAAGCTGCTTGCTCGCTTTTTTTCCTGTCAATTGCTCGACTTGCTCGTCTCGTATCAAATACTGACCGGCCTCGAGTCCGTCCGCTGATAAAATTGACGCCTGTTGCATATACGTCGACTTCAACGAGCGTACCAACCCTTTTTCATTTGATAGGTACGCCCCGTACGTCGTTTTGACCGTCTCGCGCATGACTGTCGCTTCTCGGAGTAAGCGCTTCTCGACTTCAGCTGTCAACAGGTGTTCCGCTTTCAGGGCGAACCAACCGAACGTCGTCAAAAACAGGATGACGACAAGCGGCATCAGCGTCCATTGGAGACGTCGCTCAATTTTGACGCCGTCGGGACGTCGCTTTTTCCTCAGCTGTTGCAATCGCGTTAACACATCTAATCCTCACCTTTCTCAAGTTACTATTCGTCCGATATATCGGTCTTGAGACGGTGGAAAATTATGAAGCCTCTGTTAAGATAACGTTAGGCTTTGTAAAGAGCACATCTCAGGAGCGCTTGCCGGGTGCTTTTTCACAAACATTTCGTTATGATAAGAAAGAAACCAACCATCTAAATCGATTGGAACCTTTCCAAAAGAAGGAGATTACGTATATGTCAGAAATCTTACACCGTTCATTAACTCGTCCGATTCGTGTCGGCAACGTCATCATCGGAGGATCTGATGAAGTCGTCATTCAGTCGATGACGACGACGAAAACGCACGACGTCGAAGCAACTGTCGCCGAAATTTTACGTCTGGAAGAAGCAGGTTGCCAAATCGTCCGCGTCGCTTGTCCAGATGAGCGAGCGGCCGACGCGCTCGCTGAAATCAAGAGCCGCATCAACATCCCGCTCGTCGTCGATATTCACTTCGACTACAAATTGGCGTTGAAAGCCATCGAAAGCGGTGTCGACAAGATTCGGATCAACCCTGGTAACATCGGTCGCCGCGAGAAAGTCGAAGCGGTCGTTAACGCCGCTAAAGCGAAAGGCATCCCGATCCGCATCGGTGTCAACGCCGGTTCGCTCGAGAAGCAGTTCCTCGAAAAATACGGATATCCGACAGCTCAAGGCATGGTCGAAAGTGCGATGCATCACGTCAAGATTTTAGAGGACCTCGGTTTTTACAACACGATCATCTCGCTCAAAGCGTCTGACGTGAACCTTGCCCTCGAGGCGTACACGCTCGCCGCGAAGACGTTCGACTACCCGCTCCACGTCGGGATCACTGAATCAGGACCGCTGTTCTCAGGATCACTCAAATCAGCGGCCGGACTCGGTGCGATCCTCTCACTCGGAATCGGCTCGACGGTTCGTGTGTCGCTGTCTGACGACCCTGTCGAAGAGATCAAAGTCGCCAAAGAAGTGCTCAAGTCGTTCGGCCTAGCCGCTAACGCCGCGACGCTCATCTCTTGCCCGACATGCGGCCGCATCGAAATCGATTTGATCTCGATTGCGAAAGAAGTTGAAGAGTACATCCAAAACATTAACGTCAACATCAAAGTCGCCGTCCTCGGCTGCGCGGTCAACGGACCGGGGGAAGCACGTGAGGCGGACATCGGCATCGCCGGTGCCCGTAACGAAGGCCTGCTCTTCCGTCACGGGAAAATCATCCGTAAAGTACCGGAAGCAACGATGGTCGAAGAGTTGAAGAAAGAAATCGACGCCATCGTCGCCGAGAAACTTGCCGCGCGTGAGCTTGAAGAACAACAACTTGCCAACCAATCTAACTAATCTCTCGCCCGCTCGGTTGCAACCGAGCGGGCTTTTGATACAATGAGTGTTATGGCAAGGAGGAATCAAGATGCACATTGGGATAGATTTAGACGGAACCGTCACGGATCCGCAAAGTTGCTTTCACTATATGAACGACATGCTCGGTTACGCCATCGATTATCATCAGGCGACCGAATACGAGCTCCATACGTACACGAATATGACGCAACATGATTTTTGGACGTTCATGATTGAACACGGTCATGAAGAAGCCATCTATCGGCGTTCACTCCCTCACTCTGAAGTGAACGAAGTGCTCTGGCACATTCGGAAAACGCACCAACTTCACTACGTGACAGCGCGCAGCGAGGCCGTCCGCTCCGTCACCGAGGACTGGATCAAACAGTACGAACTGCCGCTCGACTCATTGATCATGACAGGCAGTCACGACAAAGTCGGCGTCGTCAAAGATCTCGCGCTCGACTTGTTCATGGAGGACCGCTATGAGAATGCCATCTCGATCCATGAACAGACATTGATTCCGGTGCTCTTGTTCGACGCCCCGTATAATCGTCGACCGTTACCGGACGGGGTGAAACGAATCACGTCTTGGAACGAGGCACTCCATCTCGTCGACAACTTCGAGACTACAAAATCCATCATCACCCTATAAAAAAGAGGAATCCGCCGCCGGATTCCTCTTTTTTATACCCGTCCGATCGCCTCGATGACATCGCTCGCGAGAACGCTTGCCGGATGGATCCGTTCACTCGCCGACCTAGCGGCTAACGCGTGCCATAGGACGGCTTGTTCGTTCGGGGGCTGCTCCGGCTCGATCCGCGCACTCCGGGCCCAAAGCGCGAGCAGCATGCCGGTCAGGACGTCACCGCTCCCGCCTTTCGAGAGTGCCGGTGCTGCGACCGTGTTGACGGCACCAGTCCCGTCTGGCGAAACGATCAACGTGTACGTCCCTTTTAGAATGAGATGAACCCCATGTTGCCTCGCAAAGTCTGATGCGGCCTTGAACCGGTCTGCCTCGATCATCTCGACCGTCTGTCCCGTCAACCGGGCAAGTTCACCGGGATGCGGGGTGAGCGTCAATGGGCCCGACGCCTGTAAGTGTTCCTTCGTCAGCGCACCGGCATCGATGATGATCGGCGTCGTCCGTTTCTTGATGGTTTGCCAAGCTTTTGTCATCCGTTCATCCTCGACCATGCCGGGACCGATCGCCGTCGCCGCATACCGCGCGTCCGGTATGGCGTCGATCTCGTAAAACATCGCCTCCGGTAACGTTGCGGCCAGTGCCATCGCCTCAGCCGGCACCGCCAAATCGAGTAGTCCGAGTCCGCTCCGAAGGGCGGCCTGCGCTGCTAGAAACGGTGCCCCGATCAAGTGGCGGCTCCCGCCGACGAGCTGACCATGACCGTAAGTCGATTTATGGCCATATGGATCACGGGATAACAGACCGCGATCAAAATCGGTCTCCGTCAACACGCGCCAGTTCGACGCCTCGGGCAATCCGATGTCGATTCGTTCGACTTTCCCGTAAAACGGTGCGGTTTGATTCAAGAACGCACTTCGCTTGTAACCATGTAACGTCAACGTCTGATCGGCTTTGATCGCGTGCCCGTCGAACCGGCTCGTCTCGTCGCTCGGCACACCGGACGGGACATCGACCGCGATCACCGTCGCCGCTTGGTCGCACATCCAGGTGATCACGTCTCTCGCTTTCCCTGTGACCGGTCCGTCCAGGCCGACTCCGAACAAGGCGTCGATGATATAGTCCGTCCGTCTCGGATCATCTACGACCGGGACCACTTGCTTCGCTAACGCTGCGTGTGTCAAGGCTTCTGGCGATCTCGGCTCGCCGAGTGGTGCCCAGACGCTGACGTCATACCCACGCCGGTGCAGTTCACGGGCGATGACCCAACCGTCGCCCCCGTTATTCCCTCGTCCACAGACGACGAGGACGGACGCCTCTGCTCGAATCACCAAACGATTCGTCAAGGCCAGCGCCGCCCGCTCCATCAAGGCTTCGGGCGTCGTCCCGTGCGCAAAAGCCCGTTCATCCGCTCGCTTGATATCGCTTGCCGTATAAATCATCGACTCACTCCTTCCTTATATGTACACAAAAAAGGAAGTTGCAGTAATCAACCTCCTTACTTACATTGTTTACAATACCCGTAAATCTCAAATTTATGATCGATGACCTCAAAATCGGGGTCAAGCGTCTCTACGTAACGCATCGGGCAAAGTTCGAGCAGTTTCGTCTTGCCGCACCCGCGGCAGATCAAATGATGGTGGTGGTGCGATGAGCCACACGTGACCCGGAACGCTTTCTCACCGTTCAACTCGGTCGCTTCGAGCAACCCTTCCTCCGCAAACGACTTCAAGTTTCGGTAGACCGTATCAAAGCTCATCGTCGGATGTTTCGAACGCATATAATCCAGGACGTCTTTCGCACTGACGTAGCGTTCTTCGGCCGCCAAATAAGCGTACATCTCAATCCGTTTCGGCGTCACTTTCAACGACGACGATTGCAACCGTTCGATTTGTTCAGTCTGTTTCATGGAGTACCTCCTTCTTCCGTAACGAGCCGATCTTCTCAAACAACATGACGGCAGCCAAAATCAAGACGGCGAGCAAGACGATGACACCGCCCGGGGCGACGTCTAGTTCGTAGGCGAGGACAAGTCCCCCGATCGTCGCAAGCTCACCGAACACGATTGCCCAAACAATCGTCTGTTTGAAACTGTTCGTGAACCGGAGTGCGGCCGCGACCGGTAACGTGATCAAGCTTGAGACGAGCAACGTGCCGACGATCCGCATACTGACGGCGATGACGAGCGCGACGACGAACATGAACAACATGTGTAACAACGTGCTCGGCAATCCGGACACTTTCGCTTGTTCTTCATCGAACGACAAGAACAAGAGCTGTTTATAAAACACGACGATGACGATGACCGTGATGAGCGCGACAGCTAGAATCAAACCGATATCAGACGGACTGACCGCTGAAATCGAACCGAACAACAGCGTCGACAAATCGACCGAGAAGCCTCGCGACAACGAAATGAAGATCGCGCTCAGCCCCATCCCCGCCGACATCATGATCGGGATCGACAGCTCTTGGAAATGGACGTACTTATTGCGGAGCCAATCGAGACCGAGCGCCGCGAGCACCGAGACGAGCGTCCCGAGGTAGAGCGGATTCAAGTCAGAGAAGAACAAGACATACTGTCCGAGAAACAAACTGAAGGAGATGCCGGCGAGTGTCACGTGTGACAAAGCGTCGGCAATCAGACTCATCCGTCTGACGACGACGAAAGAACCGATCAACGGGGCCGTAAACCCGATGACGACGGCCGCTATGAACGCATAACGTAAAAAACTATAGGTTAACAAGTCGGCAATCATGACATACCTTCATGAACGAGGACTTTGACGGGATACGGCTTGATGGCGGCAAGTTCTCCTAGTTCGCTATACTCTTTCAACCCACAGTTACAGGCCATACGTCCCCGGTCAAGATGGACGACTTTCGTGACGAGGTCGGTGACGACGTTTAAATCGTGCGTGACGAGGATGAACGTGCACGACGTCTGCTCGCGCAACAAGTGGAGCACTTCATAAAAGTCCCGCAGATGCTTTTGGTCGACCCCGACCGTCGGCTCATCCAAGATGAGCAAATCGGGTTGGTTGACGATGGCCCGGGCGATGAACACACGCTGCTGCTGCCCACCGGACAGGCTTCCGATTTTGCGATTCCGATACTGCCACATGTTGACCGTCTCGAGTGCATTTTGAATGGCGGCCTTATCTTCCATGTTCAATCGCTTGAACAGGCCTAGCCGTCCGTACCGGCCCATGGCGACGACTTCTTCGACCGTCACCGGAAACCCCGAGTTAAACGACGCCGCTTTTTGGGAAACGTAACTGATACGGGACTTGTCCTTGAATTGGCCTTGCGGGCGACCGAACAGTTCGACCGTTCCCGCCTGCGGGCTCAATAGACCAAGGATCGTCCGAATCAACGTCGACTTGCCTGACCCGTTCTCGCCGACGATGGCGACGAAATCACCTTGCTTGATATCGATGGACACGTCCCGAAGTGCGGCCGTGCCATCATAATAATACGAAACATGATCTAATTTTACGACAGATGTCGTCATGAGCTACCCTTCTCTCGTTTGATAAATCGTAATCATTTCTACTTGCTCAGCGTCTGTATTATACAGAATATTATTAAATGCTTCAAGTTTGAGAAGATCGAGGCGCTCGTCGTCACGTCTTCACACAAAATCAAGATGAGTTTGTCTAGTGTTCGTTGTACACTAGAGGTATCGCAGAGGGGGATTTACCGTGGAAAAAAAATTAGCAGTCATTGATATCGGGTCAAACTCGATTCGCAACGTCATTTTTGAAGTGAATCGACACGGCCAATATTTCGAACGGTTGAACGTGAAAGAAGTCGCTCGGCTCTCGAGTCACATCACCGATGCGAACGAACTGTCCGAAATGGGCATCCAATCGTTAATCGAGACACTCGACCATTTCATCAGTCTGAACAAGCATCATGGCGTCAAAGAGATGTTGCCGGTCGCGACCGCAGCCATCCGCAACGCCAGCAATTCTGAAGCGATTTTAAACGAGGTCCTTGACGCGACCGGGATGGAGATCCGCTTGTTGAGTGACTATGAAGAGGCGTATTACGGATACTCGGCCATCGTCAACTCGACTTATATCGAAGACGGCTATTCGGTCGACATCGGCGGCGGCTCAATGGAAGTGACTTACTTCAAAGACCGCGAGCTCGTCTTTTATCATAGTTTCCCGTTCGGTGCCGTCACGTTGACGAACGATTTTATGTCAGGCGACACGCTCTCGAAAGATGAGCGGAAACAACTGACCGCGTTCTTGAAGAAAGCGTTCAAAGACATCGATTGGCTCGTTCCTCACGGTGTTCCGCTCGTCGGTGTCGGCGGGACCGCCCGAAACCTCGTCCGCGTCGAACAGTCGTTGTCCCACTTCCCGCTTGAAGGCATCCATCAATATACACTTGGTGCCGACCGGCTTCACGAGGTCGTCGATGAACTGATCGACATGTCGACGAAACAACTCGGACGACTCGATGGCCTGTCAAAAGATCGGATGGACATTATCGCTCCGGCCGTGACCGCAATCGATGAACTGGCCCGCTATTTAAAAGTGCCTGAGTTTACGATGAGTAATAACGGTCTGCGGGAAGGGCTATTTTATGAATACTATTTAAAAGAGAACAACGAGATCCGTTTCGCTGATGTCAAAGAAGAAAGTTTCCGCCACTTCGAGAAACAATACGACGTCGATCCGGTCCGGCATCGTCATCTCGTCCATCTGGCCCGTCAAATTTATATGGGCTTGATCGAGGCGAAGACGATCAAACCAAAACCGTTCGAACCGGGACTGTTAGAAGCGGCTTGCCGTCTCGCTTACGTCGGTGAATACATCGACCATAACAACAAGAGCGACCACACGTTCCATTTGATCACGACAAATGACTTTAAAGGCATGAACAACGAAGACCGGCTCGCCCTGGCGCTCGTCACGTCTTACAAGTCACGGCGCCTGCTCGAACAGCATATCGAGGGCTTCCCTGAATGGTTCGACTCGAAAATGTTGAAGAGTCTAGAGCTGATCGGGTCAATCGTCAAACTTGTCGACGCGCTCGATTTGACCGAGCGTCAAGTCGTCGAGGACATCGACGTCGAGACAACAGACGACGGGCTTGCCTTCACCCTTCAAACAACGACGTCCCCGCGCTTTGAACTGCAGCGCGGCATCCGTCACAAAAAGCATTTAGAACGCGCGATCGAAACGACGATCGAGCTACGCGTAGAGGAGAGGATTACTTTATGACAACTTACTTACCCGAACATTTTAACAACCGCGAATTGAGCTGGCTCAGCTTTAACGAGCGCGTGCTCCAAGAAGCGATCGATGACCGCAATCCGCTCATGGAACGCCTCAAATTCCTCGGCATCTTCAGTGCAAACCTCGATGAGTTCTACATGGTCCGTTTCGGAGGACTGAAAGACGAGGTGCTCGCCGGATTCAACCAACCGGAGGACAAGGCCGGGCTGACACCGAAGCAGCAAATTAAAGCGATCTCGATCAAGGCTCAAGAACTCGTCGAAGTCCAATATGCGACGTATAAAAAAATCGTCAAACAGCTCGGAAACGAAAATGTCCGCTTTTTACGTCCGAAGAACTTGAACAAAGAGCAGCTTGATTTTGTCAAACTGTATTTCCGGACCCACGTCTTCCCGGTCTTGACACCGATTGCGGTCGATGCATATCGCCCGTTCCCGATGTTGTTGTCAAAATCGCTCAATATCGCCGTCGAAATCTCGTCGACCTCAGAAGGCAAAAAGCGACTCGCCCTCGTTCAAGTACCGGCCGTCCTACCGCGTTTTCTCGAACTGCCGACAGAAGACGAAGAACATGCCGATTTGATGTTGCTCGAAGACGTCATCATCCAATTCATCGATTCGCTCTTCAAAGGCTTTGAAGTCGAGTCGACGATGCCGTTCCGGATCACCCGCAACGCTGACATGCCGTTCCATGAAGAAGGCAGTCACGATGTGTTGAAACAGATCGAGAAAGAATTGAAGAAACGCCGTTACGGCGTCGGCATCCGCCTCGAGGTCCAACAACGTTCACTCAGTAAAGAACTGTTGTTCATGTTGCAAGACGTCCTCGATCTGCACGACCGCGACATTTTCGTCGTCGACGGACCGATCGATTTGACGTTCTTGTTTGGCATCTATAATAAGATCGGGATCGAGTATGATGAGATGATCAACGAGACGCTCATCCCGTTCGTCCCGGAAGGACTCGAGCCCGGCAAGGACTTGTTCAAGGCCGTCTTGAAAAAGGATTACTTGCTCCATCACCCATACCATTCGTTCGACCCGGTCGTCCGCTTTATCGCCCAGGCCGCGAAAGACCCGAACGTCTTGGCCATCAAGCAGACGCTTTACCGTGTGTCTGGCGATTCACCAATCATTAAAGCGCTCACTGACGCTGCCGAGAGCGGCAAACAAGTCACCGTCCTCGTCGAACTAAAGGCTCGGTTCGATGAAGAGAAGAACATTCAATGGGCGAAACAGCTCGAAAAAGCCGGGGCCCACGTCATCTACGGCTATAAAGAGTTAAAAACGCACTCGAAGATCACGCTTGTCGTACGGATTCTAGAAGGAGGTGTCCTCCAACGCTTCGTCCACCTCGGTACCGGTAACTACAACGACTCGACGGCGAAGCTTTATACGGACATCGGCTTATTGACGACGAACGAGGACTTGGCCGAAGATGCGACCAACTTCTTCAACTGGCTCTCCGGTTACGGTGAACGACCGTCTTGGCACGAGTTCGAGACGTCGCCTGACGACATGCTCGACTTCTTCCTTCACAAGATTCAAGACGAGATCAAACTGCATGAGAAGTATGGGAACGGTCGCATCGTCGCCAAGATGAACTCGCTCACCGACAAGTCGATCATCACGAAGCTGTATGACGCGTCTCAGGCCGGGGTCAAGATCGATTTGATCATTCGCGGCATCTGTTGCCTGCGGCCGGGCATTAAAGGCGTCTCGGAAAATATTCGTGTCGTCTCGATCATCGACCGCTATCTAGAACATTCTCGCATCTTCTATTTCTACCAAAACGGGAAAGAAGACTTGTATTGCTCGTCTGCGGACTGGATGACCCGAAACATGAAAAAGCGCATCGAGATCTTGTTCCCAATCCTAGATGCGGGTCATAAGTCATACATTAAAGACATGCTCGCGCTACAGCTCGTCGATAACGTCAAAGCGCGGATCCAACGCGCCGATGGCAGTTACGTCTACATCAAGCAAGAGCCTGGCCAAGAGAAAATTCAATCGCAGATCATCATCCATCAATATACAGGCGGCCGTTGGAACAACATCCCGAGCGTCTTCGAACGGGAGCCGTCGAACTGGGCCGAACGTGAAGTGCTTCGCCTCCGGGCCGAAAATGAGAAAATGACTGATGACTGATGTTAGACTTCTCAAACGAGAAAGAACATTGTATAATTAGTTCGTTCAGTTAGTTGAAACGCTTTCATTTTCGAATATGGAGGAATCATTTATGCAAGAAATCTTACTCTCGTTGCTCGCCGGCCTCATCTGTGGCATGATTTTCACTGCCTTGAAGTTGCCGTTGCCTGCCCCCCCGGTTCTGCCTGGCGTCATTGGAATCTTTGGCGTCTTTCTCGGGATGAAAGTTTACCAATTCGCGCTCGCGAACTGGCCATTTTAAACAAAAAGAACGATGCCCGCGGGCATCGTTCTTTTTGTTACTCGGCATGATGGATCGCCTTATGACAAGTCGGACAGACCCACATCCCGCTATCCCCTTCAAGATGGTACTCTAGCAGACGATGGGCCATCGCCCCATACCTGTCTATCAAGTCGGCTCCACAGCTCGTACAAGCCGTGACGGAGGCGATACGGTGCATCATCATTCGTTCCCTGGCTAGATGCGTCTCATACGTTTGCCGTGTCCAGCGTTGGGATGGGACTTGATAACCGCGGTCCCACATATCCTTTAACGTCGCATAAGATGTCGACACGTCGTACATACCGGTCTTGAGCAGCGGATGATGAAAATCAAGGCCGACTAAATCGACGAGACAATAGTCTCGAACTTCAGCGTCGGGATGCGTTCGCCAATACCGGTCGTCGGGGCGCGTCGTCGTCTCGACGAACATAATCTCGACTTCCGCGACGATCCCATACCCGACGACTTCGATCAAGGCTGGTCCATCAACGCTTCCTTCAATGTAAAAAGGGCTCTGTTCGCGAAAGTATGTCGGGAGCGCCGCAAATACGTCATACGTCTCTGGATCGATCTTTAGCACGCTCATCGCTTATTGATGCGCGAGCGCGAATCGTTCGCGCCATTCGGCGTCGAACGCGCCTAATCGGAACATGTCGATCTCTTGCTTATACGGCGCGACTTTCGTCTTCTCGCTGATTGGAATGTAAGGTGTTTCAAGAATTTTTGGCAAATGCGCGAACGCCTCATGATGGATGATTCGGTTCAACGCGTCAAAACCGATCTCCCCGTAGCCGATATTTTCGTGGCGGTCTTTTCTCGCCCCGCGCACGTTTTTCGAATCGTTGACGTGGATGACGCCGAGTCGGTCGATTCCGACGATGCGGTCAAACTCGGCAATCACGCCGTCTAAATCCCCCACGAGGTCATACCCGGCGTCATGGACGTGGCACGTGTCGAAACAGACCGACAGCCGGTCGTTATGCGTCACTCCGTCGATGATCGTCGCGAGTTCTTCAAACGTTTTTCCGAGTTCGCTCCCTTTTCCTGCCATCGTCTCGAGGGCGATCTTCACCGTCTCGTCTCCGGTTAGCACTTCATTCAAGCCTTCGATGATGCGAGCGAGACCAACGTCTTCGCCGGCACCGACATGGGCGCCTGGGTGAAGGACAACATGGCGGGCGACTTGTAGCGCTTCGGCCCGCTTGATTTCAGCCGCCAAAAACGAGACCGCGAGTTCGAACGTCTCGGGTTTCGTCGTATTGCCCAAGTTGATGATGTATGGGGCGTGGACGACGATCTCCTCGATGTCATGCGCCGCCATGTGGAGGAGCGCCGCTTCGATATTTAACTCCTCGATCGGTTTACGACGCGTGTTTTGAGGCGCGCCCGTATAGACCATCATCGTCGTCGCACCGTACGAGACGGCTTCCTCACTGCCAGCGAGCAGCATCTTCTTACCTGAAACCGAAACGTGTGAACCAATTTTTAACATAGTCAACTCTCCTTCGCAATCTTCTGCCTTTAGTGTACACAAAAAGAAGAACCGACTCCATGAAGTCGATTCTTCTGTTTAGTGATTACCGTCTGTTCTTCTTACGGGTCTCACGACGTTCCGTGCGCTGTTGTTGCATATGCTCGCGCGAAGCCGTCTCTTTCAATTTATACTTGAACTTCTTCTTGTAGCCTGGTTTGACTTTCTTCTTCGCCTTCTTGATCTCACCGGCCATACGGCTGTGCGCCGTGTGCGATACTTTCATCTTACGGTCGGTCACGCGGCGTTTACGAGTCTTGATCTCTTGGAGCGTCCCGCCTTTAACATCGACATGTGTGAACGCGAAACCACGCTCTTCAAGTCGATTGATCGGGCCGTTCTCGTGATCTTCATACAGCGTATACGCTTCTCCAGTGGCACCGGCACGACCGGTCCGGCCGACACGGTGTGTGTAGAAGTCGAGATCTTTCGGGATACCGAAGTTGATGATGTGCGACACACCTTTAATATCAATCCCGCGGGCAGCCAAGTCGGTTGCAATCACGTATTGATATTTTGCATCGTTGATGTCTTTGATCGCTTGCTTGCGTCGACGGGCTTGCATGTCGCCATGAAGCGTCCCGACGTTGAGGCCTGCCTCACGGAACGACTTCTCGAGCTCATCCGCGTCTTGTTTCGTGTTCGTGAACACGAGGCAGACGAACGGATTGATCGCTTTGGCCACTTCGACCGTCAATTCTTTGCGGTCGCGGTGACGGACCGGGATGACGTGGTGCTTGATCTTCGGTGCGACGCGGTGCTCGGCACTCGCTTCAGCGTAGCGCGGATCGTGAAGATATTTCTTCAAGAACGGCTCGAGCTTCTCTGGGATTGTCGCTGAGAAGACCATCGTTTGCAGTCTTTCCGGAAGCGACTGCGCGATGCGGTCCACTTCTGGCAAGAAGCCCATATCAAGCATTTGATCGGCTTCATCGACGACGAAATGTTTGACTTTATGCGGGAACAACGCCTGAACTTTCATCAAGTCGAGCAGACGGCCTGGCGTCCCGATGATCAACTGTGGTGGGTTTTTCATCTTGTCGATTTGACGTTCACGGTCAGTTCCGCCGACGATCAAACTCGTCTTAATATAGTCAGGCTGCTTCACGAGGAGTGTTTTCAACTCTTCGTGGATCTGCCAGGCAAGCTCGCGTGTCGGTGCGACAACGATCGCTTGGACTTCATGTTCGCTCGGGTCGATCGATTCTAAAATAGGTAAGAGGAACGCGAGTGTCTTCCCGGTCCCGGTTTGTGATTTTCCAATGATGTCACGGCCATTCATCGCGGCTGGAATAATCCGTGCCTGAATGTCCGTTGGGTTAGTGATGCGCTTTTCTGTCAAGGCATCGACGATAAACGGTAACAATTTGAACTGTTGGAAGCTGTTCAATCGATACACCTCCTGTTTCTTTCCACTTTTCCTAGCATAGCGGAATCTAGTTATTTGTCAATTAATCTTTACCGAGTCCTTCATACAAGTAACTCGATGAATAGTAGTGCGCCGAGATTTTTTTACTGCTCAAATGCTGTTCGAGCGCTTTGAACCCGACTTCAATCATTTCGTTCGGGGATTGCACGACCGTCGCATCGACTTTCCCGCTATGAATCAACGGGTAAATCTCTGTCACACCGTCTACCGACACGATTGTCTTGTCATTTAGTCTCTTGCTCTCGAGCGCCCTCACGACCCCGAACGTATTGTCGTCGTTATGGGAAAACACGGCGTCGAACGGGATGTCTTCCTCGAGCCAGCGCGACATCTCGATCTCGGCTTGGAACGGATCGTAGTTACCCGTGAGCGAGGCCACGACCTCGAGGTCGTCATGGGCTTTATCGTACTCGGTCAACCCGAGGCTACGGTCGATGGTCGAGCGGACTTTTGCCGTTCCCCTCACTTCGACGACACGGATCGGCCGATCGAGTGCGGTATGTTTGGCGGCAATATGGTTGGCGGCCATCCGCCCGATTTCAACGTTATCGGACACGACGGACGTGAGCACGCTATCGTGGTCGATCATCCGGTCGATTGCGATAATCGGAATCCCTTTGTCTCTCGCCTTTTCGAGCGATGATTGAATGAATGTCTCGTCAAGCGTCGTCACGAAGATGGCTTTGACACCGCGCTCGATCAAAGAATCCAATTTCTCTTTTTCTAAGACACGTGAGTCCTCACTTGTCGTCGGAATCGGAATGAACCCTTTTTGATTGGCCGTTCGTACAAAGGCGGCTAACAACTTATTAGCGTGTTCGTGTTTTTCACTGACGAACACGAAGCCGACCTCATTGTTCGTCGTCGCGCGTTCCGGCAACTGGATCGACGTGATCAATAAAATCGTCATGGCCCAGATGACGGGAATCCAAAGCCAGTAATAGCGGAAGCCCTTCATACGTTTGTCCGCCTTGGGATTTTAATCATCATCGCCGTACCTTCTCCTTCAACGCTCTCGATTTCCATTTGACCGTTTACGGCTTTTAATGATTCTCGAATCATGTACAGCCCTAGCCCGTTGCCGTTCTCTTTCGTCGTATAGAACGCCGACCCGACCGTGTTCACTTGATCTTTCGTCATCCCGATTCCGTTATCCTCAATCAAGAACCGATAATCCCGCTCCGTGAAGAGGACCGTGACCGTGACGCTACCGTCCGCCCCTTTTGAATCGACGGCTTCGACGGCGTTTTTAAACAAGTTGTAGATGGTTTGAACGAGCATGTCGCTCGAACAGTAGAACGGCGGCATCTCATTCGGAACAATCAGTTCCCACTTCGTCACCCGTTTATAACATTCGGCGTCGAGTAAGAACTCGAGCCGACTCGCAAATTCGGTCATGTCGAGCCACTCTTCTTGAAGCTTGGATTGATCTGGTTTGGCGAGCGTGAGCATCGTCGTAATCAAATGGTTAGCCCGATTGAGCTCGGACAGTGCAAGGTCGAGCATTTCTTCACTACCATGACCTTCTTTCGCCATCTGCAAGGTGATTTGGACAGGTGTGAGCGGGTTACGGATCTCGTGAGCGATCCCGGCCGCGAGTTGACCGAGCGAGGCGAGCTTCTCTTGTTGGAGCAAGAGCTGTTGTTGGCTCAACTGCTCACGTCGAGCCGTCTCCATCCGGTTCGAGTAGTCGTTATACGTATCGAGGAGCGTCTGGACTTCCTTTGAACCGGTGCGTTCGAGTAAAATCGGTTCGAGTGACTGTTGTTTCTTGATGTTTTGAACGAGTTCGAGCAGCGGGCTCGTCAATGTCTTCGAGAGAAGGAGACCGACTAAAATACTTAAGAAGAAAGTGACGAGCGTAATCATCAAATATTGCCAACGTGTATCATAGACCGCCTCATAAACCGAATCCGTGCTATGCTTGGCCAATACGCTCCATCCGTTCACTCGAGCGTCCGGTTCGAACATGATGACATCGTCTTCGGTACTTAAAATCGTCCGAACGTCATACTCATCCGTCGTTTCGACGATTGAGCGTGACAACCTTCGCTCCGCATCCGTGACGAGGTTAAACGATGTCGATAACACTTCTCCCCGCTCATTTAAGAGGTAGAGAATCATATCATCGTTCGTGGATTCGAGCATGCGCCGATAGAGGTCCGAGTTAAGCACACTGATGCTTCCACCAAACATGCCAATCGGTCGGTTGTCCTCGATGACGGGTACGTAAAGATACGTGCCGGCATCACCAGAAATCGATACAGGGTCACTCATGAATAAATCGTCGCCGTTCGAAGTGATGACTTCTTTAAATTTCGGATCAGCCTTTAACGTCATCGCGGGGACTTGCCGTTGCGAATACCAAGTGAATTCATCTTCTCGTAAATCATAGTAAAAGATCGAAGTGAAACTCGTTCGTTGGTTCAAGTAACCCGTCCGAATCCGCTCTTCAATCAAAGGTTCGTTTCCAACATAAGCACCAAGGTAGACGAGGTCTTCATACAATTTCCCAAGCCTTGTCTCGAGGTTCTCGATACTCCCATCAATCGCATAGTCAAATTGTTCTTTCGCCAATTCTTCCGCGCGGGACACCGTCACGCGATCGGCAGAGAAAGCTAGTGATGAGATGACGAGTCCAAGAATGATAAAGATAATAAATGTGATTTGAAAGAAGTACGATTTTCGAACTTCAAGCAATGTTCTCAAGCGTTCCACGGTGTCCCTCCTTTCTAACCTTAAGATTATAGCATGAATACACGCAATTCTTTTCGTATTTTCGAAACAATGTTAGACTAATACGTAGGAAAGCATCGCGAAAGGAGCGTTCATCACGAAATGAAAGTTAAAAAAATTAGCCCACGCGGATACTGCTATGGCGTCGTCGATGCCATGAAATTAGCGAATGAAGCCGTGGCCAACCCAGATTTACCACGGCCTATCCATATACTCGGTATGATCGTCCATAACCGTCACGTCACCCAAGCGTTTGAAGACTTAGGCGTCAAGACCGTAGACGGTGAGGATCGGATGCAAGCAGTTGAAACAATCGACAAAGGGACCGTCGTGTTTACGGCCCACGGCATCTCCCCGCTCGTTCGGAAGCGTGCCATCGAAAAAGGACTGACGATTGTCGATGCGTCTTGTCCTGACGTTCTCGTCACGCACGATTTAATTCGTGAGAAGACAGCGGCCGGCTACGAAGTCATCTATATCGGCAAGCACGGTCACCCCGAACCTGAAGGCGCGATGGGAGTCGCCCCTGGAAAAGTCCATCTCGTCCAGTACGAGAGCGATTTTGAGGCGTTGCCAGATCATTTGTTAGACGCAAACATTCTCGTCACGAACCAGACGACAATGAGCCAATGGGACGTTTCGGCATTGATCGAACTCATTCAAGAACGCTATCCTCACGTCGAGGTGCATAACGAGATTTGTAACGCGACACAAGTTCGTCAGGAAGCCGTGGCCGAACAGGCCGGCGACTGCGACTTACTCATCGTCGTCGGTGATCCGAAATCGAACAACTCGAACCGCCTCGCCCAAGTCTCTAAAGAGATTGCCGGGACGAATGCCTATCGCATCGGTGATTTGAGTGAGCTCGATCTCAATTGGCTTCAAGACGTCGAAACGGTCGCGGTCACATCGGGCGCGTCGACACCGACGCCGATCACGAAAAAAGTCATCGACTTTTTGACGCAGTACGACCGTGATGACTTGAGCACACACGACAAGACACCTTATCTCGAACTGCGAAACATTTTGCCGAGAGTGAAGGCGCTTCGCAAATGACAAGCAACCCCCGTCCTCATGCATGAGGGCGGGGGTTGTGTTCAGTTTCAGCGGAACTTAAAAGGATTCGTGTCCGTAGCGGAAACGAGGAGCTCGACCTCGAGTTTTGCTGCCGTGAACTTCTGTTGCAAGACGTCGACGACGCCTTGTTTCATGACGCTCTCGACGTGATGACCCGGGTCGACTACGGCGAGCCCGAGCGCCATCGCGTCGTGGGCGACATGGAAATATAAGTCACCGGTCACGTAGGCGTCGGCTCCCTTGAAGTGCGCGGCTGAGACGTACTTGTTGCCGTCACCACCGAGCACGGCCACTTTTTTGATTGTTCGGTCCAAGTCGCCGACGACCCGCACCGCTTCGACACCAAAGCTTGCTTTGACATGTTCTGAAAATTCAGCGAGCGTCAGCGGCTTGTCGAGTCGACCGATGCGGCCGAGACCTAGGACAGGCCCTGTAATCTCATCCCGAATCAAGTCATGAGCGACCTCTTCGTAAGGATGAGCGTCAAACATCGCTTTTAACACCCGCTTCTTCTTACTTTCGGTAACGATTGTCTCGATCTTCACTTCATCGACTTGCTCCGTTTTCCCGATTTGTCCGAGGTACGGATCGGCCAAGTCGAGCGGGGTGAACTGCCCTTTCCCTGTGACCGTGAATTGGCAATCGCCATAATTCCCGATCCCTCCGGCTCCGGCCGTGCCTAACGCTTTAGACACGGCGGACTGATGTGTCTCCGGGACGAAGACCGACAATTTATACACCGGCTCTTCATACGTCGGGACGAGTACTTCGGTCTCATGCAATCCGAGTGCCTCGCTCATCCAGTCGTTGACCCCGCCCTCACAGACGTCTAAATTCGTATGGGCGACGTAAACGGCGATATCATTTTTCAGACATTTCATAACGATTCGACCGGCGGCGTTGCGATCGGTCACTTGGGTGAGCGCGCTAAAGATCGGCGGATGATGCGCGATAATCAAGTCCACCTCTTGCTCGATGGCTTCGTCGACGACCGATTCGAGCACGTCGAGCGTGACCATGACCCGATTCACTTGTTTATTCAGCGTACCGATCTGTAGGCCGATCTTGTCGCCTTCGACCGCGAGATGTTTCGGTGCGAACTCTTCAAACAGTTGGATGATATGATTTCCGTTTGCCATCACTGACTCACCTCTCTCATTTTGTCGCGTAACGTTTTGAACTCCTCCTGCTTACGGACGAGCGCCTCGGTCTGAGCGCCTGCGGCCATTTGACCGAGCACGTAATCCAATTTGTCCGCTTCCCGGCCCCACTTCAACTTGAACGGTTCAGGACGAGTCTCCAGCAACTCCGGCCCGAACATAAGCTGCCACGTCCGCTCCGCCTCGTCCGCACTGTAACGCGTTTCTGTGCCCCGCTCCCCGACAAGAATCTCATATATTTTATCGTTCTCCTCGACAATCGTTTCCGTGACGAGCGTAAAACCTGATACAAGCAACCATTCCCGAACTTGCTGTCCATCGACGTTCGGTTGCAGCACGAGTCGTTCGACCGCGCCTAACTTATCCCGTCCGTTCTCTAAGATCGATCGGATCAAGCTTCCGCCCATCCCGCAGATCGAAATACATGTCGCCTCGTCTTCATTCAGGACCGCCAATCCGTCACCGAGCCGGACGTCAATCTTGTCCGATGCGCCGATCAATTCGACTTGGGCTTTGGCCGCTTCCATCGGACCTTGATTCACTTCTCCGGCGATGGCTCGGTCGATGATTCCTTGCTGTACGAGATAACACGGGACGTAAGCGTGGTCGGAACCGATATCGGCTAAAATGCTTCCAGCTGGTATAAAATCGACGACTCGTTTTAGTCGCCGGTCTAACGTGACTTGTTCTTGCATGGGGACAACTCCTTTTGTCTACTTCTTCTTCTTTAGGGTAACGAAATATTCTTGTCCGGACAACAAAAAACGTACCCCAGAAGGAGTACGTCTCACCCTTATTGTTCGAGCAACCATGTCGCGAGCACGTCGGCTTCTTCGGCAGACGCGAGACCGCCCGGCATTGTATTTTTACCGTTGACGATGATGTTCGCGATTTCTTCAGCAGACAAACGTTCTCCGACTCCAGTCAACGCCGGACCGACGCCACCTTCAAGATTTCCGCCGTGGCAACCTGTGCAGCCTTTAGCAGCGTACAAGTCTTCCGGGTTCATCTCGGTGACGGCTGGACCTTCAGCGGCTTGTTGCGCTTGGTTTACGCCAAAATACGATAATGAGACCATAGCGATGATTGCGACGATCGCAATCGCTGCAAACGGTAACAATGGATTACGCATTGTATTTCCCCCTCATGTTCTTTCCAAATTTCTACCCATCACTATTTTACTCAAAAAACAATAAAGAAGGAAGGAAAATCACTCATTTTCCTTCCTTTCTTCTAAAACTTCACATTTTATTCAAAAACACGATTAATCGAGGAAGTCTTTCAAGCGTTTCGAGCGACTTGGGTGACGGAGCTTCCGTAACGCCTTCGCTTCGATTTGACGGATCCGCTCACGCGTGACCCCGAACACTTTACCGACTTCTTCGAGCGTGCGCGTCCGACCGTCATCAAGGCCGAAGCGGAGACGGAGTACGTTCTCTTCCCGGTCTGTCAACGTATCGAGCACGTCTTCGAGTTGTTCTTTGAGCAGCTCGTAGGCTGCTGCGTCCTGAGGCGCCATCGCATCTTGGTCTTCAATGAAGTCACCGAGGTGCGAATCGTCCTCTTCACCAATTGGTGTTTCAAGCGACACCGGTTCTTGCGCGATTTTTAAAATCTCACGAACTTTCTCAGGCGTCAATTCCATCTCCTTGGCAATCTCTTCAGGAGCAGGCTCGCGCCCGAGGTCTTGCAATAATTGGCGTTGAACACGGATCAATTTGTTGATCGTTTCGACCATATGGACCGGAATCCGGATCGTCCGGGCTTGGTCGGCGATGGCACGTGTGATTGCTTGACGAATCCACCACGTCGCGTACGTCGAGAACTTGAACCCTTTCATGTAGTCGAACTTCTCGACTGCCTTGATCAGACCCATGTTCCCTTCTTGGATCAAGTCAAGGAACAACATGCCGCGACCGACATAGCGTTTCGCGATCGAGACGACGAGACGAAGGTTGGCTTCAGCGAGACGTTTTTTCGCCTCGTCATCGCCTTGCTCGATTCGCTTCGCGAGTTCGGTCTCGTCTTTGGCACTCAACAGATCGACACGGCCGATCTCTTTCAAGTACATCCGGACCGGGTCGTTGATTTTAATTCCTGGCGGGACAGCCAGATCATTCAAGTCGACCTCTTCGTCTTCTTTTTTCGTAGGAGTCTCTTCGGCATCGGCCGCATCTTCTGTGACGCGGATGTCTTTGCCTTCTAAATCTTCAATGAAGTTATCGATAAAATCTGAATCGACCTCAAAATGGCTGAGGCGATCCTGGATCGCTTGCATCGATACGACACCCTTCTTTTTCCCCAACTTTTCAAGTTCGTCTATGGCGTTAAATAAATCCTCTTTTTTCTTCTCTGCCATCTAGCAGTTCAACTCCTTCCAAACTTCCTTCACGTTCATCGTTCACGTAAGCGGCGACTCCGGGTAATCAATTCTTGTAGCTTCGATGCCTGGTCTACTATACTTTCGGCATCCTGCCCGATTTCCCTTTTTGCTCGCTCGATTTGACGCTGTTCCTCATAACTGTTTATCACCTTAATGTATTCATCTAAAACCTCTTCAGTCAGATCATCAGGCGCTGACATGAGGCGAATCTCTGCATAGCGGTTGGCATAGTCAGGACGTTGGTCGCAGTGACGCTCCATAAAAGGCGGCATGACCTGCTCAAACTCTTCAAGCGTCATGTCTTCTGAAACGATCTCATAAAACGCCGTCGCCAACATGCGATGAATCTCATCTTGATAAGCTAGGCCGAGTCGGTCGCGAACGAAGCGAACCCGTTCCGGCCCACTGAGCATCGCCCGTAACAGTAATTTTTCAGCCTTCACAAAACGCGGTTCATTCGCTTTACTCGATCGTTTACGGATTGGTTCTGGTTCACGAACCGCTGGTGATGCCTGCACTTGGCTCGACACCGGTCGCGGCATTCGATTCGCTAGCGTTTCGACAGGAATGTCAAACTCATTCGCCAATTTTTTTAAATATAAATCGCGGCGAATAGAGTTGTCCGTCTTGCTGATTTCCCCAAGCATAGCTTCAATAAACCGGATCCGTTCTCCTTCTCGATTCATATTTTTCCCGCGCCGAAGCGTCCGGTTCATGAAATCGAGGACGGATAAGCGTTCCGATTCGACAAAACGTTGCCATTGCTCCCGACCGTTCGTCCGAATATAATCATCCGGGTCCGTCTTCTCCGGCAACATGAGCACTTGGACGTCGAGCGGATACGCCTCGAGCATGCGAACGACTTTGAGCGTCGCCTCTTGTCCGGCATGGTCTCCGTCGTAACAAATCACGACTTCATCGACCATCCGTGACAACGCCCGGGCATGCTGCGATGAAAATGCCGTCCCGAGTGAAGCGACGACCTCGGCCGTCCCGGCTTGGGCGACTTGGAGGACATCGACGTTCCCTTCGACAAGGAGCACCCGTTTTTGTTTCCGCATCGATGCACGTGCTTGTGAAAATCCAAATAACAACTCACTCTTGTTAAAGAGTGGTGTCTCCGCCGTATTTACATACTTGGGCTGTCTGTCGTCAATCGCACGGCCGCTAAATCCGACGATCGTGCCGTCTCGATCCGCAATCGGAAAGACGACTCTTCCTTCGAACCGGTCAAAATATTCACCGGATCTAGATTTAGAAATAAGTCCTGCCTCGACCATGACTTCTAGGTCGAACCCTCTTCGCTCGAGTGAATCGACGGTGAAGCGGCGTTGATCAGGGGCGTATCCGATTTTGTATTGCCCGATCGTCGCCTCAGCCAAACCGCGTTCACGTAAATACGTCAAGCCGATTTCTCCGGCCTCGGTTTTCATCAATACCTCGTGATACAGGTCGGCGATGATCCGATGAGCATCACGCATTTGTTTGCGAACGACTTGATCGCGTGTCAGCTCTTCGTCACCGGCCACCCCTTCTACAGCGATGTTTGCCCGTGTCGCTAAGCGCTCAATCGTTTCCGGGAAGGACAACCCTTCCGTTTCCATGACGAACGTAAAGACGTTCCCGCCAGCACCGCAACCGAAACAATGATACATGCCTTTTTCAGGCGATACGGAAAAAGAAGGACTATTTTCCGAGTGGAACGGACAAAGCCCGACAAGACGGTGGCCTTGTTTCTTCAATTCAACGCGTTCACTGATCAAGTCCACGATATCCGTGGCTTGTTTCACTTCCGCAATGACTTCATCCGGTATACGTGGCAACTCCACCACTCCCTATCCAATCTCGCAACGAAACGGAACGCTCACCACGTTCCGTTTCACTATTGTGTCAATACTCTATTATACCGTTAACACGCGTCGATTACTAATGCGAGCGCTCAGTCATTTTTTGACAGTTCAAGCTGACGTAAGATGATTCCTGCCGTCTCTTCGACCGCCTTATTCGTCACATCGATGACCTCGCAACCGATTCGTTCGTATATCCCTCGCGCGTACTCGAGTTCCCGATTGATTCGCTCGAGTTGAGCGTAATCCGCTTCCGGTTTTAGACCGAGCGATTTCAAGCGCTCCATTCGAATCGAAATCAACTTGTCCGGAGAAATGATCAAGCCGACACACTTATCCGGTGACAGCTCAAACAGTTCTTCCGGCGGACGCGACTCCGGCACGAGCGGGACGTTAGCGACTTTATAACGTTTTAGCGCCAAATATTGTGACAGCGGCGTCTTCGATGTGCGAGACACACCGACGAGGACGATATCGGCCTTTTTCAAGCCCCGCGGATCACGTCCGTCGTCATATTTGACGGCAAACTCCATCGCCTCGATTTTACGGAAGTAATCCTCGTCTAGACGATAGATCAGACCCGGTTTCTCACGCGGGCTCTCCCCGAGTTTTCCCGATAAGATGTCGAGGAGATCACCGAGCAGGTCGATCGTTTTGACGTCATACGTTTTACCGAGCGACACGAGCAGTGAGCGATGTTCTTCATTAACGAGCGTGAAGGCGATCACCGCTCCTTGGACTCTAGCTTGCGTGACGACATCATGAATCGTCTGTTCGTCTTCGACGAAAGGAATCCGGAGTGTCTCGATCGCATTTTCATGGAACTGGATGCTTGCCGCCCGGACGACGAGCTCACACGTTTCTCCGACAGAGTCACTCACGACAAATACGAGTTGTTTGTTTGTCAAACCAATTTCCTCCTCAGAACGATTCATCGTTGGCAAGTGCAATCAACACCTTGGTCATGTTCGTCTTTGTCATTCGGCCGAGCACGATGAGCGAACCATCCTTCTCTTCGACGACTGGCATGGCGTCAATCTGTTTCTCAATCAACTTCATCCCGGCCCGAATGAGCGTCTCACCTTTTTCACAAACGGTAATATTCGGCATCCGCGTCATAATGACGTTGACAGGCAATTGGTCGAGGTCCTGATTGCCGATGGCGGCCCGCAGTAAATCTTTGCGGGACAACACCCCGACAAGCTCATTGTCTTTTCCGACGACGAACAACGACCCGACATCTTCTAAGAACAACGTGACGACCGCATCATACACGGTCATTTCATTGCTGACGACTTTCGCGGACGACATGAAATCACCAACGGTCAGCGAATCGAGTTTTTCGCGGAGCAGCGATGAATTTCGTTTGCCGACGAACGTGTAGCCGACGCGTGGTCTTGCTTCTAATATTCCAGTCATCGTCAAAATAGCAAGATCAGGGCGGAGCGTGGCACGGGTGAGCGATAACTCTTGAGCAATCTGCTCTCCCGTGATCGGTCCGTTCACTCTCACAATCTCAACAATCTTCTGTTGGCGTTCATTCAGCTGCATAGCCAACCCCCTCTAGTTTGATCAGAGTACGAGCGCGCTGAAGTCAGCAACACGCTCGATCGTCGTAGCGAGTCGCTTCATCTCACTGAGACGATTATGGCGAATCGTTTCTACGTCGCTCATGACCATCGTATTTTCAAAATAAGCACTTATCGGTTGTTCAAGCGCTCGAAGTGATGTGATGGCACGCGTGTAGTCGCCCACTTCGACCGCTTCATGTGTCTCGGGCAATGTTGATTCGACCGCGGCGTGAAGGGCTTTCTCTTCAGCATTCTCAAACAAGGCCGGATCCACTAGTCCTGGTTCGCCTTTTTTAGCGATATTGACGACGCGCGTCAACTGCTCGATCAACTGTTTCGCCTCGTCTGACAGCATGTTTTGAACCGCCTCCGCGCGAGCGTCGAGCTGTTCGACAGTCAGACCAGTCGTGAGAACGGCATCAATCACATCGTATCGTACTTGTCTCTCTTGCAGACGATACTTCAAGCGGAGCATAAAGAAGTCGTTAAGTTGCGCCTTGACTTGTTCTTTATCGGCATCGTAAAGTCCTGCTTCCACCTGAGATTCGACAACTTGTGAAAGTAATTTGTCGACTGGTAGATCGACGTGCCAATCTCCAAGAATTTGAACGACTCCTTGCGCTTGGCGGCGAAGGGCGAACGGATCTTGTGAACCGCTTGGAATCATGCCGACCCCGAAGAACGCAGCAATCGAATCGAGTTTATCCGCGAGTGCGAGCGCGGCCCCCGTCGGCGTGGCCGGTGATGCGTCTCCGGCGAAGCGTGGCATATAGTGCTCACGGATCGCGGCCGCAACTTCTTTGTCCTCACCTTGCTGGAGTGCATACTTTTCTCCCATCACGCCTTGAAGCTCGGTAAATTCGTAAACCATCTGGCTAACGAGGTCGAATTTATGAATCTTTCCAGCGCGTTCGACTTTTTGAGCATCGGCACTGAACAGTGGAGCGAGCGTGAGCGCTAGTTGTTGGACGCGACGAACTTTCGCGCCTGTCGTTCCGAGCTTCTCATGGAAGACGATGCGGTCGAGACGGTCGAGCTGGTCGTCGATCTTCGTCTTTTTATCTTCCTCATAGAAGAAGACGGCATCGGCGAGTCGTGCCCGGATGACTTTCTCGTTCCCTTTGGCAACGTTTTGCAGATGGTCTGCGTTACCGTTACGAACCGTCACAAAATAGTGTTGGAGCGTGTCACCGACATAGACCGGGAAATAGCGCTGATGCTCTTTCATCGTCGTGATCAACACTTCTTCCGGAAGGTCGAGGTAGCTCGCATCAAACTCACCGAACAGGGCTGTCGGCCACTCGACGAGGTTCGTCACTTCTTCAAGCAGCGATGCGTCAAGTGGCACCGTCCATCCTTGCTCGTTCGCCAATTGTTCGATTTGACGTTCGATGCGTTCGCGACGGTCGTCGTACGATGCGACGACAAACTCTTGTTCGAGCGTGGCCGCATAGCGGTCAGGTGATGAGATCGTCACGTCGCCTTTACTTAAGAAGCGATGTCCGCGTGTCACATTACCTGTTTTGACGCCCTCGATCTCGAAATCGATCTGTTCTGTCCCAAACATGGCGACTAACCAGCGGATCGGACGCATGTAGCGGAGGCTGCTCGTACCCCATTTCATATTTTTCGGGAACGTCATGCCGCGGACGACGTCTTCAAGGCCGCCAAGTAATGAAGCCGTCGGCTGACCTGACTCGTGACGATTTGCGAAGACGTATTCGACCCCTTTTTCTTCCGCGAAGTAAAGGTCGTCGACTGACAGTCCGCGTCCACGCGCAAATCCTGCTGCCGCTTTCGACCAGTTTCCGTCTGCATCTTGCGCAATCTTTTTAGCCGGTCCCCGGAGCGTCTCCGTCAAATCTTGTTGACTCTCCTCGACGTCACGGACGAGTACAGCGAGACGACGTGGTGTCGAATAGACCGTGACAGCTCCGAAGTTGACGCGAGCGTCCGACAAGAACGCCGCCACGCGCTCTCCTAACTGTTTCTCCGAGCGGAGCACGTATTGGGCTGGTAGTTCTTCAAGTCCGATTTCTAGTAAAAGGTCACGCATCCAAGGCACCTGCTTTCTCTTGATTAAGGAGTGGGAAGCCGAGGCGTTCCCGTTCTTCGATAAATTTGGCCGCACATGCCCGCGACATGTTGCGGACACGTTGGATGAAACCGGTCCGTTCCGTCACCGAGATCGCGCCTTTCGCATCGAGCAGGTTGAACGTGTGCGAGCATTTTAAGATGTAATCGTACGCCGGGAAGACGAGGTTTTCCTCGAGCGCCCGCTTCGCTTCTTTCTCATACGTATCGAACAACGTGAACAACATATCGACGTCTGACAGCTCGAACGTGTACTTCGAGTGTTCAAACTCTGGCTGATAGAAAATATCGCCATACTTGAAACCGTCTGTCCAGACGAGGTCGAACACGCTCTCGACTTCTTGAATATATGACGCGAGACGTTCGAGGCCGTACGTGATCTCGACGGCGATCGGGTCGCACTCGATCCCGCCGACTTGTTGGAAGTATGTGAACTGGGTGATTTCCATCCCGTTCAACCATACTTCCCAACCGAGTCCGGCCGCACCGAACGTCGGGTTTTCCCAGTTGTCCTCGACGAAGCGAATATCGTGTTCGAGCGGGTTGATGCCGATGAGCTCCAAACTCTCCAAATAGAGTTCTTGGATGTTGTTTGGGGACGGCTTCATGATGACTTGGAATTGGTGATGTTGATACAGACGGTTCGGGTTTTCCCCGTATCGACCGTCAGCCGGACGGCGTGACGGCTCCGTATAACAAACGTTCCACGGCTCTGGTCCGAGACTCCGTAAAAACGTCATCGGGTTCATCGTTCCGGCCCCTTTTTCTACGTCATACGCTTGCATCGTCAGGCAGTTTTTCGACGCCCAAAAATTTTGCAACGTGAGAATGATTTCTTGCACCGTTTTGTGCTTCATATGTGACACCTCCAAAAGTATTGAAACGACAAAAAACGCCCCTATGTGCCATGCACATAGGGACGGGATTACCCGCGGTTCCACCCTACTTGCCTCGGTATCGAGGCCACTCTTTGGATTGGGGCGCTCCGGAATCGCCATTCGCTCTCTTCATGGCGTTCGGCTCTCACCTTCCCGAACTCGCTTTACCCATGATTTAAGAACTACTCATTTTCCTTCACAGCGCACGCTATTTCATTTGTCTAATCGTAGATTATGGTATCGAACCTTGCATGAATTGTCAATCATCGTTCAAGTAAAGTCGCTGCATCTGATCGAGGACTCGTTTCGTCTTGAGGTTCAATCCGCTGTAAGAGTCCATATAGGCGTCAAACAGTTGCCGTAACAGGAGACGTGTCTCCTTCGTCAACGGGACGTTACTAAACTCTGACAGCTCATGCCGGCTCAACAAGTAAAGTAACTTCGCCAGCCGCTCACTCATCTGAATCGACCCTGCCTCTTGGTGGCGCGAACAGAGAAACCCGCCCGACGTCACGGAAAAGAACATCGGGTCGGTCACATCGTTGCACCGGACACAACCGGTCAAGACCGGGGCGACACCGAGCAGATACATAATTCTGAGCTCGAAATGATGGGTGATGATCTCTGGGTCCATTCCGGCGTTCAGCGCTTGGAGCGCGTCATTCAAAATTCGGTATAACGGCCGGTTCGGGACTCGATCTTCGACAGTTTTATCGACGAGTTCGAGCAAGTACACGGCATACGCCATCCGCTCGACATCTTTTCGCACTTCCGGGTATGACGTGATCACGTCAGACGACTTGAGTTGACCGAGACCGCGGCTCGACGGGAAGATATAGACGGCTTCGACGAACGGTTGGCTCGATGCGTGTAGCCGGCTTCCCGGCTTTTTCGCACCACGTGCCATGACGGCGACTTTCCCGAGCTCTTCTGTGAAGATTGTCACGACTTTGTTGGATTCACCATAATTGACGGTCCGAATGACGATGCCCGTGACTTTTTGTAACATGGCTCAATACTCGTCGTCGCGGAAACCGAGGTCACGGAGTTGGCCCATCTTATTGCGCCAATCTTTTTGGACTTTCACCCATAAGTTTAAATACACTTTCGTACCGAGCAAGAGCTCGATGTCATGACGCGCTTCCGTCCCGACCTGACGGAGCATCGCACCTTTCTTGCCGATGACGATTCCTTTTTGCGAGTCACGCTCGACCATGATGACGGCTTCGACGTCGACCATGTCCGAGTTGTCTCGTTTCTTGATCGATTCGATGTTGACCGCGATCGAATGCGGGATCTCATCGCGCGTGTTATGGAGCACTTTCTCGCGAATCAGTTCCGAGATGATGAAGCGCTCCGGGTGATCCGTCACTTGATCGGCCGGATAGTACATCGGCCCTTCAGGCAGCAGCTTCTTGATCTCACCGATGAGCGGTTCCACGTTATTGCCTTGCAAGGCTGAAATCGGAACGTACGCCGCGAAATCAAGTTGATTCGTATACTGTTCGATGACAGCGGGGATCTCGTCCGGGTGAATCAAATCGATTTTGTTCATCACAAGGATGATCGGTGTGTCGAGTCCTTTCAACTTCTCGATGATGAACTCGTCACCGGCACCGCGCGGCTCTGTGACGTTGACCATGAACAAAATCGCGTCGACTTCACGCAACGCGTTCGTCGCCACTTTCATCATGAAGTCGCCGAGACGGTGCTTCGGTTTATGGATCCCTGGCGTGTCGATGAAGATGATTTGCGTGTCGTCTGTCGTATAGACACCTTGGACCTTGTTACGTGTCGTCTGGGGCTTGTCTGACATGATGGCGATCTTTTGACCGATGACCCGGTTCAAGAACGTCGATTTCCCGACGTTCGGACGTCCGATAATTGAAACAAAACCTGATTTAAAACCTTCTTGATACATAGTGCACCTGCTTTCTAAATTTCCAATACATTGATTATAAAGCGAATAAATACGGCCCGAAAATGACGAGCGCTGTCACGGCTGCTCCGCCCGAAGCGACGAGAACCGATCCCGCCGCGACGTCTTTCGCTTGTTTGGCGATCGGCTCGATGTCTTTCGTCACGAGATCGACCGTCCGTTCGACGGCCGTGTTCATCAATTCGAGAGCGATGACAAGCACGACCCACCCGAACAAGATGAGGTTTTCAAGCGTTGTCGTCGGGAGCCACCAACAGAACAATCCGACGAGCAGGCTTGCAATGAGGTGAATCAACATGTTCCGTTCGGTTCGCACCGCGTGCACGATCCCGTGCACCGCAAACCAGAACGGATTCACACCTCGCCTCGCTTCAACTCAAAATGAGCGAGCACTTGCTCCTGACGCGCCGTCATCTCGGCTTCTTCTTCTGGCGTCATATGGTCGTAGCCGAGCAAATGGAGAAAGCCGTGGATCGCCAAGAAGCCGAGTTCGCGTTCGAACGAATGACCGTAGTCCGCCGCTTGCTCGCGGCACCGTTCCACCGAGATGACGATGTCGCCCAATAGACGGGGTTCATCCTCATCGAGCATGAAGTCCATCTCTTCTTCTCCCATCTCGTCAAAAGCAAAGCTGATGACGTCCGTCGGCGCGTCTTTGCCGCGCCACTCCTGGTTGATCACTTGAATCTCGTCATTCGTTAAAAATGTGACTGACAGTTCACTCGGTTCTTCGACTTGTTCAGCCAAGGCCGCGTGAACTAAAATCGATTCGACTAACTCGAGCTGAGACTCGGTCAACAACCCTTGTTCATCGTTCGAGATGATTTGCATGTAATTCGCCTTCTTTCTTTAGTTCTGGGTATTCGATCCGTTCATGGAACAAGCCGGTCAACGTCTCGCATGCACTCTCGCCGACACGCCACACTTCTTTCGTCGTCAAGTCACACTCTTCGAACTGACCGTCTTGAAGCTTGTCGCGAATGATCGAGCTGACGAGCTGACGTATCCGCTCCGGTGTCGGCTGTTTTTGCGACCGAACCGCTGCTTCGATCGAATCGACGATCATGACGACCGCCGCCTCACGCGACTGCGGTTTCGGTCCCGGGTAACGGAAACGTGACTCTGTCACGTCTCGTGACTCTTTCGCTTTCACATAAAAGAACTTGAGCAGCGACGTCCCGTGATGTTGCTCGGCGATGTCGATAATCTCTTTCGGCAGTTTATAGCGCCGCAACAAATCAGAGCCGTCGTAAGGATGCGCCATAATGATGTCGGCCGACTCTTCCGGTGTGAGCCGGTCGTGCGGGTTCACGCCGCTTTGTTGGTTCTCGATAAAGTGGAGCGGCCGTTCCGTCTTGCCGAGGTCGTGATAATAACTCGCGACCCGGGCGAGCAGACCATCGGCCCCGATCGCCTCACACGCCGACTCGGCGAGATTGGCGACCATCATGCTATGGTGATACGTTCCCGGCGCCTCCATCAACAGTTTTCGCAGCAGCGGATGCGTCGGGCTCATCAATTCGACTAGGCGTCCGGACGACAATACGCCGAACCAAGGCTCTAGAAACGGTAGGAAGCCGAACGTGAGAACGATCGACAGCAAGGCGCTCGTAATCGCGAAACCGGATAAATAGGCGACCATCTCCCACGTCACTTGCGTGTTCCGCAAGAACAGGAGCGCGAGCACCATGATGATGTTGATGATTCCGAGCAAGACGCCTGAAAGGAACAAGCGTTTCCGTTGAATCTTCGGTTCGACTAAAAAGACAGCCAGGAAACTCCCGGTCGCAAAGTAAACGACCGTCATAAAGCTCGTATTTTGGCCAAAGCTCGCAACAATTGAACCAGCGATCATCGTGATGAGCGCCGAAGCCAACGCGACCCGTTCATCGACTAAGATACGGAGCAATAAGACGACGAACGCCGTCGGGGCGATGACGTACGCATACGTCGTGAACTCGATCCCGATATAACCGACGCCGAAGAAAATACCTAGTTGCAGCAATAGTAAACCATAGACGGTAATCAAAATTTTAGGTCGGAGCAAAAGTTCTTGAATTTTTGAACGAATCAGCATGAATAAAAATCCGACCGTCAAGAGTCCGCTGAGCAAATAGGCACCGAACAAAGGCGCGAACGAACGGTTCGGGTCAATCGCACCGGTCAATTCGAGCTTCCGATAGATTTCACGGGTCACGACTTCCCCTTGGTTGACGAGGAGCTGCCCTTCTTGAATGATGACCGGTTCAACGGCGTCGATCGCTTCTTGTTCTTTCTGACGAGTCGCTTCCGAATCGAAGACATAGTTCGGGACGATCAGTTGGTCACTTAAACTCGTCGCGACCGCTCGGAATTCTAACGACAACGGTGATTGGTCGATGACCGTCGACGCCCGGTCTCTCGCCTCGGCAATCGACTCGGAACTCGTTTCGATCCGATTGGCCATGACTTCTTGAAGCGCCGTCACGGCGACGTCTTCGACGGTACGACGCGTGTTCACGGTCGCCTCCAGGAGTGAGTTCAACTCATCGTCTGCAAGGAGCCCGTTCACTTCTGTAGAGTTCAATCGATTTTTGATATCAGACAGTTCAGTGTCCTCATCCGTGTCTTCGAACGCCGCGAACAATTGCTCGATTTTGGCAATCTGTTGATCGGCGAATTCACGGCGTAATGAGAACTGACTTCCGACGGCGTTCGTCGCGTCTTGTCTCAGACGGTCCGACGCGACCCTGTCCTCGATCGTGATCGGGGAGCGGATATCTTGTGCGGCGATGCCAAGCGGCTCTACGCTGATGATTGATGGGCGCACCGTAAAGTAGAGGATCGCGCCAAGGATGAGAAAAAAGAGGACGGAGATTGTGGCGACCGTCCAATGACGTGCTTGCTGCATCAGTGCCGCCCCTTTCGTCATGTAATATCTGTACTGTAGGCGTTGATGATTTTTTTGACGAGTGGATGCCGCACGACGTCTGAGGCGCTAAAGTGTTCGAAGTGAATCCCGTCGACCCCTTCGAGGAGGTGGAGCGCTTCTTGAAGTCCCGACGCTTTCCCTCTCGGTAAGTCGACTTGCGTCAAATCACCGGTGACGACCATCTTCGACCCGAACCCGAGCCGTGTCAAAAACATTTTCATCTGTTCTTTCGTCGTATTCTGCGCCTCATCCAAAATGACGAACGCATCTTCAAGCGTCCGTCCGCGCATGTAAGCGAGCGGGGCGACTTCGATCGTGCCTCGCTCGAGCAGACGGTTCGTGTGTTCGACACCATAGACGTCAAACAAGGCGTCATAGAGCGGTCGTAAGTAAGGGTCGACTTTCTCTTTTAAGTCGCCCGGCAAGAAACCGAGGTTCTCACCCGCCTCGACGGCAGGACGCGTCAAAATGATCCGTTTCACTTGACCTTCTTTCAGCGCCCGCGCAGCCAGGACGACCGCCAAATACGTCTTCCCGGTCCCGGCCGGCCCGATCCCGAATACGAGGTCGCGTTTCTCGATGGCCCGGACGTAACGGCTCTGTCCGACCGTCTTCGCCCGGATCGGTTTCCCTTTGTTCGTCGTGAAGACGACGCGGCCATAATGTTCGAGCAGTTCTTCCCCTTTGCCGATCTTAATATGTTGGATGACACTGATCGCATCGCCCTCGTTCAACCGTGCACCTTGTTTAACGAGTTGTTGCAACGTCTTGATCACACTTTTCGTCAATTCGAGCGTCTCCACGCTATCGGCTTGGATGATCAGCTCTTCGCCACGAGGCGTAAGCGCGACGGCAAGCTCGGCCTCGATCGCATGGAACACCTCGTCTTTCGGTCCGAGGAGTGCCTGCGCTTCGCTCGCATGTTCCATGACGAACGGTATCTTATCTGTCGTAATCAATGGATGTTTCTCCCCCTCATCTATAGATTGTTCCTTCTTTACTTTAGCACTATCATGCCGTTCGTGAAAGAAAGACCGTTATCTCAAGCCACAAAAAAAGCAGTGACATCGAGTCACTGCTAAAAAAATTACCGACGGCGGCGTTTCGAGACCGGCGGCTGAAGAATCTCACTCCAGACGATGGCTTGACGCGCTTGCTTCATCGAAATGCGCGTTTGCGCTGTCTGTCGTGAATCGGTCACTTCCGTTATCGGAGGGATTTTGACTGCCTGTTCGAACGCAGCGCTCACTTTCGGGAGCGGCTCACGTGACTTTGGTGCGTGTCGATTTGGGTCAAACTCGTGCCGGTCTGAATTTTCGACCGGAATCGCGACACGACGACGAACTTTTTGCGGTACTTTGTTCTGTCGCTCATCTCGCGGATCGTTCAGTTGCCCATCGACTTCTTTCATCATGTCACCGACCGTATCAAGATACCGCTTCAAATCCGTGCTCGGCGGCTTTTCTCCGGTAGATGACGATTTCTCAAGTCGCTTCATGACCGCAGAAGCGATCCCGAAGGCGGCTAATAGTAAGATCCATAATCCATCCATATCGATTACTCTCTATCAGATTCGACTGGATGACCGATCGCATTACGCATTTGCGTATCCGCTTGGACGTTCAAGTAGTTGACGTAATCCATGACCCCAAGCTTGCCGTTACGGAGCGCATCCGCCATCGCGAGCGGTACTTCCGCCTCGGCCGCGACAACTTTGGCGCGCATTTCTTCGACCGACGACTTCATCTCTTGCTCGCGGGCGATCGCCATCGCGCGACGTTCCTCGGCTTTCGCCTGCGCAATTTTCTTATCTGCCTCGGCTTGGTCGGTTTGGAGCACCGCGCCGATGTTTTTACCGATATCAATGTCGGCGATATCGATCGACAAGATTTCAAACGCCGTCCCTGAATCGAGACCTTTCGTCAATACGGTACGTGAAATCATGTCCGGGTTCTCAAGCACGTGTTTATGGTTATGTTGCGAACCAATCGTCGAGACGACCCCTTCACCGACACGGGCGATGATCGTTTCTTCACCGGCACCCCCGACGAGGCGGTCGATGTTGGCACGAACCGTGATCCGCGCTTTCGCTTTCACTTCGATCCCATCCATCGCCACACCGGCGATGAACGGTGTCTCGATGACTTTCGGGTTAACCGACATCTGAACGGCTTCTAACACGTTCCGGCCAGCAAGGTCGATGGCGGCGGCACGTTCGAACGATAACTCGATATCGGCACGGTGCGCCGCGATCAAAGCGTTGACGACACGGTCGACGTTACCACCGGCTAAAAAGTGACTCTCGAGCTGGTTCGTGTTCAAGCCAATGCCTGCTTTGACGGCTTTGATGAGTGGGTTGATAATTTTAGACGGGATGACACGACGAAGTCGCATCCCGATCAATGTGAAGATGGAGACGTGGACGCCTGAAGCAAACGAGCTGATCCACAGGCCGACCGGTACAAACGTGAAGAACACGGCGAGCGCGATCAATCCCCCACCTGTGATGAGTAACGTGCTTAATAGTTCTGGTGTCATTCTGTTACATCCTCCTTCGGTTCTACAAAGCGTCGGACGACAACGCGTCCTGAGTCGACTTTATACACCTCAATTTTTGTTTGTTCATCGAGATAGCTACCTTCTGCCACGACGTCGATTCGTTCGCCTTCAATCTCAGCAGTACCTGCTGGACGAAGTGGCGTCAATGTGACACCGACTTTCCCAAGCAACCGCTTCCGGTCGTCATGAGACAAATACCCCTTATCAGTCGACGTCGAATCGGTCAAAATCAAGCCTTTATACATGAGTGAGCGATTCGACTGCAGTCGACGGTACGCCCAAAACCCGAGTCCCGCAACAAGCGCCGTCGCTAAACCAAGCGACAGCCAAAGCTGCCCGATCGTGGCACCTGCCATAATCAAACTCGCCACGACGGCGCCTATCCCGAGGACCCCGAACAATCCAAAACCGGCAACGAACACTTCAATTCCAAGAAGGACAATCCCGACGAAAAACACCGTCAGAATCACTCCGAGACCAAATGTCATCGTATTGCTACCCCCTTCCAAATCCAAAGCTACCTCTTATCTCTAGTGTATACGAAACAAGATTGAATGTGGTTTCATAATACGCAAAAAAAGGCAGAAACTTTTGGATTTCTCCAAAGTTCCCTGCCTTTTATCATTAATTCGTCAATTGTTGTTTGACAATTCGGTTCACAAGACCACCGTCAGCCTTGCCTTTAACTTGTGGCATGACGACGCCCATCACCTTACCCATATCGGACGGACCCGCAGCGTTCGTCTCGGCAATTGCCGCCTTGACGATTGCTGTGACTTCGTCTTCAGAGAGTTGCTTAGGCATGTAGACCTCTAGTACGACAATTTCATCAGCTACTTTAGAAGCAAGGTCTTCACGACCAGCGCTTTCGAATTCTCGGAGGGAGTCTCTGCGCTGTTTCATCTCTCGGTTGAGCACCGTGAGCTCCTCTTCCTCAGTAAGATCTTGTCGACCAAGTTTGATGGCCTCGTTCTGGAGCGACGCTTTGACCATCCGGATCGTCGTGAGACGATCTTTCTGTTTAGCGCGCATGGCTTGCTTCATGTCGTCCGTCAAGCGTTCTTGCAGACTCATGAGCCAACACCCTCTCTACAAAAGAAACTTCAATCAGAATTTCTTGTTCTTGCGAGCAGCTTCTGATTTCAATTTACGTTTTACGCTTGGCTTTTCGTAGTGACGACGTTTGCGAACTTCGGCAAGAGTGCCATCTTTCGCAACACCGCGTTTGAAACGACGAAGAGCGTCTTCAAGCGATTCGTTTTTACGGACACGAGTTTCCACTAGTTTTCCCTCCCTCCGAATTACACGACTAAGGAAACGTGTTTCACACGTCATACCACATTATAGTGAAATTAAGTCGTGTGGTCAACTACTACTTCAATTAATAATCGCTGTCCGAACGCCCGCCTGTGACGATGGCAATTCCGGCAGAAGCGCCAATGCGCGTTGCACCAGCATCGATCATCGCTTGTGCGCCTGCGAAATCACGGACGCCGCCTGATGCTTTGACGCCAAGATCCGGTCCGACCGTCTCACGCATGAGTCGGATGTCTTCGACGGTAGCGCCGCCAGTTGAGAATCCAGTCGACGTTTTCACGAAGTCTGCACCCGCTTTGACTGACAGCTCAGCCGCTTTTTTGATTTCTTCTTTAGTAAGCAGGCACGTTTCAAAGATGACTTTGACGAGCGTACCGTTTGCTGCTTCGACGACGGCACGGATGTCGCGTTCGACGAGATCGAAATCGCCGTCTTTCATCGCACTGATGTTGATGACCATGTCGACTTCGTCTGCGCCGTTAGCAATCGCATTTTTCGTTTCGAACGCTTTCACTTCAGGTGTGTTCGCACCGAGCGGGAATCCGATGACCGTACAAACTTTGACGTCCTCATCTAATTTAAGTTGCTCGGCAGCGTAAGCGACCCATGTCGGGTTGACACAAACGCTCGCGAATTTGTACTCAAGTGCCTCTGCACATAGTTTTGTGACTTGATCTTTCGTTGTTTCTGCCTTCAAGGCCGTGTGGTCGATATAACGTGCTAATTCCATAATAAATTCCTCCTCTGACATATAGGTCTGACATCTAACATATTATCATGTTTTTGAGAAATGTAACAGCTTTCACTTCATGCAAGTTGACGGCGTTTTCGCGTTTGGACCCAGCTGTTCCAACTGAAGAAAAAGATGGCGATCCAGATGCATGTGAACGCGAAAATATGATACGTCGTGAACGGTTCGTTGTACAAGATGACACCGATCGCCAGACTGAGCGTCGGGGCGATGAACTGTAAAAAACCGACGAGCGTGAACGGGATATGTTGCGCCCCGTAACCGAACAACAGGAGCGGCAACGCCGTCATGACGCCCGTGCCTAAGAGCGCGGCCCAGACAATCGGTTCGCCCGTCATCGTGAGCCCGCCGCGCGACGTTTCGAAGGCGAGGAAGATGACCGCGACCGGAACGACCGCGAGCGTCTCGATACCTAGACTGACCGTCGACGCAAGCGGCCGCCGTTTTTTGACCATTCCGTAAAACCCGAACGTACTCGCCAATATGAAAGCAATCCACGGGAACGACCCATAACCGAACGTCAAGACGAGCACCCCGACCGTCGCGACACCGACCGCGAGCCATTGGACTCGGTTTAATGATTCCCGAAAAACGAGGACACCTAACACCATGCTGACGAGCGGATTGATGTAATATCCGAGCGATGCCTCGATGATATAGCCGTGATTGACCGCCCATATGTAGACAAACCAGTTCGCACTGACGATAAAGCCGTTCAACATAAAGGCGTTCCGCGTCGCCCGATGTCTGAGCGCATAATTGAATTCAGTCCACTGTTTCGTCCATTTCAAGACGAGTAAAATGAATAGAAACGACCAGACGATACGGTGGGCGAGGATTTGACTGCTCGGTATTTCCTGTAGAAACTTCCAATAGATCGGCAGGATGCCCCACATGACGTACGCACCGATTGTGGGCATGACTCCTTTATTCAATCCGTTCACCCGCTCTCCTAATCAATTATCGTCAGTTTAGTCGATGCGTTTCGGACATTCAAGCGATTTCTTCCACCCTTCCCACGACAAAAGAGGCGCGCTCTGAGAGCGCACCTCGTGTCACACGTTCATTCAGCTCGTAATTGTCGTCAAGGCCGCAAGTGCTTGCTCCAAGTCTTCAATCAAATCGTTCACATCTTCAAGTCCGACAGAGATACGGACGAGCCCGTCCGTGATGCCGAGTTCTGCCCGACGTTCGGCCGGAATCGAGGCATGTGTCATCCGTGCCGGCACGCTGATCAAGCTCTCGACCGCACCGAGACTTTCAGCGAGCGTGAAGTAGTTCGTTTTCGCAACGACCGTCTCTGCCGCTTCGGCCGAGCCGACGTCAAAAGCGATCATGCCGCCAAAGCCTCGGGCTTGTGACAGATGGACTTGTTTCGCCGTCTCGCCGGCAATGCTCGGGTGCAACACCCGGCTGATCGCCTCGTGAGACGTCAAGAACTCGACGAGTGCGAGCGCGTTCGTCTCGATCTCTTCCATCCGGACCGCGAGCGTCTTGATGCCGCGCACGACGAGGAAGCTGTCTTGCGGTCCGAGCACGGCTCCGACCGAGTTTTGTAGGAACGCCAAACGTTCCCCTAAATCTTCTGTCCGGGCGACGACGAGTCCGGCGACGACGTCACTATGTCCACCTAAATATTTCGTGGCACTGTGCAAGACGTAGTCCGCACCGAACTCAATCGGATTTTGGAAATACGGTGTCATGAACGTATTGTCGACGACGAACAAGACGTCGGCCTCGGTCGCAATGTCACGCACACTCCGCATGTCCGTGACGTTCAAGAGCGGATTCGTCGGCGTCTCGACATAAATCATTTTCGTGTTCGGTTGAACGGCTTCGCGGACTGCCGCCGCGTCAGACGTATCGACAAAAGATGCTTCCAAGCCAAGTGATTGAAATACTCGATTGAATACACGGTACGTTCCCCCATATACGTCAGAACCGACGATGACGTGGTCCCCTGATTTCATTAACATGAGAATCGTTGAGATGGCGGCCATCCCTGAAGCGAACGCAAAACCACGCGCCCCGCCTTCGATGTCGGCGATCAGCGTCTCAAGCGCCGTCCGCGTCGGGTTAGCCGTCCGCGAATATTCATACCCGTCCCGCAAATTGCCGATTCCGTCTTGTTTATAAGTACTCGTTTGATAGATGGCTGGTGTCACGGCACCCGTCAACGGGTCCGTCGTCTTACCGCCGTGAATAAGCGCTGTTTTTGTACGCATGTTCTGCCTCCTTGACTATTCCTTGACTTAAATATCGTTCGACACTGTCTGGTAAAATCGTGACGATCACACCTTCGGTCATCCGGTTTGCTTCCTTCACACAAGCGGCGATGGCCGCACCGGAAGAACTTCCGACGAGCAGTCCTTCTTGCTTCGCCAAATGGGCGACGTAATAAAACGCGTCATCATCAGAAATCGTATAAATCCCATCGACGAGTTCACGATCTAAAAATGGAGGCCACTTCTCGACACCGATTCCTTCTGTTTTATGGGGCCCTGGTTGCCCACCGTTTAAGATCGATCCTTCAGGCTCGACAACGACGTTGCGTGTGCCGTGATTTTTTAGAACTGCGGCGACCCCAGTGAACGTGCCACCCGAGCCCGCGCCGGCGATGAAGACGTCGATATTCGGTATATCTTGCAATAGCTCTTCGGCGAGTGAGTCCACGTACGTATCCGGGTTATCCGGATTCGAGAACTGTTCAGGTAAATAGGCGTTATGTTCAACCGCCAACTCTTTGGCTCGCTCGATCGCACCCTTCATCCCGAGCTCGGTTTCCGTGTTAATGACAGTCGCGCCGAGCAATGACATGAGCGCTTGCTTCTCTTGACTAAACTTTTCAGGCGTGACCGTCATCAAGTTCACCCCGTACCGCTGACAGGCAAGGGCGAGTCCGATACCAGTATTTCCGGCCGTCGGCTCAACGACCGTACCACCCCGTTCGAGTTGGCCGCGTTCAAGCGCTTGTTCGATCAAATGAAGCCCGAGCCGGTCTTTCACACTCCCGCCTGGATTCATCATCTCGAGCTTGCCGTATATTTTAACGCCTTTCGGGACAGGCAACGTCCGTAACTCGAGCAGCGGCGTGTCCCCGATCAGTTCATAGACGTTATTGACGAGCATATTACGCCTCGTCCTTAAAGATGATGTGCCACTCGTCACGTTTCGCGAGCATGTCGGCCGCTAATTTTTTTGCGCCCTCAAAGTCGTGGTGGTTGGCACTTCCGCATTGGATCGGGTTTTGCGCCGGCAACTCCGTCGCATTTGCTGCATCACGGAGTGTCGCCTCGACGAGGTCGAGCATCGATTCGTAATCGCCGTCGTTCAACATCGTCCAATAAAAACCAGTCTGGCAACCCATCGGCGAGACGTCGATGATTTGGTCCGAGTGACTGCGGCTGTTCTCAGCGATCAAGTGTTCGAGCGAATGGACGGCCCGCATCGGCATGAGACCCTCGTTCGGTTGGATGAAGCGAATGTCGTATTTATAGATCGTATCGGCCGTCCCTTTTTTCACTCCTGCTAAACGGACGTAAGGCGCTTGTACTTTTGTATGGTCCAAATTAAAACTTTCGACTTTATAACTTTTCATGATTGAGTTCCTCCTGATTGTTTCGTGGCCACGACGAGCCAGACGAATTTATTTTTTTGTGTCAGCGAGACCGTATAACCGTTCGCTTCGAGCATCGCTTGAATCGTTTGCGTATACGGATAAAATTCGCGGTTCAAATCTTCTACCAAGTCGTCGTACCCGTTACCGCTCGCCCAGTCGAGAATGTCTCGCTTCGCCTTTTGCGAGGCGAACATCGTGTCGAGTAAGACGAATCGCGGTGAATCGAGCTGCTCGACGTAACCTTGAATCGCTGTCCGTTTCTCTTCATCCGTCAGATGGTGAAACGCGTATGACGACACGATCGTATCGATCTGCTCTGTCGTCGGATAGTTTAAAAAGTCACCGTCGATAATATCAATCTCAAGTTTTTCGGCGGCGACAGCCCGCATCTCCGGTGACGGTTCGACCGCAACCAGCTCGTGACGTTCTAAAATCTTCATACTTAAGTTCCCGGTCCCGACTCCGAACTCCATGACCTTCCCTTCGAGATGATCCACGACCTCACTCAACATCTCCTCATAACCTGCGAACACTTCTTTATATTGCTCGTCATGTCCGGCCACGGTCGTGTCGTATTGCGTTGCCCATTCCTTAAAAATGTCCATGAACTGTAATCCCATTGCTCCACCCCATCACTTTATTCCGACTATGTCGATAAGTTTTATATGTTTTACCTATTCAGACCATACCAATTTTCAAAAAAAATCTCAAGCGAATTGTTCGAATCATTTTATTCGAGGGCATATCACGCCCAAATTTTGAAACTTGAGTTGAACGCATGAATTTAGACCTAGCTATTTTAGTAAAAGATAGGCCGAAAGTAATTATCAGAATTTTTAAATTTGTTCAAATTCATTACCTTGTTTTCAAAAAAAACGAGCGATTATCGCCCTGCATTCAGCTATCATTTTCCACAAATACATATACTTCTCAATTAAACGATTGGAGGATTTTCAAATTGCCAAACTTTAAATTTTATGTAAACGTCTCCCTCGCTACATGCCTGGCGTTGACACCTGGGCTGCTCGGACTCGGAACAGATCCGGTACTTGCCAAACGATCCGTTACGCCGAACGCTGAGATCGCCGACAAGCAAGAAAAATTGCGTGTCGTCGTCGAACTCGTCGGTGCACCTGCCATCGAACAAGCAAAAAAGAAAGGGAAAAAATTCAATGAATTGACGAAGGTCGAGAAAGACAATGCTCACGGACTCGTCAAAGCCGAACAGAAAAAAGCGAAAGCCGCCATCTCAAAAAAAGGTGTGAAAGCAGAAACGATTGAAGAGTTCACGACCGTCTTCAACGGATTCAGTACGTTGCTCTCGGCTACAGACGTCCAGAAAGTTGAAGCGTTGCCTGAAGTCGCTCACGTCCATGTCGTCAATGAATATGAGCGTCCCGAGGTCAAACCGGATATGGTAACGAGTAACGGCATGGTCCAATCGCAACAAACATGGGGCGACTATGGGTATACCGGCGAAGGAACGATCGTCGCCGTCATCGATACGGGTGTCGATGCAGACCATCGCGACTTCCGCTTAACCGACGATACAAAAGCGGAGCTCACGCAAGGTGAGGTCGAGTCGGCAGTCAGTGAGTTCGGTTTGCCGGGAGCCTACATAAACGAGAAAGTTCCTTATGCTTATAACTATTACGACGAGAACGATGATATTCGCGATGATTCCCCTGGCGCCTCGATGCACGGGATGCACGTATCGGGTACGGTCGCGGCCAACGGGGATGAGGCGACTGGCGGTTTGAAAGGCGTCGCTCCTGAATCGCAAGTACTCGGTCTCAAAGTATTCAGCAACGACCCGAACTACGCCTCGACGTACGGCGATATTTATATTAAAGCGATCGACGATGCCATCAAACTCGGCGCCGACGTCATCAATATGAGTCTCGGATCGACGGCCGGTTTCGTCGATGCCGACTCACCCGAGCAACAAGCGGTACAGCGTGCTGTCGATAACGGTGTCTTCATGTCGATCTCAGCTGGTAACTCGGCGTACTTCGGAAACGGATACGATCTCCCTTATGCGAACAATCCGGATACCGGCGTCGTCGGCGCTCCGAGCGTGAGCTCGGCCTCGACTTCAGTCGCCTCACTCGAGAACGACCAAATTCAATTGGACGCTTTCTCGATTCAATCCGGTGACAAGACCGATAAAATCGGATGGAAGAAACAAGATGGCCCAGCTTTCACGAACGGGGACTATGAACTCGTCCATGTCGGTGACGGACAGCCTGATCAATACGTCGGGAAAGACGTGAAAGGGAAGATTGTCTTCGCGGTGCGTGACGGCGCCTATTTCTACTCGAACATTCAAAAGACAGCCGAAGCGAACGGGGCTGCCGGTGTCATCGTCCGCGGTGCCGTCGGTCATGGTGATTACGTCAGTATGGCGCTAGCGAACCCACAACTCCCGATGGCGTCACTCAGCATTAAAGACGGAAATGAACTTCAACAGCGACTCGTTGCCGGTGAACAAATGAACATTAAATTCGCAGGTGACCGCATTAGCGTCGCTAACCGTGCAGCCGGTTCACTGTCTAACTTCACTTCGTGGGGCGTGACACCAAACCTCGATTTCAAACCTGAAATCTCGGCGCCAGGCGGACAAATCTTCTCGACGTTGAATGACGATCAATACGGATTGATGAGCGGAACGTCGATGGCTGCACCACACGTCGCAGGAGGCGCCGCCCTCGTGCTCGAACGTGTCGACCGCGAGTTCGCTTTAAGCGGTACGGCTCGGGTAACGATGGCGAAGAATTTGTTGATCAACACATCGAAAGCCGTGACTGATATCGGTCCATACAACCAACAGTTGAATCAGAACCTCCCATACACGCCGCGTCGGGGAGGAGCCGGTTTGATGCAATTGCACGCGGCCGTCTCAACGCCAGCCGTCGCCTATGAAAAGACAACAAAAGAAGCAAAAGTTGCCTTAAAAGAACTCAACCGAAGCAAGGCGACGTTCACGCTTGTTGTCGAGAACTTATCCGACAAAGCCGTGTCATACGATGTTTCGTCTTCACTTCAGACCGACCTCGCCATCGAACGGACGGCCGGGACGATTCAAAATGCGATGGAGGCCCAACCACTCCAAAACGCCAGCGTGACGATCAACGGGAAGAAAGCAAATACGGTCAAACTGAAAGCGAAGCAAACAGTCGAACTCAAAATCGCGCTCGACGTCTCGAAAGCGCAGGTTCTCAATCCAAAGACGCTGAACGGTCTCGTCTCGGCCAAAGACGTATTTGAAAACGGCTATTTCGTCGACGGTTTCGTGCGCTTGACCGATGTGAACGGGGCAGAAGGCAATCCAGGACTCGTCGTACCGTTCGTCGGTTTCGAAGGCGACTGGGGCAAAGCACCGATCTTTGACGCTTCCATCTATGAATCAGGATCGTTCTATCAGACGGCTGGAATGGTCGATCAGACAGGGAATTATTTGGGCATGAACCTAGATGAGTCGTTCACGTCCGATACAATCGCGTTCTCTCCTGACGGGGACAACGCAAAAGATGTGGCGACACCGGTCTTCTCGCTCCTTCGTAACGCCAAAGACGTCAAATATCGCATCGTCGACGAGTCAGGCGATGTCGTCCGCACGCTCCGGCAAGATGACGAGTTGCGTAAAAACTACTTCGATGGCGGACGCAATACACCTTACTACTACTCAGCCGACTACAAATGGGACGGACAATTGAACGGTAACCCGGCCCCGGCCGGCAAGTACTTCTATGAGATCGAAGCGAGCATCGATTACATGAAAAAAGAGGCACAGACGCTCCGCTTCCCGGTTAAAGTCGACTATACAGATCCGACGTTCTCGGCGAAGTGGCAAGATGACAGTTTGTCCGTAAAAGCGAACGACGACTTCTCTGGTATCCATTCTGTCGAATACTTCTTGAACGGTAAGTCTGTCGCCAAACTTGCAAACGGGTCGGCCAGTCATGCCTTCACGTCGCCACTTAATGAGACCGATGAAGTCAGCGTCCGCGTCACCGACCATGCCGGAAATAGCACGACCAAAACAGTCGCCTATTCGACGGATTCAGAAAAACCTGGCGTCTTCTTGGACGCGCCGCTCGCTTTGTCACCTTACGCGACGTCAATCGTCCCCATCAAAGGATCGATTCAAGACGCATCAAACATCAACTCATTCCAAGTCGATGGGATTGATGTCCCGCTCACATGGAATGAAACAACGAAACGATATGACTTCAGTACGAATCGGACATTTATAGACGGCGTGCATAAACTCCGCTTCGTCGCTGAGGATGCGGCTGGAAACGTCGCTAACTTCCAACGGACGATTTTCGTCGATGCGACACCAGCCGTCATCGAGATCGGGAAACTACCGAAACAAATCGGGAAAAAACAAACTACGGTCAACGTCAACGTGACTGTCAAAGATAATTTTGATGAAGTGAAGCTCCTCGTGAACGGTGATTTGAAATTCAGCCAGGCACTAAAAGCACCTTACGAGATGCGCGCTTTCTCAAGAACTGAAAAAGTCACGCTTCCTGTGACGTCAGGAGAGAATACGTTCACGTTCGAAGCGGTCGACCTCGCCGGCAACGTGACGACGAAGACGATCACGTTGTTCAAAAAATAATCGGTCATGAAGAAGAGCCCTCGCCTAGACGAGGGCTCTTGTCATGTGGTCATTAAACATAAAATCAGCTCCCGCAGTTTGCGGGAGCTGATTTCGTGTTCACTTCAATTCAAGCGCATACGACAACGCCGCTAACGCGTAGAGCGGAGCCGTCTCGGTGCGCAAAATCCGGGGACCGAACGCACACGGACGCGCGCCTTGATTCGTCCAGGCGTCAATCTCCTGCTCGTCAAATCCGCCTTCAGGACCGACGATCAGCAGGAGACGCTGTCCGCGTTCAAGCGCTTTGAAGACAGCCGCGAGCGCCGCTTGTTCCCCTTGCTTCGCCGACTCTTCATAAGCGATGACGACCACATCGTAATTAGAAAAGTCGTCTAACAGGTCACGCGACGAGACGTACGCGCACGTCGGGACGACGGCCCGGTACGACTGTTCGGCCGCTTCTTGCATGATCTTCTGCAAGCGATCGACTTTCTTCGGGGCTTTTTTAGCATCCCATTTCGCGACCGATCGTTTCGACTCAAATAACTTCAAGTGATGCAACCCGAGCTCAGTCGCTTTTTGAGCGACGAGCTCGACTTTATCACCTTTCGGCAGTGCGTAGGCGAGCGTCACATCAACGGGCAGTTCAGTCGTCGCCTGCCGCGCTTCGAGTACTTTTGCCGTCCCCGATTTTTTTTCGAGCGCAATCACCTCACAGACGTACTCGACACCTGTACCGTCTAATAACACCATCTGATAACCCGGTCCCGCCCGCAACACCGTCCCGATATGATGGACGACGTCTTGCGGCAATGCGACCGTGTCTGTTTTAAACGCATCACGTTGTAAGAAATAGCGTTGCATGGCTTACCCCTTCTTCGCGATGATGGCGACCCAGTCTTCCATGACTCGCGTCTCTTCGATCGAGAATCCAGCCGCCTTGAGCGCTGCCGTCACTTCATCTCGTTTTTGGCCGATGATACCCGACGTGATGAAATAGCCGCCTGGTTTGACGCGCACGTAAGCATCGTCAACGAACAGCATGATGACGTCGGCTAAAATGTTGGCGACGATCAAGTCATACTCACCGCTCATTCCTTTCAACAAATCACCCGTCTTGACGTCGACGACGTCTAGAACGCCGTTCGTCTCGACGTTTTGGCGGGCCGATTCGACCGCGACCGCATCCAAATCGAGCGCCTCGACTCGTTCCGCGCCAAGCTTCGCCGCCGCGATGGCAAGTACGCCTGAGCCCGTCCCGACATCGATCAAGCGGTCACCCGGTTGGATATAGTTCTCGATCGCTTGAATGCACAGCATCGTCGTCGGGTGCGTCCCGGTCCCGAACGCCATACCCGGGTCGAGCAAGATCACGTTCTCTTCCGGTTGTGGCACGTATTCTTCCCACAGCGGAACGATCGTGAGGTGTTGCGAGATCTTGACCGGTTTATAGTACTGCTTCCACGAGTGGGCCCAGTCCTCCTCATCCATCTCGAGCGCCGTCACGGTACCGGCGCCGACTTCAAAGATATTGCGTAGCCGTTCAATTTCTTTTTTCAGTGTCGAGAGCGTGTCCGGTAAGTCGCCTGAGACAGGAACGTACGCTTTCACGTGAACACCCGACGTTGGATACGTATCGCGGCCGGATTCGTCCCAAATCTCTCCGAAATGATCTTCTGCCATCATCCGGTCGTAGTCTTCGACGTCCTCGATGACGACACCTTGTGCCCCCACTTCATGTAGTAAATTTGATACGGCTTCGACTGCCTGCTGTGTCGTGTGGACACAAATTTCAGACCATTTCATCGCTTGTACACGCTCCTTTTACTGGCTAAAAAACTTTTTCATCTTTTGGAAGAGGCCGTGCTGTTCTTCCACGCCCGCTTCTCCGCTGATCTCTTCAAACTCGCGGAGCAATTCTTTTTGACGATCTGTCATGTTCGTCGGTGTCATGATGACGATATTGACGTACTGGTCGCCGTTGCCGCCGCCGCGAACGCTCGGCATCCCTTTTCCACGCAAACGGAATTTCGATCCGGTCTGTGTTCCGGCTGGCACTTTCAAGCTGACCTTGCCGTGCACGGTCGGGACTTCGAGTTCGGCGCCGAGTGCTGCTTGCGCGAACGTGACCGGCATCTCCATCGAGATGTGCTGGTCGACACGCTCGAAGATTTCGTGCGCCCGAACGCGGACGACGATGTAAAGATCGCCGGCCGGGCCACCGTTAGCGCCAGGACCACCTTTGCCGGACATGCGGATCTGTTGGCCGTTATCGATACCGGCAGGAATTTTGACTTCGACTTGCTGTGTCTTCTTGACGTGACCAGAGCCATGGCACGTCGTACATTTCTCTTTGATCGTCTTGCCTGTTCCATGACATTGGCTACACGTCCGCTGATTGACCATGCGACCGAGCACCGTGTTCTGTTCGACCGTTTCGACACCGCTACCGCCACAACGGCCGCACGTCTCTGGTTTCGTCCCCGGCTTGGCACCGCTACCCATACACGTGTCACATTCGACTTCGATCTCAAGGTCGATCGTTTCCGTCTTACCGGTCACGCTCTCCATGAAGTCGAGGTCGACGACGTATTGATAATCTTCTCCGCGTCGCGGTGCGTTCGGGTCTTGACGACGTCCGCCGCCGCCGAAGAACATGTCGAAGATGTCGCCGAATCCGCCTTGGAAGTCACCGCCGCCTCCGAACTGGCTCGCTCCTTCAAATCCGAAGCGGTCATATTGAGCCCGTTTCTGCTCGTCTGACAGCACTTCATACGCCTCACCGAGCTCTTTAAATTTATCGGCCGCATCCGGCTCTTGGTTGATGTCTGGATGATATTCCCGTGCCAATTTGCGATAGGCCCGTTTGATGTCTTGCGCCGAGGCCGATTTGTCTAGGCCAAGCACTTCATAATAATCTCGTTTCGCCACGTTACTCTCTCCTCTTTACTGTTTCAAGTTCGATTTTACCGATTCTACCTTAACATGGAAAGAGCCAAAGCAGAAACCTGCTTTGGCGCCATCCAATCTATCGGTTGCCTTATTTACGATCGTCGAGATCTTCAAACTCCGCGTCGACGACGTTATCGTCTTTCGCTTCTGTTTGTGTCTCAGCGCCTTCAGCACCTTGCTGTTCAGCCATGTTCGCATATACTTTTTGCGTCAATTCTTGTACGACTTCAGATAGCTCATCTTTCGCCGTACGGATTGCTTCGAGGTCTGTACCTTCAAGTGCTGATTTTGCTTTTTCTTTCGCTGCTTCGGCTTTGTCTTTATCCGTTGCGTCGACTTTATCTCCAAGGTCTTTGATCGCCTTGTCCGTCGCGAAGACGAGTTGGTCCGTTTCGTTACGGAGCTCTGCTTCTTCTTTACGCTGTTTGTCTGCTTCCGCGTTTGCTTCCGCTTCTTTCACCATGCGCTCGATTTCAGCCTCGTCGATACCTGAAGACGACTGGATCGTGATCGACTGCTCTTTGTTCGTACCGAGGTCTTTCGCCGATACGTGAACGATTCCGTTCGCATCGATGTCAAACTTGACTTCGACTTGCGGGACACCGCGTGGTGCCGGCGGGATGTCCGTCAACTGGAAACGACCGAGCGTCTTGTTGTCAGGCGCCATCGGGCGTTCACCTTGCAAGACGTGGATGTCAACGGCTGGCTGGTTGTCTGCCGCTGTCGAGAAGACTTGTGATTTCGATGTCGGAATCGTCGTGTTGCGATCGATCAACTTCGTCATCACGCCACCCATCGTCTCGATACCGAGCGAAAGCGGAGTCACGTCGAGAAGGACGACGTCTTTCACGTCACCGGCAAGGACACCGCCTTGGATCGCTGCGCCGAGGGCAACGACTTCGTCCGGGTTAACGCCTTTGAACGGCTCTTTCTTCGTGAAATCGTGAATCGCTTTTTGGACCGCAGGGATACGTGTCGAACCACCGACGAGAATGATCTTGTCGAGATCAGACGGCGTGAGGCCTGAGTCTTTCAACGCGCGGCGAGTTGGTTCCATCGTGCGCTCGACGAGGTCTGCTGTCAATTCATCGAATTTCGCACGTGTGAGTGTTGTTTCAAGGTGAAGCGGGCCAGCTGCTCCTGCTGTGATGAACGGGAGGCTGATGTGCGCGCTTGTCACGCCTGAAAGGTCTTTCTTCGCTTTCTCGGCCGCATCTTTCAAGCGTTGGAGCGCCATCTTGTCTTGCGCGAGGTCGATACCGTTCTCTTTTTTGAATTCAGACACGAGGTAATCGATGACTTTTTGGTCAAAGTCGTCTCCACCGAGTCGGTTGTCCCCTGCTGTCGCGACAACTTCAAACACGCCGTCTCCGAGCTCGAGAATCGAGACGTCGAACGTACCGCCACCGAGGTCATAGATCAAGATCGTGTGATCTTCACCTTTGTCGAGGCCGTAAGCGAGCGCCGCTGCTGTCGGCTCGTTGATGATCCGTTTGACATCGAGACCGGCAATTTTCCCGGCGTCTTTCGTCGCTTGACGCTCAGCGTCGTTAAAGTAGGCAGGAACTGTGATGACCGCTTCAGTTACGGACTCACCAAGGTAGTCTTCTGCATCTTTTTTAAGTTTTTGCAAAATGATGGCCGAAATTTCTTGTGGCGTGAATTTCTTACCGTCGACTTCGACCGTATGTGACGTTCCCATATGACGCTTGATCGATTGGATCGTGTTCGGGTTCGTGATCGCTTGACGCTTCGCGACTTCACCGACTTGACGCTCTTCCCCTTTGAATGCGACGACAGACGGTGTCGTACGGTTCCCTTCTGCGTTTGAGATGACGACCGCTTCGCCACCTTCCATAACTGCTACACAAGAGTTCGTTGTTCCTAAGTCAATTCCGATAATTTTAGCCATTGTCTATTCCTCCATCTAGTTAAGTAATTTTATTCCGAAACTTTTACCATGCTTGGACGAATGACGCGTCCGTGCAACGTGTACCCTTTTTGAAGCTCCATCGTTACAATCCCAGACTCGAACTCATCACTCGGTTCTTGCATGACCGCTTGATGATAATTCGGGTCGAACGGCTGACCGACTGCTTCGATCACTTCAACGTTCTCGGCGTTTAACACGTCGAGCAATTGACGGTGGATCATGTCGACACCCGCTTGAATCTGTTTAGCGTCATCCGATGACGCTTCGACTTGAAGCGCACGCTCAAAGTTATCGATGAGCGGAATCAGTTTCTCGATGACGGCTTGCGAAGCGAACTTGACGCGTTTCGCGTTCTCTTCGTTCGTTCGGCGACGGAAGTTGTCAAAATCAGCACGAATCCGAAGCTCGCTCGCTTTGAGCGCTTCGATTTCTTGTTGCAAATCTGGTCCCTCAGAACTTTCTTCCACTATTCCAGCATTTGAAACCTCGTCAGCGTCCGCAGTCTCTGACTGCAACGCGTCGAAATCTTTCTCTTCGAGCACTTCTTCTTCTTGGTCTGGCCCGTTTTGATTTTCAGTAGTCATATTGAGGCTCCTTTCGTTCACTCTTCTAGTTTCGTTCGCCTTAACGCTTCAATGATTTGTCCCATCATCCGCACCCCGTGCCGATAATCCATCCGGGTCGGACCGATCATCGCAATCGTCCCGAACGTCTTGCCGTCGAGCGTATAGTCCGAGGTGATGACGCTACAATTTTGAAGCGCAAGGATCCCATTCTCGCTCCCAATGCTCACATAAATCTCGCGATTTGGCAACGATTCGAGCCAGTCGGTCAACCGTTCTTGCTCGTCGATCCACTCTAGGAACGGACGTAACGTATCGAGCGTTTGAAACTCGGGTTGGTTGAAGATGTTTTTCTTCCCACCAAGATACAGCGAGGTCGGATGATGTACCCCGACGGTCGCTTGAATGAGTTGCATCATCGACTCATATTGTTGTTGATGAGCGAGGCGAAGGTTTGACACTTCTTCTCCGATACGGAACTTCAGTTGACCGAGCGGAGTTCCTTTTAGACGATCGTTTAAAAATCGGATTGTTTGTTCGACCATATCCGGCGCCATCGGCGATTCGAACACGACCGTTCGATGTTCGACGTGCCCTTGATCCGTTACGATCAAGACGACACCGCGCCGTTCATCGAGCGGCATCAAATCGATTCGTGCCAGCCGGTTCATCTGACTGCTCGGACCGAGCGCTACCGTCGTATAATTGGTCAAATCAGAGAGTAGGTCAGCGGCTTGACGAATGAGGACTTCTGACTCTTGGGCGGACGCTCGCAAGCGTTCCCCGAGCCGATATGTTTCCCGCTCGTCGATGAGTTTCGTCTCGACAAGGTGATCGACGTAATAACGATACCCGACTTCAGACGGGATTCGTCCTGCTGAAGTGTGCGGTTTTTCGATCAAGCCCATGTCTTCTAAATCCGCCATGTCGTTTCGGATCGTCGCCGAACTGAACGACAAGTCATCCCGTTTCGAAAGCGTCCGTGAACCGACGGGCTGGGCTGTCTGAATGTAATCATCAATGATTGCTCGTAAAATGAGCAATTGTCTCTCTGTCAGCACAACATCACTCCTCTCTGAAGGATTGGCCTCACTTTTATTAGCACTCATATTTACTGAGTGCTAATCACACTTCAAATATTATCATGTTCTCCTTATTTGTCAATTCAAATGCATCATTTTTTCCATCGATTGAAAGTCATTCGAAATGCATCTTCCGCGCACTTTCGGTATGATACGAATTGAGGTGATCATATGTTTACAACTAAACAATTTAACGTGTTTACGCAAGACGGGCTCGACGCCCGCATGTCAGGTATTCGCGCGGACATTCAACCGCTGTTCCATCGCATCTATGACGAGGTCGGTCCGCAGCTTGAAGCCGACGTCGGCATCCCGCTCTATCTCCACGTCGCCAAGCACGCCCGCCGGACGGTCAATCCGCCGAAAGATACGTGGATGGCGATCTGTCACGATAAACGTGGCTATAAGAAACATCCGCATTTCCAAGTCGGTCTGTTCGACGACCGTGTCTTCGTCTGGCTTGCCTTCATCTATGAGATGCCGAACAAAGAAGCAATCGGCAAACGACTCATGACAATCGACTTTAAACATAAATTTCCCGACTTCCATCTTGCCGGCGATCATATGAAAAAAGAGGCGTTCTTGATCGAAGAGACGTACTCTGCGTCAATCGATGCTATCGTCGAGCGCTTCGCGACCGTCAAAAAAGCCGACTTCTTGATCGGTCGTCAACTTTCGGCCGATGCCTCGATCCTCCAAAACGAAGCGGCGTTCCTCGCCCTTGTCGAGGACACGTTCGGACGGCTCATGCCGATCTACCGCGAGCTCGTTCTCTAACTAAAACAGGCGAATCCGACATCGGATTCGCCTGTTTTTACGTTGTCACATCATTTAATCGTGCCTCACCAATGAATGCCGCGAACGCCTCGTTGGCGAGCGGGAGTCCCGACTCGGTCAACCGGACGTGCGTGTCCGTCGTTTCAATCAACTGTTTCGCTTTCAGTTCGGACAAGACGTGCCCGAACACCGACTCCATCGAGACACCGTACTTCGTTTCGAACGTCTCAAACGACACACCGCTGCGCATCCGGAGTCCGAGAAACAACTCTTCTTCCATCCGCTCGAACGTCTCGAGTGTCGTCGTACTTCGAACCGGTAAACCTTCCGCCTTGATATAGTGCGGGATCGGCGCGACGTTCGCCCGGCGCTCGCCGTTCAAGTAACTGTGAGCCCCGGCTCCGAAGCCGTAATACTCCTCGTTCCGCCAATACACTTGGTTGTGACGGCTCTCCCGTCCCTCGACACTGTAGTTCGAGATCTCGTACTGCTTGAGCCCACGGCGTTCGAGCGTCTCCATGACTTTCAAGTACATGGCGACTTCGATGTCCTCACCCGGCAGACGAAGCTTGCCTTTGCGGTCTTGGATCGCGAAGACGGTGTGCGGTTCGAGGATCAAGGAATAGGACGAGACGTGTTGGATCGGCAGTTTGAACGCCAAGTCGAGATCCCGTTCGATCTGTTCGAGCGTCTGCTCCGGTAGTCCGAACATGAGGTCGATCGAGATGTTGTCGAACCGTTTCGCCGCCTCCGTTACCGTCGCGAACACGTCATCCGCCCGATGCGTCCGCCCGATCCGTTCAAGCCCGCCGTCGTCGAACGTCTGGACGCCGAAACTGACGCGGTTGACACCGCCTCGTTTCATCGTATCGAGCTTTTCGGCGCTCACAAAGTTCGGATTCGCCTCGACCGAGTATTCTATATTCTTTGTAGCGAGCGGGAGCAAGTGCCGCTCGACCATGTCCATGAGACGTTTCATCTGCACCTCATCGAGCGCGGTCGGCGTTCCTCCGCCGATAAAGATCGTCTCGATCTCATCTGTAGGATATTGTTCAAGCGATAGGACGATCTCTCGTTCTAACGCATCTAAATAGTCATCAACCGGTTGGTTCTTTAAGAACACCTTGTTGAAATCGCAGTAATAACAAATATGTTCACAAAATGGAATGTGAAGATATACGGCTTTAGCCATGGCGGCCACCCCTTTCTTCTCCTTCCATTTATAACGCTTTTTACGTCTTCACGCCACTGTCTGCATTCAATCGAAACGATGGATGAACAATCCGCTCTTCAGTTTCGGGTCGAACCAAGTCGATTTCGGTGGCATCTGTCCGGATTCATCGGCGACCTGCATCAACTCTCCCATCGCCGTGGCGTGACATGTCAACACGACGACATCCGGTCGCTCGGCCAACCGTTCCAGTTGTAAGGCGGCGTCTGAGCCGCCGACGAAGTCAATCCGTTTATCGGTCCGGACATCGTCCACTCCGAAGTACGGTTCGAGAATATCCCGTTGTAGCGTGGCAACGTCGAGAGCCGCGGTCGACTGTCGTTTCGTCAACTCATACTGTTTGCCGCGGTAAGACAATCCGAACGAACCGCGCGCTTGCGGAACAACGAGGCCGTCAGTCGACACCACTTCGTACGAGAACGAAATCCCGTCCAATAAAGCCGCGACTTCTTCAGGCGTAACATCGGTCAACAGGCGATGGTACGGCAAGATCGTCAACTCGTCGCTCGGAAAGAGCACACCTAAAAAGTGATCGCGCTCTAGTTTCGATTCACCTTCAGGCAGTTCTAGCGCCGCGACGACAGCCGCCGCTTTGGCCCGATGATGCCCGTCGGCGATATAGATGGACGGGATCGTCGCCCCGATCATAATGATACGCGCCTGGTCTTTCGGTGGCACCGCATAGCCTTCGTGCAAGACACCTTGACTGTCCGTGAAGGAAAATAGAGGTCGTTCGTTCGTGGCGGCTTCAAGGATACGCCGTAACGCCTCGTCCGGCTCATGGCTCAGTAAAATCGGTCCGGTGTGCGCTTTCGTCGCCGCCACATGTTCGACCCGTTCCCGCTCTTTCACTTCTCGTGTATGTTCATGGATCTTGATGCGGCCCGCCTCATAATCCGCGACCGAAAACGTCGCCACGAGACCGGTTTGGCGCCGCCCTTGATTCGTCAGCCGATACACGTAAAAGCCGTTTGCCTGTTCCGTCAGTTCAGTCGCGTACAACCGTTCCAACTCGGTCCTCGCACGTCGTCCCCACGCTTCGAGTGACAGGTCAGCGGCAAACAGTTCCGGCTTATCGACCGAGAGAAATGAGTTCGGACGTCGCTCGACGTCTCCTCGTGCCTGTTCGACGTTCACGACGTCGTACGGGTCGGCCGCCACAGCTTCAGGATGGGCCGGCATATACGGTTTAAACGGTTTAAATATGACCATATTGATCCCTCCTTAAAATTCACGGACGCGCATGACGCCCTCGATGTCGTACAAAGCATGCACGGACAGTTCTTCTTGTTTATGGTTATCGATGTCGATCATCGTGTAGGCTACATCGTTCCGGCTGCGATTCACCATGTTATCGATGTTGATCCCGTTCTCGGCGAGCCGGCTCGCAATTTGACCGACCATGTTCGGGACGTTCAAGTGCAGCACCGCCAAGCGTCGCTTGCCGACGTAAGGGAGTTCAGTGTCCGGGAAGTTAGCGGAATTCCGGATGTTTCCGGTCTCTAAATACAGTTTCAGCGTATCGACGGCTTGAATCGCGCAATTCACTTCGGATTCTCGTGTCGAAGCCCCAAGATGCGGAAAAGCGACGACTTGAGGATGGCCGAGTAACGCCTGTTGCGGGAAGTCTGTAATGTACGTCGCCACTTTATCTTGTAACGCCTCAATCAAATCAGCATCGTTCACGAGCTCGCCACGGGCGAAGTTCAATAACGTCACCCCAGGCTTCATCCGTTTGAACCAACTAGCGTCGATCAAGTTGCGTGTGTCGTCCGTCAGCGGCATATGGATCGAGAGCAAATCGACGTCTCTGAGCAAATCGTCCAAGTGCTTGGCTCGTTTTACTTGCTTTGATACGTTCCACGCTCATCGACCGATAAATGCGGGTCGTACCCGACGACGTCGACACCGAGCTGAAGCAGGTCGTTCGCGAGCGACGCCCCGATCGCGCCGAGGCCGACGATGCCGACCTTCTTGCCTCGTAATTCAGAGCCGACGAAACGACGCTTCTCGTCTTCCATCGCCCGCTCAAGTAACGCTTGGCTCGGGAACGTTTGCTCGTTCACCCAACGCGCGCCTTCAAGGATCGGCCGGACCGATAAAAGCATGCTCGCGAGTACGAGTTCTTTGACCGCGTTCGCGTTCGCCCCTGGTGTATGGAACACGACGACGCCTTGACGCGCCAAGCGCTCAAGCGGGATGTTGTTCACCCCAGCCCCGGCCCGGGCGATCGCGAGCAAGTACGGGGGAATCTCGGCGTCGTGAACGTCGTGGCTCCGAATGACCCAGGCATCGGCCTGCTCCACTGCGTTGACGGCGTATTCTCTCGGCTCAAAACGCTCTAGCCCGGCTGATGCGATTTGATTATATGTTTTGATGTGAAACATCGTATCCCTCCTGTTCAAATGCTTGCATCACTTCGACTAGACGAACGACTCCTTCGAGCGGCATCGCGTTGTAAAGACTGGCTCGCAGCCCTCCGACCGAGCGGTGGCCACCAAGTTCGATCAATCCACGTTCCTCGGCAAACTGTTGAAACGCTCGATCCGTCTCGTCCCGTCCCGTCGTGAACGGAATATTCGTCAATGAACGGATATCTCCCGTGACGAGCGACCGGAACAACGTTGAGCCGTCTAAATAAGCATACAATCGCGCGCTCTTCTCACGGTTTCGCCGTTCCATCTCGGCGACGCCACCCGTCCGTTCGACCCAGGCGAGAACCCGTTCGGCGACATACATGCTAAACGTCGCCGGTGTGTTCAAAACGGTGTCGGTGTGACGGGCGTAGTTCAAATAACTCGGCAAATCTCGGTCGACAATCAAGTCGCGACGAATGATGACGACGCTTAACCCGGCCGGTCCGATATTTTTTTGGGCGCCTGCGTACAGCAGACCGTAGCGGCTCACGTCGATCGATTCTGCCAAAATATTGGAGGACACGTCCGCGACGAGCGGGATGCCTGTATCCGGAAGCATCGTATAACGTGTCCCTTCGATTGTATTGTTCAGCGTCAAATGGAGATAATCGGCGGTCTCGCCATCCCCTTCATAGTCAGGCAGTTCCCGATAGTTCGAACTCGCCGAACTGCCGACGACGGCGACGTCCCCATAGTGGCGGGCATCAGCGATCGCTTTTTTCGACCACGTGCCGCTGTCGAGATAAGCGAAACGCCCTGTCGTACGCAAGTTCATCGGAATCATCGAGAACTGGAGCGTCGCCCCGCCTTGCAGCCAAAGGACGGCGTAATCGTCTGAGATGTCCATCAATCTCCGCAGCCTCGCTTCGAGCGCTTCGGTAATCGCAATGAAGCGCTCCGAACGGTGGCTCATCTCGACGATCGAGACACCCGTTTTTTGATAAGACAGAAACTCGTCTTGCACTTCTTGTAGTACCGATTTTGGCAAAGCGCTCGGCCCTGCTGAAAAATTATAGACGGTCACCGCTACTCCTCCTCTATTTTTCTGTAAGTGGGTACTATTCCGTACCGGACGTCACGAATCCTGCCAAATGAAAAAAATCGCCCTTATCCATGGATAAGGGCGACCACTCATTCTTCGTCCATCGACAAGACGGACATGAACGCTTCTTGCGGCACTTCGACGGATCCAACCATCTTCATGCGTTTTTTACCTTCTTTTTGTTTCTCGAGAAGTTTACGTTTCCGCGAGATGTCGCCGCCGTAACATTTGGCAAGGACGTTTTTACGTAACGCCTTGATCGTCGACCGGGCGACAATTTTCGTGCTGACCGCTGCTTGGATCGGCACTTCGAACTGCATCCGTGGGATGAGCGCCTTTAACTTTTCAACGATGACTTTCCCACGTTCGTAGGCGAAGTCGCGGTGAACGATAAAGCTGAGCGCATCGACGAGCTCGTTGTTGAGGAGAATATCCATCTTGACGAGGCGTGACGGACGATACCCGATCAAATCATAGTCCAGCGAGGCATAGCCTTTCGTACTTGATTTCAATTGATCAAAGAAGTCGTAGACGATTTCACTGAGCGGAATATCGTACGTGATTTTAACACGGGTCGTATCGATGTACTCCATATCGATAAAACTGCCACGTTTCTTCTGACAAAGTTCCATGATCGAGCCGACGTAATCGTTCGGTGTCATGATCGCCGCTTTGACGTATGGCTCTTCGATCAATTCAATTTTTTGTTGCTCAGGCATCTTCGACGGGTTATCGACGTGGATGACGTCTCCTGACGTCGTCGTAACGTGATAGATAACCGACGGTGCCGTCGTGATCAAGTCAATTCCAAACTCGCGCTCGATCCGCTCTTGAATGATTTCCATATGAAGCATGCCGAGGAATCCGCTACGGAAACCAAATCCGAGCGCTTGTGACGTCTCGGGCTCGAACTCGAGTGCCGCATCAGATAACTGGAGCCGCTCAAGCGCTTCACGCAAATCGTTATACTTGGCCGCATCAATCGGATAAAGACCGCAGTATACCATCGGGTTCATCTTACGGTAACCAGGAAGTTGCTCGGTCGATGGGTTTTTAGCGAGCGTGATCGTATCACCGACACGAACGTCGCCAACCGTTTTAATCGATGCCGAGAGCGTACCAACGTCTCCGACATTCAACTCTTTCACAGATAACGGTTTAGGTGTCGAGACACCAAGATCCGTCACTTCGAACGATTTACCGGTCGACATCATTTGAACTTTATCCCCGACTTTGACCGAACCGTTGACGACTCGGATCGAGGCGACGACGCCACGATACGCATCGTAATACGAGTCGAAGATCAAAGCCTGAAGCGGTGCTGACGGATCTCCCGTCGGCGGCGGCACAAGCTCTACGATTTGTTCAAGAATTTCTTCAATCCCGATTCCTGCCTTGGCAGAAGCCGGCACCGCATCACTGGCGTCCAGTCCGATCACGTCCTCAATCTCTTGACGGACGCGTTCGACGTCAGCCGACGGTAAGTCGATCTTGTTGATGACCGGGATGATCTCGAGGTCGTTGTCGAGTGCGAGGTAGACGTTTGCGAGCGTCTGTGCCTCGATCCCTTGGGCGGCATCAACGACGAGGACCGCACCTTCACACGCTGCGAGTGAGCGCGAGACTTCATACGTGAAGTCGACGTGTCCAGGCGTGTCGATCAAATGAAGGATGTACTCAACTCCATCTTTTGCGGTATAGTTCAATTTAACAGCGTTCAATTTGATCGTGATGCCACGTTCCCGTTCGAGATCCATCGCGTCAAGTGTCTGTTCTTTCATTTCACGCGCCGTAAGCGCACCAGTTCTCTCGAGAATCCGGTCAGCTAGCGTCGACTTGCCATGATCGATGTGGGCGATGATGGAAAAGTTGCGAATCTTCTTCTGACGGTTCTCTAATTCTTGTTTATTCATATATGGGTTCACCTATCCTTCTCATGCATACCGTGTCATTATATCAAAATCCTAAGTTAATGTGTACGACCTACTACAACAATACCACATATAGTTTTCAGAATAATCATCAAGTGGTTGCTTTTCGAATAACCGTTTGCTACAATTGTGCTTGTTCTGTTGAATGATTACTTGAAGTAATGAGAACATACACTTTCTTGTTTCAGGAGGTGAAATAACATGGCAAATATCAAATCAGCAATCAAACGTGCAAAAACTTCTGAAAAACGTCGCGTCGCTAACTCGCAAGAGAAAGCAGCAATGCGTACAGCAGTAAAACGTGTCGATACTCTCGTCGTCGAAGGAAACAAAGAAGCAGCTCAAGAAGCTTTCGTCCTCGCTACGAAGAAAATCGACAAAGCTGCAGCAAAAGGTCTCATCCACCAAAACAAAGCAGGTCGTGACAAATCACGTCTCGCAGCTCGTATCGCAGCTCTCTAATTAGAGAACAAACGAAACAGCCGCCTCCGTTCAGGAGCCGGCTGTTTTTTTGTATAGCATGACGTAATGTGTCCCGATGCCTTCAATTTCGAACGGATCCCCGACGATGACGAGGCCGTTGCGTTCGTAAAACCGGACCGCGACCTCGCGGGCGTTACACCACCAAGAAGCGTTCAATTCACGATGGACCGCCTGTAAGAAACGAGATCCGATACCTGTCCCGGCGACGGCCGGATCGGTGGCCATGCCGCGCAGTTGAAACGAAACTCGTTCGCCAGACAGCTCCCGGTCTTGTCGCATCACCGTCGCAATCGATAAGATGCGCCCGTTTTCAGCCCAGGCGTAGTGACGGGTCGACTCGGCGTCATCCCCGTCAAAATAACACGTCGAAACGGCTAAACCTGGACGCAGTACTTCATGCCGGAGCGGGATCACTTCTTCAAGCAACACTTGTTGCAACATACAACCACCTCACAGTAATGTTAATTGACAGACGAGCGTGTCAAACACGATCTGTTTGTCGCCCCGTCCTGTCTTCATCGCTTCGTCCGCATCGGCGATGAGCGTGAGCGCCTTGGCGAGCTGCGCCTCTGAAAAGTTACGGCTCGCTTGCGTCGCCAGTTTCACCGTATAAGGGTGGGCGCCAATTTTTGAGGCGATTTGCTTCTCGCCGTACCCTTTCTCGGTCAACTGCTTGGCGAGGTACATATTTCGATATTGACGAGCGAGCAACGCCAAGAGACCGATCAGTTCTTGGCCTTGTTTTTCTAAATCACGGACGAGGCGCAACGCCAAATCGGCCCGTCGGCCCACCAAATACTCGGACAGTTGGAATACGTTGTCCTCTAGCGTCCGAGGCACGAGATCGTTGACGATTTCAAGCGGGATGTTGGCTCCGTCGCCGGCATAGAGCTGGAGCTTCTCCAGTTCCCGGACGAGCTTGCCCCAGTCGTCTTGACAAAGGAATAGCAAGCGTTCGACCGTCGTACGCTCCATCGACTGCCTGCGCCGGTTCAGCTCGTCATTGACGTAGCGCATGAGCTCGCTTTGGCTCGGCTTCTTCGCCTCGAGGACGATGGCTCGCTCTTTCAAGCGCTTGACGACTTTCTTCCGCTCATCGAGTTTTTCCGCTTCAACGATGAAGACGAGCACCGAGTAAGGCGCCGGCTGCAACACGTACTCGGTCAACCGCTCGAGATTTTGCTTTTGTTTTTCTTTGGCGCCGGTTAAAAATTGGGCCTGTTTGACGATGACGGTGCGGTAGTCGCTAAAGAACGGTACCGTTTCAGCTTCGTCTAACGCCGTATCGAGTGACGTTTCATGTAAATCGAGCTGCATGACGTCAAATTTGTCGCCAGACGGACTGGCCGCCTTGACGATTTCTCGTTCCCACGTCTCGAGTAAGTACTTCTCTGTCCCGTACAGGACGTATACGTTCGACAACTTGCCGTTGTGCAACCACGGTTCATTCAAACCACACACCACTTTCACAATTTATTCTTATCTAAACATAGATTATCCTTCTTTGATTCGCTATACTTAGAACGGAACCATTTTAAGGAGGGACTCACTATGCATATTAACTCGGTTCGCCCGCAAAGCGAAAACCCGTTTGAGAACGACGTGCAGTGCAAACGTAACGATGCCATCGATTCAGCAATCGGCTTCATCGTCCCGTTCGGCTTTTTCTTCACGATTTTCGCAATCGGTGTTCTTATCAAATTTTTAAGTCTTTAAGTCGTAAAGCGATTGCCCCGGGGGAGGAATCGCTTTTTAGTTTATCATAGTTTTCATGGCCTGACTGCCCCTCTCACGCTCCCCTGACACCGTCCCCGCTCACAGACGACCATCCCGTCCTCATCCGTCCGCAGCAACCGCCTTCCCTGAATACGGGCGAGCGTGTCTGGATGAGGATGACCGTATCGATTGTTGGCGCCGACGCTGACGACCACAAACTCTGGATCGATGCGAGCGATCAAGTCAGCACCGGAAGACGTTTCGGCCCCGTGATGGCCTAGTTTGAACACATCGACGTCGACAGTCGGGATCAACCGCTCGTTCGCCTCCGGTAAGTCACCCGTCAATAAATAGGACAAGTCTCCGACTTTCATAAAAACCGACACTGAATTCGCATTCTCGTCCTCACCCGCATCAACCGGTGTGACGACCCACATCCATGGATAAGGCCGCTCTCCTGCTTCTAACAACCGCACGTTCACGTCATACGGTTCGAGCTCGTCGACTAACGCCCGCCGCTTCGTTTCATCGACCACTTCCGCCGCGATCCATACTTCCTCGACCGGAATCAGATCAAGCACGCCCGTCAGCCCACCGATATGGTCATGGTCGGCATGCGTCAGCAAAATGAAATCAAGTCGGGTCTCGCCTCGTTTCCATATGTAAGGGACGACGACATCGGCACCCGGGTCGAACGTCGACCGTTTCTGCTCGTCCGGATGTTGAAACACGCCGCCGACATCGATGACACCGGTGATGCCGGCTTGCTCGACGACGATGGCGTCCCCTTGCCCGACGTCTAAAAACGTCACCCGCGGCTCCTCCGACCATTCTAACCAGACGTGCAGCGCAAGCAGCGAAGCTGAAGCAATGACCCATCCGACCGCTCGTCTCTTATCTAATAGAATCAATCCAATCCCGAGCAACATGAACAAATAGACCGCATGCCAAAATGTGATGTCGTGCAACGGGACCCACGGACGATACGTATGATGCATCTGAAACATCCCGTTCAAACCGTCGAGAATCGGATAGAGCGTCGGTTCGAACTGCGGCATCACATAAGTGACGAGTGCAAGCGGAAGGATCGCCCAGGAAATCAACAATCCGGCAATCACGTTGTACACCGGAGCAAAGATTGAGATGATCGGCTGGATTTGCCATAAAAAAATTAAACCGAACCATTGGGCATAAAGCGCTACGCTGAACAGATTTGTCCACATCGACCGTGTCAAAAGCAAAAACAAGGTCATACCGACTGTCAATTGAAACCCGAGATTCCATAGCAAGTACGGTTGAACGGCTAACAAGGCTGCCGCACACCAACTGAGCATACGAACCGGGTCGCGAATCGTCTGACCGAATAGCGACAAGACGAGCACGACATCAGCGACAAGCACGGCTCGTGCCACCGGCGGCGAAAAACCGGTCAGCCAACCGAATGCGGTCACGCAGACGATGACGAGACCAAGTTTCGTCTCCCGATGAAGCGGCAACGGACGAAACACCCATCTGAGCGCAAACACGAGCAAGGCGATGTGGGACCCGGAAATGACGAGCAAATGAAGCAGACCCGTCACGCGATAGGAGAACGATGTCTCCTCGTCGAGCAGACGGCTCTCGCCAAACAGTAACGCCTCCATGTAAAGCGCCACGTCCGGACGGTGCGACGCTTCGATCCGTTCGAGCTGACGTTCTTTCCAGCGCAGCATGCGCCCATTTAATCCGTCACTCGGTCGACACCGCTCGACATGGACATCCTTCCCTTTAAAAGACAATCCAGCCCCGTGCGCCCATTTCGCCTCGTCAAAACCTCCTGTATTTCGAAGCGGTGAAAAAGGGACTGGTTCGAACGTGACGAGACACGTCTCACCCGGCCGCCCGAGCTCGACGTCGCGCCCGATCAAGACCCCAGACATCCCGTTCGATTCACCATAGAGTCGAACCGATTGACCGTTGTCGCGTCGGCTCTCGATCGCAAAGACTGAGTCCCCGGCTTCATGTACCGCCGGGTCAGAACTTTGTAACAGGACTAGGAAAACGAGTGAGATCGCACCGACATGTGTGTAGATCGTTTGCCGACGCCACGTCAGGAACAAGGCTAGCCCGAACAAGAGCACGACACCAAAAGCCCCGGACTTCCAAGCAATGAATAGACCAATCGGGATCAATGGATAGATCGGCATATCACGGGACCAACAAATAGCCTTCCATGCTCTCGAGCGTTTTCTCACCGAACCCTTTGACGTTCCCGAGCTCGTCGTACGATTTAAATGGACCGTTTTCTTTCAAATAGTTCAAAATAGCGTCCGCTTTGGCCGGACCGATCCCGGGGACGGTCATCAACTCTTCTTTCGTCGCACTGTTGACGTGAATGCCGTTCGTCGTATCGGTTTCCGGGACTGCAACGGCCTCTCCTTGTTTCGGTACCGTGATTTTCGTGCCGTCTACGAGCAATTGGGCTAAATTCAGCTGTTCAGGGTCAGCTTCGTCCGTCAACACGGCGAGAGACAAGACGTCCCCGACTCTAGCCCCTTGCGGCATCGTATACGTGTCGGGCGCTTCGACCGCTCCCGTGACGTAGACGACAACTTCTGTCACCGGGCCCGCCTCTGCTTCCTCCACCGTCGTAAACTCCTCGACCATCGTCGTTTCCGGCTCTTTCGAATAAAACATATAGCCGACACCGACGAACAAGATGACGAGCAACGCGACGACATACCGTTTCCACTTCTCCATATCGTTCCCCCCACATAAACGAATGTCTCTTCATTAGTATGCGAGAAATAGCCGGCTCACGCTCAAGTCCTAGTTGCTAGATGCGGTCGCAATGCTTGACCGTTCACCCACGGATCGATGGCGTATCGGAACGCAAAAAAGAGACAAGCCGAAACTTGTCTCTTTGCTCTTCAACTTGTCTCATTGCTCTTCAAAATGTTGAACTTGGCTCGCCAGTGAGGCGGCTTGTCCTTCTAGCTCTTGCATCAAGGCAAAGATTTGATCAAAGCTTGCCTGTTGCTCTTTCATCGAGGCGGCGACTTCTTCGTTACCGGCTGCTAATTCTTCGGTCACACCACTCACTTCTTCGACGCGTTTCAACACGTTCGTGACTTCACGGCTCGAAGCGACCATTTCTTGTTCGATCGTGCCCACGAACGAGGCCACGTGATCGGTCCGATCATGGATGCGTGTGAACGCTTGCTTCGTCAGTCCGAATGCTTGAAGTTGCGCCGTTTGCTCGTGGCTCGACTCTTCGACCATGTCTGTCAAATTGCCGACCTCGTCTCGAATCGTTTGGACGACCCCGAAGATCGAACGCGTCGCCACATTACTCTCCTCAGCCAATTTCTTCACTTCACTTGCGACGACAGCAAAACCTCGCCCGGCCTCACCGGCTCGTGCGGCTTCAATCGCGGCGTTCAAGGCAAGTAAATTCGTCTGGGCGGCAACGTCTTCGACAAGTTTTGCCATCTTCTCGATTTCTTCTGTTTTTCTCGCGAACTGGTCCATCCGTTCGACGAGCGATTGATTCCGCTCGCTCGAGCGCCGTAGAATATGTTCTTGATCCGTCAACGTCTCGATTCCGGCCGCCACTTCGCGCGTCATCTCGGTCGTCTCTTCGGTCGTTTGTTTCGTCTGGTTCAAGCTCGTCTCGAACGATGTCGCCATGATCCCGACCGACTCGAGCGTCTCTTGAAGTTCAGTCGCGATCGATTGGGCCCCGTTCGCCATCTCATCGACCGCGTTCGTGATGTTTGACGTCGTACTCGCGACTGCTTCATTTTCAGCGGCGGCCGTCTCTGTCATCTCATTCACTTTGACCGACGTGACCCGGATCGAGCCGATCACGGTTTGAAGCGACGCCGTCATATCTCGCATGGCGCGTTCTAGTCGGCCGATCTCATCGCGTCGCGTTGAATCCGGCAACGTGATCAAGTGCCCGGCCGCGATCGCCTCGGCTGCTTTCACGTTCCGTTCGAGCGGAAGTGTGATCGAGCGGGCGAAGAAGAAGTTGTACAGGCTTAACACCGTGACGACGAACACCGTCAACAAAATTGAGACGAGGAACAGGCGCTTCGTCTCGTCGGCCGCTTCTTTTTGCAACGCCTCGTAAAACGTTCCGTTTTTTAACAACAACGTGTTCACGTCGTTCAAGACCCCTTCTAGTTTCGCCGCTTGAATCCGGGCAGCAATGCCGCCTGCTTGAGCCGTTTCAATATTTGCTCCAATGCGCTCATATTTGGCTGTGGCTCGGTCAAGGTGAGTTGAAAACTCATCGATCAAATAGGTTTGATTCATCTCTTGGAACGTCTCCGTGTTCGTGGCACGAATCCGCTCGAGCTGCGTTGTCGATTGACTCATCTGTTCACCGAGCGACGTCCAAAGGGATTGTTCTTGCAAAAGTGACGTCTCGAGTTGAGATAACTCGATCATCTGGGTTCCGTATTGCTCATTGTACGTCTGCAACCGGTTCAACGTCGTCAATACATAACTCATCATCAAGACGATGAGTAAGACCGTGAATACGGTCGAGAAGATAAAGCGTTTGCGTAAAGTCATTGTAACGTCCCCTCCAGCAACCGTTTCTGAACCGCTTCAAACTGCTCTGTCTCTTCATCGGTCCATTGCACACGGCGCAGCGCTGCTAGCCCGATACCGCCCTCTTCGATTCCGAGTTCGATATGGTCGTTGATTGCTTCTGTTTGAAGACTGTCCGCGATCTTGACGATGGCCAAGTCGACTTGCTTTAACATCGACGTGATGACCGCATCGGGTGCGATCATCGATTGATCGCTGTCGACGCCGATCGCCTTGATCCCGTTTCTTTCAGCCGTCTCGAGTACACCGACACCGGTCAGACCGGCCGCAGCGTAAAGCACGTCGGCCCCTGCGGCAATCTGTTTTTCCGCCAATTTCCGTCCAATCTCAGGCGAGGCGAAATCATTCGCGTAGTCGACGATCATTTCAACGTCCTTGTTCACGCTTTTCGCCCCTAACTCGAACCCGGTTCCAAATTTCTGGATCAACTCGTTGTCGACTCCTCCGATGAATCCGATTTTATCGGACTCGGTTTCAAGTCCCGCGACCGCACCGGCCAACGCGCTGCCTTCTGTCTCTTCGAACGTGACCGAGATGACGTTTGGTAACGTCGATACCGCGTCGACTAAGGCAAATTGTTGATCTGGGTGCTTTGAAGCCACCGTTTCTAGATCGGTTTGACTCGCGAAACCGAGACCGACGACCACATCGTGTCCACCTTCGACCAATTGCTCAAATCCTGCTTTGTATGTTTCAGTCTCGTCCAATTCTCGATAATCGACGAACCAATCTCCCGTCTCTCGTAACTGCCCCATGCCACGCATCGCAGCGTCACTGAACGATTGGTCCCCGAGACCAACGTCAGACAGGACGACACCCATCGATTGGCGAGGTTCGACCGTCTGTTCGGGCTGATCGATGACAGACTGACACCCGGATAGCCAAACGATACAAGTCGTCAATGCGCCGATTATAATTGTTTTGTTCATAACATGTACTTCCTCTCTCTAATGGTCTGACATCTCATGTATCGTCTGATTTACACCGGGTTTGAAGTCAAACCTTTTAAAACTTAGGGCAATAATTTGAACGACGTCACGACAAACAAGGCTGCAGACGATTGCCTGCAGCCTTGTTGATTCAACTTATTCTTCTGACGCCGCGACGGTCGTTTCCGTCAACTTCCGTTCAGCAGTCGGTGAGGTCGGCACATTGCCTTTTCCGGCAAAATTATCAAGCAAGTCTTTCATATCGATGCCAGACGACGCTTTGAGCGTCTGCTGCAGTGAAGCCATCAAATCAGTCGCGTAACCCGTGACTTTCCCGGCTCCCCCGTCTTTACCACTACCCGTATCGACGACCGTGATTTGGTCGATGTTACCGAGCGGTGCCGCAATTTGCTTCGCGTAGTCAGGAAGCATCTTGACGACCATGTCGAGAATGGCGGCTTGACCGTACTGTTCGAACGCCTCGGCGATCTTTTGTTTCGCTTCGGCTTCGGCGAGACCAGTAAGACGAATAATATCAGCCTCTGCTTCCCCTTTCGCCCGTTCAGCATCGGCTTCGGCGACACCAGCGAGACGGACGCGTTCGGCATCGGCTTTCGCCTCGGCCTCGATGCGGTACTTCCCGGCATCTGCTGCGGCGATTTGACGCGCTTTATCAGCTTCCGCAGCCTGTTCAATCGCATAGCGGTCGGCGTCGGCTTTTTTCTTCACTTCTGAATCATATTGCTTTTCACGACGCATGATTTCTTTCTCTTCGAGCTCGATTTGCTTTTGACGCTCGATGATTTGAACTTGCATCTGTTGCTCTGTGACTTCTTGTTTGGCCTTGGCTTCTTCAAGCTCGTACGATTGGTCAGCCCGTGCTTTAGCGACATCTTGCTCGCGGCGGTAGTCGGCGATGCGGAGTTGGTTCTCTTTTTCCGCTTCTGCGATTTCAGAGTTTCGTTCAAGCTCCGCTTTCCTCGCGTCCTTCATCGCTTCCGCTTGTTTGATGCGCGTTTCTTTATCCGCTTCAGCCGTGGCGATGTCGGCGTCACGTTTTACTTGGGCGATCCGTGGCTTCCCGAGCGACTCGAGGTATCCGTTCTTATCCCGTACGTCTTTAATCGTGAACGAGACGATGACGAGGCCCATCTTCGCTAAATCTTGCGAGGCGACACGTTGCACTTCTTGCGAGAACTTGTCGCGGTTTTTATAAATCTCTTCGACTGTCATCGAACCGAGGATTGAACGAAGGTGACCCTCGAGCACTTCTTTCGCCTCGTTCTCACGCTCGATTTTCGGTTTGCCGAGGAATTGTTCGGCCGCTGTCGCAATCTCACTGATCGAGCCACCGATTTTAATGATGGCCGTCCCGTCAGCCATGACCGGGACTCCTTGCTCGGTATATACTTCAGGCGTCGTTACTTCGAGCTTGCTCGAGAGCAAACTGAGCGGTTCCGCTTGTTGGAATACTGGCAAGACGAACGCCCCGCCGCCGCGAATGATTTTGACGCGGTTACCGGAAGCGTCACTGTGGACGTTCTTTTTACCTAAGTAGCTCCCGGTGACGATGAGCGCCTCATCCGGTCCGACTGTACGATATTTCAAGACAAACACGAAGATCAAGGCGAGCAAAATCACCCCGACGATAATACTGACTAAAATGGTTGTGTCCATACATTATTGCTCCTTTCGAATAGTGGGTTCGTCATATTCCATGACGACCGCGATATTTCGTTGTACTTCGATGATGACGACTCGACGATCACTCGGAATCGCTTTCCCGTCAATACTTTGTGCCGTCTTCAAAATCGAACCGACGACCGACTCGACGAGCACTTCACCGTAACCGCCTTCCGGGACGGGGACGGTCAATCGCCCGACCAATCCGACGAGCGACTCATCAGTCATACCAATCGACTCTTCCGCATTTGACAGCGGTAGGAGGACGAACAAGTATAGTAACGTCGTGAGCGCGAATGAGCCGGCGAGCGCCACCGCGAGACCGATCATCGGCGACACATGGGCGAGCGCGTTCAAGATTAACCCGATCCCTGCCCCGAGCGCCAGGAAAGAGAGGATGACGGCCGGATTGAACCAGCCTTCGAAGAAATCGAACGCGTCCGAGAACAGCATGTATAAAAATGTACCGAGACCGGCAATGATGAGTACCCACCAGTACAGTTGATCTAACGATTCCATTACCATCCCTCCTCGGTGCGGCGCTGTTGTTCATATGCGAGCACACGTCGCAAATGTTCGACTTCAAGTGCGAGCGCCTGTTCAATCGTATCCCATTCCGATAACGGCCGGGTCGGATACTGTACCGCCTTCCGCACGCGACCAAGCGTTCGTTCAAGGTTTAACCGATCATACCGGTCAACCTCTTCGAGCCGTTCCTGACGCAGTAGTTTTAAATAGTGATCGACTTCGCCCTGTAACGTAATAATCTGCTCTGTCGCCGCCTCCGACGACTCTTGCATCAGCAGGCGACGCACCCTGACTTGATGGGCAACCAGTTTGGCGATCCTGGCCTCGAGCTCGAGAATATGTTTATAGAGGAACTCTGCCTCATCTTGGTCCGTGTCATCGCGCCACCACATCTCCGTCTCACCTCACTTCTTTTCTACTCACTCATTCATACGTATCAATTGAATCATTGGTTTCAAAATGCGCGAAAAAAATGTAAGATAAATTTGCGAACGTTAAGAAAGGAAGTGCTCACTTTGGGCAATCAAGTCATCAAACTATCGACCGCGGCTCAAGAACAATTAATCCAGAGCTATCGCGCTCACGCGGTCAATCCGCCACCACACGCTCGCTTCAGTGCCAAGATGCCCCACTGTGTGATCACCGTGTACAATTCGGGAAAAGTCATGTTTCAAGGTCGGGCTGCGAATGAAGAGGCGGCCAAATGGGGAGATTCCATCAAAAAGGAAACGTCCGTTCCAAAACATACGTTACCGGCCGGTTTTTCCGATTGGTCCGTCATCGGGAGCGATGAAGTCGGGAAAGGCGATTATTTCGGTCCGCTCGTCGTCGCCGCCGCCTACGTCCCGAAGGAAAAGATTGCCCTCGTCAAAGAACTCGGCGTCAAAGATTCTAAATTGCTTACCGATAAAGATATTTTACGCATCGCTAAAGATTTGCACGTCACGATTCCCTACCAGAAAGCGACGCTGCACAACCCGACGTACAACAAAATGCAACGGACGATGACGCAAGGGAAGATGACCGCGATCGCCCACAACGCGGCGTTGTCGGCGCTCTTGAAAAAGTTAGACGAGACGCCAGAAGCGATTCTAATCGACCAGTTCGCCGAAAAAGCCGTCTACTACAGACATTTGAGTTCTGAGACCGATATCGTCAAAGACGATGTCTACTTCTCGACGAAAGCGGAAGGCCTCCACGTCGCCGTCGCCGCCGCCTCGATCCTCGCCCGCGCTTTTTTCTTGAAAGAGATGGACAAATTGAGCGCGACGCTCGGTGCCACGTTACCGAAAGGGGCCGGAGCGAAAGTCGATCAAGTGGCCGCTACCTTGATCCTTCGCTACGGTCAGGAACGTTTGAACGATATCGCTAAAGTTCACTTCGCGAACACGAAAAAAGCAATGCGTTTATGCGAGCAGAAACGATAGTTCTCACTTCAAAGATATGTTATATTTGTTTTATGGTTCAATGAACTTAAAAACTTTTGGGGGATAGCGTTCATGTTGCATTATAAAACGTACACATTAAGCGACGACCATCCTTGGGTCATCTTCATACATGGCGCAGGCGGGAGTCTATCTCACTGGTATCGTCAAATTCGTCCATTTCGAAAGAAATATAACGTCTTGCTGCTCGACCTCCGCGGTCATGGCGGCTCATATAACGAAGAACAATCTTTGAATCAACCACTCAACGCCTACACACTCGATGTCGTCGTCGAAGACGTCGTCGAAGTGATGAACCATTTAAATATTGAAAAAGGTCATATGGTCGGGCTATCGCTCGGGACGATCGTCATCCAAGCGATGTTCGAGCATCACCCCGACCGCATCGCTTCTGTCGTCTTAGGTGGTGCGATCGTCAAGTTCAATGTCCGCTCGACCTTGCTCATCCGGCTCGGCAGCCTCATGCAAAGTTTCGTGCCTTACATGTGGCTGTATCAACTATTCGCTTGGATCTTGTTGCCGAAGAAACGGCATAAAAAATCGCGGATGATGTTCGTGCGCGACGCGGCCAATTTGTGCCAACGCGAGTTCATCCGTTGGTTCAAGATGACGGAAAACATGAATCCGCTGCTGCGTCACTTCACTTCAATCCAAACATCCGTCCCCATCCTCTACATTATGGGCGACGAGGATTACATGTTCCTTGAGGCCGTCGAACGAACGGCGAAGCATCAACCGACGGCACACGTCCAAGTCGTCCACGATTCGGGGCATGTCGTCAACGTCGATCAACCCGATACGTTCAATTCCATTTCAATGGACTTCATCGATCAACAAGTCGGTTTACTGGCAGCCAGTACGTCTTAAGTCTATACCGTTAAACAGAGACTCACTTCCTTAAACGGAAGCGGGTCTCTGTTTTTGTCTGTGGAAAAAATATTTTTCAGAAAGTTTTCAGAAAATATTGATTATTGAAAAATATCGTGTTACTCTTAGAAAAATCTTGAACAGAGGAGCTGGCGACGATGCGTACACCATTACATAACGGCCTACTGATTATTATTCGACTGAGGGACTGAAAAATCGACTCGCTGACCGAGACGAATTTTTGGGCCCTTGTTTCGATGGTTTCGGACGAGGCGCTCATGGTATGACCGACGCGCCTATCCAATCAGGATAGGTTTTTTTATTGGAGTAACACATATAGAGGAGATGATGGAAGTGAAACAGTACGCAATGGATCGGATGATCAAAATATCAGCAGGGATGGCTAGCGCCGTCCTCGTCACACTCGGGGTCGGACTCTTGATTGAAACGATCGGTAAGATGGCCGGAATCGAGACGCTCGTCTTGATCGGACAAGTTGCGAAGTCACTGCTCGCCCCGGCGCTCGGTGCCGGAGTCGCCTATCAGCTCGGCGGCAACACGCTCATCTTGTTCAGTTCGATGATTGCGGCGACCGTCGGGGGCGCGGCCCTTCAAGCGACGGAGAGCGGGCTTGTCCTCGTCCCCGGTCAACCGATCAGCGCTTTGATTGCCGCAGCGGCGGCCGTCTGGTTAGGCAAACGTGTCCTCGGTAAGACGAAGTTCGATATGATGGTCGTCCCGGTCACGGCCGTGCTCGGCGGAGGCATCGTCGGTGTCGGCGCAGCTGCCGTCACGACACCGCTCATCAACTCGATCAGCGCGAGCATCACTTCGTCGGTCAACACATCACCGATCGCAACGTCACTCGTCATCGCCCTCGTCTTCAGCGTCATGCTCATGTCACCTGCCTCATCGGCCGCGCTGGCGATCGCACTTCAGCTCGACCCGGTCGCAAGTGCCGCCGCCTTGATCGGCTGCACCGCCCAATTCGTAGGCTTCACGCTCATGGCTTACCGCCAAACCGATCCAGGCGGCTTGGTCGCATCATTTTTCGTCACACCGAAAGTCCAGTTCCCGAACGTCGTTAAAAACCCACGGGTCGTCATGCCACCGTTCATCGCCGCCATGATCAGCGCTCCGATCGCGACGCTTTGGTTCTCACTCGAGGTGCCGTATGAGATTGCCGGGCTCGGCTTGAACTCAATGATCGCCCCGCTCAATATCCTTGCCGCACAGGGTATGGAAGCGTTTCTCGTCTTCGTCGGCACCGGCGTTATCCTACCGGCTGTCATCACGTTCCTTCTTTACAAAGTGACTTGCCTCGTCGGTTGGACGAAGTTCGGTGACTTGGCGCTTGAAGTTCAATGAATTCTAAAAACAGCGATTCCCACAATAAAGGGAATCGCTGTTGTCTGTTAAGCGCGTACTTCGGCGCCATATTCGGTTTTGACTGCTTCGATGATTGCATCATACGACGCTGTCACTTCTTCATCAAGAAGTGTCCGCGTCGGATCTTGATATTTGAGCGAGAAGGCAATCGACTTCTCAGCTTCACCGACGTTATCGCCCGTGTAGACGTCGAACAGAGCAAGCTCGATCAAGAGCGGACCCGCCGCTTGTCTGATCGTCGCCTCGACTTGACCGGCCGGAATGTCACGCTTCAATACGAGCGCAAGATCTCGCGAAATTGATGGGTAACGTGGTACGTCTTGATAGACGAGCATCGCTTCAGACTTCAATGCGCCAAGGTCGAGTTCGAAGACGTACACTTCTTTCAAGCCGTATACGTCTTTCGATACGGCCGGATGGACTTGCCCGACGTATCCGATGACGTTCCCCGCGACGAGAACGTTCGCCGTGCGGCCAGGGTGCATGTCTGAAATGACGGCCGCTTCGTACGTCACGTCGATGCGTTGCGAATTCATCAGTGTATCGACGATGCCTTTCGCGACGAAGTAATCGACCGGGATGCGTGTTCCTTGCGAACGGTGATCGTACCAAAGTCCTGTCACTACGCCCGCGACGCGTTCCGTTTCGCGTGGCAACGTCTCTCCGTGCTCTACGTACACCCGTCCTGTCTCAAATAGACGGACGTTCGCTTGTTGACGCGCCGTGTTATAACGGGCCGCTTCAAGCAATCCCGGAACGAGTGACGTCCGTAACACCGCACGCTCTTCACTCATTGGCATGGCGAGTCGGACTGTCGTCGCTCCCTCACCGTCGAACCGTGATGCATGAAGCTCGCTCGTGAGCGAGTACGTGATCGCTTGTGACAAGCCCGTTCCTTGAAGGACGCGGCGCACTTGACGACGGAGTACGTTGTCTTTTGGCAGGTAGCCTTTCGACTGCGACGCCGGGAGCGTCGATGGAAGGCTGTCGTATCCGTATAGTCGCGCCACTTCTTCCGTAATATCAGCCGGCACTTCTAGGTCCGGTCGCCGCGACGGGACGTGAACCGTCAACGTTTCGTCTCCTGTCACGTCTAACCCGAGCCGCTTTAGAATATGTTTGATCGTCGTTTGGTCGAGGTCCATCCCGAGTCGATGGTTAATATAATCGATCGACACGTCAATTGTGCGGGCGTCGGACGCTTTGCTTCCGGCGATGACCGGCTCACTGATTGTCCCGCCGCTCACGTTGACGATCAATGCAGCGGCACGGTCAAGCGCGAGGAGTAAACGTTCCGGATCGACTCCTTTTTCGAAACGGGCGCTTGAATCAGAACGAAGACCGAGCGTGCGGCTCGTCTTCCGGACCGAGGCCGGCGTGAAGTAAGCCGACTCCAGGATGATGCTCGTCGTCGTCGCGTCGACTTCGGTATTCGCTCCGCCCATCACTCCAGCGATCGCGACCGGATGTTGTCCATCGGTAATGACCATCATCGACGAATCGAGTGTGCGCGTCGCATCGTCAAGTGTGACGATTTCTTCTCCGTCCTGGGCTTGGCGAACCAAAATGGTACGGCCGAGCTTAGACGTGTCAAACGCATGGAGCGGTTGACCGAGTTCGAGCATGACGTAGTTCGTCACATCGACCACGTTATTGATCGGGCGCACACCTTCCGCGATCAAGACGTTTTTCAACCACTGTGGCGACTCGCCAATCGTTACCCCGTCGACGCGACGCGTCGCGTAGTACGTGCAGTTGTCTGTCTCGAGTCGCACAGACACGTCGTTCGGCGTATCCGTTTCGACATCGGCTGCTGGTAACGTATACGGGCGTTCTAAAATCGCCGCGACTTCATGAATGATGCCGTATAGGCTAAGGCAGTCCGAACGGTTCGGCGTCAATCCGAGTTCAATCACTTCGTCATCGAGATCGAGCAAGCTGATGACATCCGCTCCGACTTCAACTTCTTCCCGGAACGTATGGATGCCGTCCTGTTCGTCTTCGCGAATCTGTTTTTTCTCGAAACCGAGTTCTTCGAGCGAACAGATCATGCCTTGCGACTCGACGCCACGAAGTTTTGCTTTTTTGATTTTAAGGCCAGGTAGTCTTGCGCCGACTTTTGCGACGATGACATGTTGTCCGGCCGCGACGTTCGGTGCCCCACAGACGATTTGGACAGGGCTGTCGTCACCGACGTCGACCGTTGTCACGTTCAACTTGTCAGCCTCTGGATGTTTCGCGCATGAAAGGACGTGTCCGACGACAAGACCTTTCAATCCTTCAGAGCGGTCTGTCACGCTCTCGACTTCAATCCCGTTTTTCGTGATCAAATCGCCTAACGCTTGCCCGCTCAAGTCTGAGACGTCGATATATTGGTTCAACCATTTTTTCGATAATAACATGTATGATCCTCCTTAGAATTGCTCGATGAAACGTAAGTCGTTTGTATAGAAGTGACGAATATCATCGACACCGTGTTTGAGCATCGCCATCCGTTCGACACCGATCCCGAAAGCAAAGCCAGACATTTTCGTCGCGTCATAGCCTGCCATCTCGAGGACGCGCGGATGGACCATCCCGCCTCCAAGAATTTCAATCCACCCTGTCCCTTTACAGACGTTACAGCCTTTACCGCCACACTTAAAGCATGAGATATCGACTTCAACGGACGGCTCTGTGAACGGGAAGAAGCTTGGACGAAGCCGGATTTCTCGTGTCTCGCCGAACAGTTGCTTGACGAACACTTCAAGCGTGCCTTTCAAGTCGGCCATCGAGATATGCTCATCGACGACGAGTCCCTCGATTTGCATGAACTGGTGTGAATGGGTCGCATCATCTTCGTCACGACGGTACACTTTGCCCGGACAAATGATGCGAATCGGTTTCCCGTCCGCTTCGAGCATCGTCCGTGCTTGCACCGGCGACGTATGCGTCCGCAGCAGCGTCTCGTCCGTGATGTAGAACGAGTCCTGCATGTCACGTGCCGGATGATCTTTCGGCAAGTTCAACATTTCAAAGTTGTACAGATCGGTTTCGACTTCTGGGCCTTCGGCAATCGTATACCCGAGACCGACGAACAAGTCTTCCATCTCGTCGACGATTTGCTGCAGCAAGTGGCTATGTCCTGGAAGTGCCGTTCGACCAGGGAGCGTGACATCGATCGTCTCGGCAGCGAGTTTCGCTTCGAGCTCGACCGCCTTCACGTCCTCGATCCGTGCCTCTAACACCTCTTGAATCGTCGTTCGCACCGTGTTGGCGAGTTCACCGACGACCGGGCGCTCTTCGGCGGACAACTTGCCCATCCCGCGCAATACTTCGGTCATCGGGCCTTTTTTACCTAAATACTTAATCCGGACGTCGTTCAACGTTTTTTGTGATGACGCCGTTTCAATTTCTTGAAGGGCCTCACGTTGTAATTGTTCTAACTGTTCTTTCATCAATGTTTCCTCCTCTACAAAAAAAGTCCCTTCAGTCGATGACTGAAGGGACGAATAAACGCGGTACCACCCTACTTGGCCGATCAGGCCCACTTGAGAGCATCGGTATCGGGATGCCAGTTCGGTGTTGTCTCCAACACGACTCCAGAGTGAATTCAGCGCCGACCTCGGCATCGGCTCTCAATCTAGGCCGATGCTCCCTGTGCTCGTTCGGGGGTTCGCGTACTATGCTCTTTCAACGTCTTACCTATATTGTTCGATGTTTCTAAACTATCACGATTCTCAAGCGGTGACAAGATTATTGTAGCGCGATGCGATACATGAGAATGCCGGCGGCGACTGCCGCGTTCAATGATTCGGCTTCTCCGATTACAGGAATGTGGACACGTGTGTCACAAAGGGCGAGCACGTCGTCATGGACGCCTTGCGCTTCATTCCCGATGACAAGCGCGACTTGATCGTTGAACGCGACTTGGTCGTATGACTTCGCTTTCGAGAGTGCCGTCCCATAGACGTGAAACCCTAAATTTTTCAGTTCCGGCAACGTGTCGAGCAAGTCGACCGATTGAATGTTCACATGGAACAACGATCCTTGCGTCGCCCGTACGACTTTGGCATTGAACGGGTCGACCGTACCTTTACCGAGAAACACGGTATCAAAGCCGGCCGCGTCTGCTGTCCGAATCATTGTCCCGAGGTTACCCGGATCTTGAATGCGGTCAAGGACGAGCACATGCTTCATCTTGCGTTCGACTGGCGTCATCTTGACGACAGCGAACACCCCTTGCGTCTTCTCTGTTTCTGATAACAGATCGGCGACATGGTCGGACAGTTCGAGCACCGGCATCTCCTCTAGACGCCATGAACTTTTCGGACGATAAGATTCGCCCATAATCAATTGGACGAGTCGTCCGGCCCGGATCGCTTCGTCGACCAAGTGTTCACCTTCAACTAAAAATTGTCCAGACTCTTGTCTGCCTTTTTTCGTCATCAAGCGTTTCAAACGCTTAATCGTCTCGCTTTTCGTAGACGTGATTTTCGTCATATTATCCCTCTTTCAACCATTGAACCGTTTCGTTATCCAACCGCTTGGTGAGCGCCACGACTAAATCGATGGCCGCTTCATAATCGGCTTTATGGATGATTGACACGTTCGTATGCAAATAACGGACTGGAACCGTGAGCGCGACAGCCGGCATCCCGACTCCTGATAAATGGAACCGTCCGGCGTCGGTGCCGCCGCCTGGTGTCAAATCTAACTGATACTTAATGTCTTCTGCTTTCGCGACTTCGACGATCAAGTCGATGAGGCGCGGGTTCGTGACAGTCGTCGCATCAAAGAAGATGACTTGAACGCCTTCACCAAGTTTTGACAAACCTTCTGCCGGTGTCATACCTGGCGTATCACCTGGGATACCCGTATCCACGGCAATCGCGACGTCCGGTTTAATCAAGTTTGCCGCTGTGACGGCTCCACGCAATCCGACTTCCTCTTGAACCGTGGCTCCCGAGAAGACGGTTCCTGGCGCATCATTTTTCAGACGTTTGGCCGCTTCAATCGCGATCGCACATCCGATTCGGTTATCCCATGCCTTCGCCATCAAGAAGTCTTCATTTTTCATGACCGTGAACTCGCAATGCGGCACGACCGTGTCACCTGGACGGATTCCCCACTCGGCGACTTGTTCTTTTGACGTCGCTCCGATATCTAAGAACATGTCTTTGATCTCGACCGGTTTTTTACGAGCTTCGACTGGAAGGACATGCGGTGGCTTCGCACCGATCACGCCTGGGATTTTCTCTCCAGAGCGTGTGACGACGTCCATGCGTTGAGCGAGCAATACTTGGTTCCACCAGCCACCGAGTGCTTGGAAGCGCAGGAAACCACTATCTTCGATGCGTGTGACCATAAAGCCGACTTCGTCCATATGACCGGCAATCATGACACGCGGTCCTTCACCGTTCCCCGTCACACGGCCGAACAGACTACCGAGACCATCCTGTTCGAACGATTCGACGTGGGGCTCGAGATACTCGCGCATGAGTGAACGGACTTCCCCTTCGTTTCCCGGGACGCCAGTCGCATCCGTCAGTCGTTTTAGCATATGTAAAGTTTCATTCATCTCGTATCGCTCCCTTTCGACTCCATTAGTAGCCTTGATTTTGTCGCTCATGGTTGACTTCATTCTTCGATAGATACGCCATCAGAATCAACTCTTCATTGAAACCTAGCGTATAGCCTAGTTCGAGATATGCCGCCATCAGCGTCTCGTACATCGCTTCTGTCTTCGACAAACCAAAATTCGTCACTTTTCGAAAGATATCTAAAAAAGCATCAGTCGCGTCAAGATACGAGCTGCCTGCCGGGAACGTCTCCCGTTCGTATCCGAGGGCGAGTCCGAGCGACAGTAAGAAATGGATACCGTCAACGTACTCTTCTAAGATCACGTCTTGAGGCGACGGGCCTTTCGTTGACCAAAATTTAAAACTTCGGGTCTCATTGGCGAGTTCACCGAGTTCGACGAGTAAAGCGAGTAGCCGTTCATCGAATTGGTTGCCGGATAGTTGATGTTCTTGTTTGATCCGCTCATCTAATTCACGTTGCCGATCAAATAATGTTGTCCAGTTCACCGGTTGCTCCTCCTATTCTCCACTTAAAGCAGTACTAAAATCATTAAAGACCAGCCCACTGCTAAAATCAATACTTGTATTTGCATGCTTTTTGGGGCATGAACCGTCTTTTGGCGTGTCAAATGAAGTCCAAACAACGCTCCAATGGCTCCTCCGGCATAGGCGTACAACACGTTGAACTTCCCTTCGCCGTGCGTATACTGCTTCGCCTGGAAATACGTATAGACGTTTAAAGCGATGAGCGCCAACGCGACGATGGCCAAGATAGATTGATCCATAGCGTGTCCTCCTTATCTTCATCTTAAGAAATTTACGAGAAAAAAGAAAGCGCCGAGATAGAGTCTCGGCGCTTTCGATTGAACGATTACGCGTTCAATTTTGATTTAGCTGTGTTAGCGAGTGAAGCGAACGCTTGTGCATCCGATACTGCAAGCTCAGCAAGCATCTTACGGTTGATGTCGATCCCTGCAAGCTTGAGTCCGTGCATCATACGGCTGTATGAAAGACCGTTGATACGTGCTGCCGCGTTGATACGTGTGATCCAAATACGACGGAAATCACGTTTCTTTTGACGACGGTCACGGTATGCGTACATGAGTGACTTCATGACCTGTTGTTTTGCTACTTTAAATAGAATATGTTTCGAGCCATAATAACCTTTGGCAAGTTTGATTTGCTTTTTACGACGTTGACGAGTCGTATAACCGCCTTTTACGCGTGGCATATAGTTTCCCTCCTAAATTCCTTCTGTATTACTTCGCAATCATGTTGCGAATACGTTTGTAGTCTCCAGCTGATACGATAGCACCTTTACGGAGCTTACGTTTAGCTTTCGTCGATTTGTTACCGAACAAGTGACTTGTGAAAGCGTGTGAACGTTTGAGTTTACCTGATCCTGTACGTTTAAAACGTTTAGAAGCACCGCGGTGCGATTTCATTTTCGGCATGAGTATTTCCTCCCCACTATGACTCGATGATTAATCTTCTTTCTTCGGAGCCAGCACTAAGAACATGCTGCGTCCTTCCATCTTCGGCTTTTGTTCAACTGTTGCCAAGTCGGCACATTCCGCCGCCAATTTTTCCATAACACGTCTACCGATTTCCGAGTGTGTGATGGCACGTCCGCGGAAACGGATCGACGCCTTCACTTTGTTTCCACTTTCAAGAAACTTGCGAGCGTTACGCAATTTGGTTTGGAAATCGTTGTCCTCGATTGTAGGACTGAGACGTACTTCTTTCAATTGGATGACTTTTTGGTTTTTACGCGCTTCTTTCTCCTTTTTCTGGAGTTCGAAACGGTATTTACCGTAGTCCATAATTTTAGCGACCGGTGGGTTTGCTTTGTCAGCGACCAAGACGAGGTCAAGGTCAGCTTCTTCCGCCAAGCGTAATGCTTCACTACGCGATTGTACACCGAGTTGTGCACCGTCCGCTCCAATAAGACGAAGTTCACGGGCACGAATGTTTTCGTTGATAAATAGCTCTTTGCTAATGGTTAGCACCTCCATCGTGCGATTGCACGAGTTTTAGATTTTAAAATAAGACAACATAGTAATAGTAACAAAAAAAGCGTCGGCAGTTTCCCGCCCACACATCATTGCGTACTCAGAACGGCAAGACACCGAAACTGAATTACGTACATGATGGACCTGACCGAACCGATTCGGACGAGGTGAGAAGCGGGCGCTTCTGCTTTGTTGTATTTACTCACTAAGTCATCTTAACACTAGCAGAAAAAGATGTCAAGAATTCGCGCATGAATAATTGATAGCTCGCACTTTTATGATAATAACAGTCATTCCATCGTTTCGCAATACCTTTTCAAAGGGAATAAAATAAAAAAGGAGGCGGCGAGGATGAACTGGAGAAAAGACGTGAAACAAGATCACGATTATCATGATCAAATCAAACATATCGTTCAAGAAACGATGCGTCACCATGAAATGAACGACGCTAAACTTGAAGCTGTATTGACCGACCTGCTTGAAGAGATGAACCGCATCACGTTGAAGATCGTCGATGATCATGAATCCGCTCGGGACTATATCCATAAACGTTGGTATTAAAAAGCAGAGCCTTCGCTCTGCTTTTTCGTTTAGTTCGTCAACGACTTGAAGAAATTACTGAGCGACTCAAACAGCCGCGCAAAGAAACCTTGCACTTCTTTCGTCTCTAGAAACGCCTGCACGTCTTGGCCCGCTCCTTTTAATCCATCACTGATCGCTGTCCAATCCAAGTTGGCTTGCTGCATGTTCTCGAACAACGTCGTCAGCTGGTTCAATTGCGTATCGGACAATTGAACGTTGTTTTGATTCAATACTTGAATGACGATATCACGAATTTCAATATTCGTCTCGGGCATTTGATTCGCGATTTCCGCTTTGATCTCATTCATCAGCCCGGCCACATCTTCTTGACCGACCGTCTTCCCGATCTCTGACGTGACCGCAAGTTCTTCTTGCGCGAGATTTTTTCGTTCCTCGGTCAGTTGGATCCCGGTCTCGTCAGCCGTCTGGTCGTACGCCTTCATAATACCTGTCAACGCAGACGTCCCGGTCACACGGATCGGAGACGTGATGTAAATATCGGCGTCAGTGACCCCGGCCGTGACGAGCGCGTTCGCATACATATCTTCCGTCACCCACGTGACGTTCTCGGTTTGAATATCAAGACCCGTCCCGTCAGTCAGCTTGATGCGGGCCGATGAGTACATGCCGCCGCCACGTTGTGCCTGGGGTACGGCGTCACCTAAATACTTCTCTTCGTCAGCTGCAGTCGTGATAATCGGTTCGATTCCTGCCGGCGCTTCGACACGCTCGAGCACCCAGTCTCGCTGCTCTGCTGATAATGTCTCCCCGAGGGTGACGATTGTATCGTCGACGATTGCTTCGGCGTTTACTTTAGGAATCATGCTAGTCGAGACAATCGTCCCGATCGTCAGCGCGATAATTGGTTTCATATAATTCAAACTGAATCACTCCTTTCTTCTACCATACGTGTTCTTTCATAGGTTGCGCATCCGTCTCTGGACCGAAAAGAAGACCACCCTTCCGTTGAAGGATGGCCTACCTTTACCGTGAACGATTCGCGATTTCTTCAGTGAGGGACGTCAAGAACTCATCAAGCGTTGCCGATACTTGTTCTTGTTGACCGTAGCGACGGATGTTGACCGAACGCTCATCACGTTCTTTATCACCGAGTACGAGCGTCATCGGGATCTTCTTCATCTGTGCTTCACGGATCTTATAGCCTAACTTCTCATCCCGAAGGTCTGTCTCGACACGGACACCACGTGATAACAGTTCTGCTTTCACTTCGGCCACATAAGCATCATGGACGTGAGACACCGGGATCAATTTGACTTGGACCGGCGCGAGCCATGTCGGGAAGGCACCTTTGTACTCTTCGATCAAGTAGGCGACGAACCGTTCCATCGTCGACACGACACCGCGGTGGAGGACGATTGGACGATGATCTTTGCCGTCAGGACCTGTATACGTCAAATCGAAACGTTCTGGAAGCAAGAAGTCGAGTTGGACTGTCGACAACGTCTCTTCTTTCCCGAGCGCTGTCCGGACTTGGACATCGAGTTTCGGTCCGTAAAACGCCGCTTCGCCATCCGCTTCGAAGTACGGCAGGCCGAGTTCATCCATCGTTTCTTTCAATTGACGCTGTGCCGATTCCCAGATCGCATCGTTGTCGAAGTATTTCTCTTTATCGGCCGGGTCGCGATAAGACAGGCGGAACCGGTAATCTTTAATCCCGAAGTCGGCATACACTTCTTGAATCAAGTGAACGATATCTTTAAACTCTTGCTTCATCTGCTCTGGTGTCACGAACGTGTGTCCATCGTTCAATACCATGTAACGGACACGTTGAAGACCTGTCAAAGCACCTGACATCTCATAGCGGTGCATGCCGCCAAGTTCGGCGATACGGAGCGGCAACTCACGGTATGAGCGTGGCTCATGCTTATAGATCGTCATATGGTGCGGACAGTTCATCGGGCGCAAGACGAGCTCTTCGTTATCCATCTCCATTTTCGGGAACATGTCGTCTTGATAGTGATCCCAGTGACCTGACGTCTTATACAAATCAACCGAACCGAGCACCGGTGTATAAACGTGCTGATAACCGAGTTCGAGCTCTTTGTCGACGATATAACGCTCGACCGTACGACGAATCGAGGCACCTTTCGGGAGCCACATCGGCAATCCTTGGCCGACTTCTTGCGAGACGAAGAACAAATCAAGTTCTTTCCCGAGTTTACGGTGGTCGCGTTCTTTCGCTTCTTCAAGTAGACGCAAATGCTCGGCGAGCTGTTCTTTCGTCGCCCACGCCGTACCGTAGATCCGTTGCAACATCTTGTTGTCAGAATCTCCGCGCCAGTAAGCACCGGCGACACTCATCAATTTAAAGACTTTCAATTTCGACGTCGACGGGACGTGCGGTCCACGGCAAAGGTCAAAAAAGTCACCTTGATGGTAAATTGTAAGTGTCTCACTTGCCGGGATATCTTCGATCAACTCGACTTTGAGCGGGTCGCCGAGCTGTTTGTAACGCTCGAGCGCTTCGTCACGCGTGACGACTTCACGTGTGATGTCGAGGTTTTCATCGACGATCCGTTTCATCATCTTCTCGATTTCCGGCAAATCCTCCTCATTGATGCGGCGGTCCATCTCGATATCGTAATAGAACCCGTTCTCAATCGTCGGTCCGATACCGAAATGAATCGTCCCTTCTTCGCCGTACAACCGTTTGATCGCTTGAGCCATCAAGTGAGCGGATGAATGGCGCATCAAGTCGAGGCCTGCCTCCGAGTCCGGCATGACGAGCTCGATTTTACCGTCGTGCTCGATCGGACGACGATAATCGATCAGTTCACCATCAATTTTTGCGGCGATGGCTTTCTTACGAAGTCCCGGGCTAATCGAACCGGCAACTTCTTCTGCTGTGATACCAGCTTCAAACGCTTTGACTGCCCCATCTGGAAATGTCAATTGAATCATGTGTCAACTTCCCCTCTCTATTTGAAAAAAAATAAAAAAAGCCCATCCCTATGAAAGGGACGAGCTTTGATTCTCGTGGTACCACCCTCGTTCCCAAGCTGTAAGCTTGGCTCGAACACACGATAACGAGTGTGAATCGCCGCACGATTGACCCGTGCGGTGCTCCGAGGGAGTAAGTCGATCGGCGTGTTTAGGAAGCTCTCACCATTCTTCCTTCGCTTTGAAACCCGTGGCGATGTCTCGTATCCTCTTCTATGCATCAGTTATATGGTTATTAGTATAGTCAACTCGTTCGAGAAATACAATCCTTTACCGACGACGATTTTCGCCTTTCAGCTCGATCTGTGTCGTCGTCGTCGAGATCCGTTGCATGAGCCGCTGTGCTTTCATCTTGTTTTGCGGCGAGCCGTCAATCGAGAAGTGCGTCTCGAGCTCTTCGCTGCTGAAGTTTGAGCTGTAGAGCGTCGGCAGACGATGCATCATGCGGTACTGTAAAATAATCCCGAACAGTTCGTCTCGTACCCACGGGCTGATCGCCTCAGCGCCGATATCATCAATCAACAAAATCGGCACGTGCTGGAACGAGGTCAAAAATGAATCGAACGAATCGGTACGAATTTTCCGCTTCGCTTCCGAGACGAATCCCGGAGCGTGAACTAAAATCGTCTCGATATCGGCGACTTTGAGTTCGTTGGCGATCGCGGCGAGCAAGTACGTCTTCCCGACCCCGAAACTGCCGTACAAGTAAAGGCCGTTCACTTTTTGACGCGTCTTCATCCCCGAGACGAATCGCATCGCCTCACGGAGCGCGATCTTTCGGGCATCGTCCGAATAATCAAACGATTGAAAGCTCGCTTCCCGCACTTCTTCCGGTAAAAATAAGCTCTTGAACTTTCGATCCATCTCTTTTTGACGTCTCGCTTGGCGGTGAGCGACCGTCTCTTCATAGCGGATCGCAATTTGACCGAGATCGACATAAAGGACCGGCTGATGCCCGGGGATAACGGCTTGTTCATCGACAAGCTTCTTCCCGTCCATCTGCTCGGCATATTCGCTCAATTTCGTAAATCCGACTTCGATCGCCGTCTCGTCGAGTTCTGGATGCGCCTTTAAAAATGTAATGACACCAGGGTGCTCGAGAGTTCGTCTGCGAATCGACTCGTACGCTTCCCGCACTTCTTTACGGTTCATCATCTGGGCGAGCGTCTGATTGATCCGTTCCATGTCGCTCATCCTTTCTCTTTCAGTTCATTCAACAATTTGACGAGTTCCGCGTCATCTGGCACCGATGATTCGAGCGCCTCTTTGCGCTTCTGATCGTAAGACCGTTGCTCTTTCGCATCGTCTTCAAGCCATTTCGGCAACTCGGTCTTGTCTTTCCGACGCGAGCCGACCGTCGTACGCTGGACGTTCTCACGTTTTTGTTGCTTCTTCTCGATCAACGCGTCTTGCGTCGCTTCACGCTCTAATGCGTCACCTGCGTGCAAATAGCCCGCCGTCTTCCAACTCGTGGCGATGCGCATCACGTAATTCTCGCTGAGCCGCGTCTGTTTCTTCACTTCGATACAATAATAGAACAGCGCGTTGATCACACCTGGTGCGAGACCGAGTGTATCGACCATCTCGATGATGAGCTGTTCGTCACTTTTCGAAAGTTGTGGCGTCTTCCGAAGCGTCGATACGTACTGATGCGGGTGTGCTTCCTCCATGACCGTTGTGTCATGCAAATCGCCGACCTCCGCCTGCTCCGTCTCGTCTGACTTCACTTTTCGATGTCTCGTCTGTTTTTTCTTCAATTGTAATACCATCTGCCGGCAACCATCACGCTTCTCTTGTTCGCTGAGCGGTAAGTACGCTTCGTGAACGAAATACTCTTTTAGCATCTCGGCCATCGTCTCTTCATCGATTTGCGACACGTACGCGAGTTTTGTGATCGTCTCGTCTAACTTCTTCGTGAAGAAGCCGATTGGGAAGTTTGTCAGTTTTTTGACGATATCCATATCGAACGTATAGTTGATCTCGATCTTGGCGCGGTCCGGCTTCTCATAATTTTTTTGAGTGAACGCCATCTGGTTGACCCCTTTGACGTCGAACACTTCATTGAAGTCTTTCGTCACTTCGACGATGCCTGCCGGTAACGGATCGATCGTGAACCGTCCTTGCAACTGCTTGAATCGGACCTCCCCTACTTTATAGAAGAGAAAACTCGATAACAGCCCATCGTTTAGGAACGTGTGGGGCGCGAGCGGAACTCTCAGTTGATAGACGTATTGCGTCAGCCGTGCGTCTTTCGTCTTGTACGTCCGGACGAGGCCGATCGCTTCGAGCCGGAATAGACTGTCCGCCAGTTCGTTAATCGAATAATCAAGCATTTCACACAAGGCGCTATGTGATATATAGTTCGACTTCATTTTACCCGGCTTCAATTCACTCCAAAGCGTTTGATACAACGCGAGCGCCTTCACGCCGATGACGGGTTGATATAAATGATAAAGTGACTGATAAGACTCGCGATCAATGAGCCCAGTGCTCATGATCAATAGCTCATCAGTCCCGTAAAGAATCCGTTCTTTTTCCATAACGTTTCTCCCCTGAAAAAAGACGACCAGAAGGCCGCCCCTTTAGTTGGTCGATTTTTCTTGCTTCATTAAATCCTCTAACTCTTTAAAGAACACAGAGATGTCCTTAAACTGTCGATAGACCGATGCGAAGCGGACGTACGCCACTTCATCGACGCGGGCGAGTTCGTTCATGACGAGTTCGCCGACTTGTTCACTCGGGATCTCGGACTGGCCGAGCGCCCGTAACTGTTGTTCGACTTTCGTGACCACACCCTCGAGTTGCTCGAGTGTGACCGGTCGTTTCTCACAGGCTCGAATGATCCCGCGCAGAACTTTCTCTCGACTGAACTCTTCGCGGTTCCCGTCCTTTTTGACGATGATGAGCGGCGTCTGTTCAACCGTTTCAAACGTCGTGAAGCGATAGCCGCACTTTTCACATTCGCGACGGCGTCGAATCGAATAATAATCTTGGACTGGTCGGGAGTCGAGCACCCTCGTTCCGTTATGATCACATTTAGGACAACGCATGCTCAGCCCTCCTTATCGTTCGACAGATTGATTCCCGATGGCACGGAGTGGGAACTTATTTTGTAAAGCATCATAATACGCAGCGACAACTTGTTTCAGGTCAGGACCGAGCATTTGTTCACGATTCATCGTGAAATCGACGGCGGTCCGCCCTCCGTCCACTTGAACGACTGTGGCCAATGCGTCCCAGCCGTCACCGTAAAAGGCGAGCTCGCCTCGCTCGGCGTCGATTCGGCGCACCGTCTGCCCCTCCGTTTTAATTCGTTCATCTAACCATGTCAGGACTGCGTTCGGCGACGTCGCGAAATAACGCGTGCGCAACGCCTCATTTTTATGCGTATCATCCGTTTGGATATGTGTTTGAAACTTGTCTAGTAATCCCATTGTCCACCTCGGCACCTAATTTATATACGTTAAGCATATCAAAATTAACGACTTAACAAAACAATTAAAAGGGCTGACCGAAAATCGGCCAGCCTCAAAAGGTCAATCGGATTATTTGCTGATCGCCACTTGTGCTTCTGGAACACGAATCGGTCCCATACCGCGATCAAGTTTGACGTCTTCGCGAACTTTCGCTTCTAAGCCTTCAGCAATGTATTGTGAAGCTGTCGCTGGATCGATCCGGTCCCCACATGTGAACACATCGACTGATGCGTAACCATGCTCTGGGAAACTGTGAATCGTTAAATGTGATTCTGAAATGATAACGACACCACTCACACCGTGCGGCGCGAATTTGTGGAAAGCGACTTCGCGGACTTCAGCGCCCGAGCGAAGTGCTGCATCGACGAACAAGCGCTCGATGTAGTCGATATCGTTCAATTTGTCGGGATTGCACTCCCAAAGTTCTGTAATAATGTGACGTCCCATAGTATCCATATAAGTGGATCCCCCTTTACATCAATGGTCTCAAAGTAGTTGATGATCACTCACTTTGTGCCTGAATCGCCCACAACCACGGGGGCAAGTTAGTCCAGAGAGGTCCTAACCCTTTAAGTTGCGTTTGTCAGACCAATTGAAGTTCACGAGATTGAGTGTATCCTGTTTAGGACGTCGATACAAGCTATTTGTTTGAATTCGTTAAAATATTTTTGACGAAATATATTTTCTCAAGCGTGCGTTTCTTGTTGGCCGATTTGAAGGTAGCTCGCCACCATATCCAAAAGATCGACGACGCGGCACGAATAGCCCCATTCGTTGTCATACCAAGCGAGCACTTTGACGTGGTTGCCGCCGAGCACCATCGTCGAATCCGCATCGATAATCGAGGAGCGCTCGTCTCCATTAAAGTCGATTGAGACGAGCGGTTCGTTCGAGACACCGAGAATCCCGGTCATTTCTCCGTAAGCGGCCCGTTCGAACGCATCGTTCACTTCGGCGGCCGTGACATCACGACGCAGCTCGACGACGAGATCGACGAGCGAGACGTTCGGCGTCGGGACACGGAGCGCCATCCCGTTCAACTTGCCTTGCAGCTCGGGAAGCACAAGACCGATCGCCTTGGCTGCCCCGGTCGAAGTCGGTATAATGGAGCTACCACAAGCCCGGGCCCGGCGCAAATCTTTATGCGGATTGTCGATATTGTTCTGGTCGTTCGTGTAGGCGTGTACCGTCGTGACGAGTCCTGTCTCGATGCCGAACGTCGAATCGAGCACTTTGACGACAGGTGCGAGGCAGTTCGTCGTACAAGAGGCGTTTGAGATGATATGGTCTTGCTCCGGCATATACTCGCGATCATTGACCCCCATCACGATCGTCCGTAAGTCGCCTTTTCCCGGCGCCGTCAAAATGACTTTCTGCGCCCCGGCCATCAAATGCTTGCGCGCCCCGACGTCCGAATTGAATTTCCCCGTCGCCTCGACGACGATCTCGACATCAAGTTCTTTCCATGGTAATCGTTCCGGGTCACGCTCTGCGATTAACCGAATCTGTTTCCCGTCGACAACGAGCGTATCCCCATGCGCTCGAACAGTGAGCTCAAACGGCCCATGGACCGTATCGTGCTTGATCAAGTGAGCAAGCGTCTCCGCCGGATAACTCGCATTGATCGCCACGACGTCGTGACGCCCTTCAAGCATCAATTTACGAAACACCATTCTCCCGATTCGTCCAAACCCGTTGATTGCAACTTTCGTCCCCATTCCAGTTCCCCCTTTTTTCTGCGTTACGACACCATTATAACGGAAAAATGGAAGCGTTTTCACTATGTATCGTCACATTTTTATCACTTTTTTACAGTTTCGTTTTTGAAAAAGAGGGAAATTTGGTGTAGAGCTTGGAAAGGAGCTACGTTATATGTTTGATTGGACAGACTTAGACAAATTTGTCATCTCGTTTTTTGTCATCTTACCGATTGTGACAATTATCCATCAATTCGGGCATTTCTTTTTCGCGAAATTATTCGGGGGATCACTCGATATGGAGATCGGGACCGGGAAGAAGCTATTCAAGGTCGGGCGCATGCAGTTTAACCGCGTCTACTTCTATGACGCCTGGTGCCAATTCTCGGACTTGAAATACAGTAATCGCTTGACGAGGAGTATCGTCTACGCGGGCGGGTCGATCTTCAATCTATCGAGTATCTTGATTGTGAACTGGTTTATCCTGACACGGGAGATTGAACCGACCCTCTATACGTATCAGTTCGCCTATTTCTCGTTTTATTATGTGTTCTTCTCGCTCTATCCGATTTATTACTCGAACGGACACCCAAGTGACGGGCGCGCTATTTTCGACACATGGAAAAAAGGGCGACCGGACGCAGATCCGCTCAACTGAACAAAAAAAGAAGGCGTCAGTCGCCTTCTTTTTTCATGTCTTGAAATTGTTCGACGAGACGCGTCACTTGAGGCAACAAGTCTCCGAGTGCCCCGTTGTTGTTGATTAAAAAGTCAGCGTGATGCTTCTTTTCTTCGATCGGCATTTGCGAGTGGATCCTTGCGAGCGCTTCTTCTTTCGTCAAGCCGTTACGCTCCATGAGACGCATCAACTGCATCTCTTCCCGGCAGTAGACGACGACCGTATAATCGACGAGGTCACGCATCGTCCCTTCGAACAAGAGCGGGATGTCGAAGATGACGACAGATTCCCCTGCTGCTGCAAAGGAATGCATCTGCTCCTGCATTTCTTCCCGGATCGCCGGATGCATGAGCTGATTCAACAATTTCCTTTTTGCTTCGTCATGGAAGATCTCTCGCCCGAGCGCCGGCCGGTTCAACTGCTCACCTTCAAAACAGCGCGGAAACGCTTCTCGGACAGCAGAGTAAGCTTTACCTTCAGGGTCGACGACGGTACGGGCAATCTTGTCGGCATCGATAATCGGAATCCCTTGTTGTCGGAATAGGCGGGACACCGTCGACTTCCCTGTCGCGATGCCGCCTGTCAAACCAATTTTCAACATTGTGTCCACCTCTTACTGTTGGCAGTGCGGACAGTAATGCGTCCCCCGTCCGCCTAGTTTCATCTTTTCAATCGGCCGACCGCAATTGTGACACGGTTCACCGGTCTGCCCGTAGACGTAAAGCGTCTCTTGAAACGTTCCAGCCGCCCCGTCCGGATTCGTATAGCTGCGGATCGTACTTCCACCCCGCTCGATCGCTTCTAATAACACAGCGACCGCTTCTTGACGGACGGTCTCAACTTCAGTGAGTGAAAGCGAGGCTGCTGGCCGGGTCGGATGAATCCGTGCCCGGAACAACGTCTCGTCGACATAAATATTGCCGAGACCGACAAAAATCGATTGATCGAGTAACGCCGTCTTGATCGCTCTCACGTTCATGCGATTCAGACGGGCGTGCAACGTTTCGGCCGTCACTTCAGGGTCGAACGGCTCGAGCGCGAGCAGCGACAGCGGCGGCGTCACGAACAACTCGTCGTTCGTCCGAAGTTCCATCGTGCCGAACTTCCTGACGTCGTTATAGTGCAGGCTCGTACCGTCGGTGAACGTGAAGACGACGTGCGTATGCTTGACCGGATCGACGGCTTCGCTGTGCGGAAAGAATTTCCCTTCCATCCGTAAATGAGAGACGAGGTAGCCGTTCGTCAATTTAAATAAAATGAACTTGCCGCGCCGCTCGACGTCGACCATCGTCTCGCCGATCAGCTGTTGTACCCACACGTCGGCCTCATGTCCGCGAATGATTTTCGCGTCGCGTACATTGACGTCTTGAATCGTTTTTCCGGAGACGAACGGTCGCAGTCGGCGACAGACCGTCTCTACTTCTGGTAATTCTGGCATATCGATTTCCTTCCTTTACTTTATTTCGTGTCGAACCACGTCTCACCGAACGAGCCGTCCGCCCGAAGCGGGACATCGAGTGTGATCGTATGTTCCATCGCTTGTTTCACAAGTTTTTCAAGCGCGGACGTCTCAGCAAGCGGTCCTTCAAAGATGAGTTCATCGTGGACTTGAAGCAATAGTTTCGATTGCAGACCCGATGCTTGAAGCGCCGTATCGACGTCGATCATCGCTTTTTTAATGATGTCCGCCGCTGTTCCTTGAATCGGCGTGTTGATAGCCGTCCGTTCGGCAAAGCCCCGCAAGTTGAAGTTACGTGAATGGATGTCCGGGATGTTACGGCGACGTTTGAGCATCGTCTCGACATACCCATGTTCCCGCGCCCGCTCGATAGCGGCATCCATGAAGCGCTTCACACCAGGGAACTGCTCGAAGTACGTGTCGATGAACGTCTGCGCTTCTTTACGGCTGATGCCGAGGTTTTGCGACAATCCATAATCACTGATGCCATAAATGATCCCGAAGTTGACCGCCTTCGCTTGACGCCGCATGAGCGACGTCACTTCTTCTTTGGCGACGCGGAACACGTTCGCCGCCGTCGACGTATGAATATCTTCGTCATTTAAAAACGCCTCGAGCATCTTCGCGTCTTGCGACATATGCGCCATGATCCGCAGCTCGATCTGCGAGTAGTCGACCGCATACAGCACCCAGCCCGGCTCACTTGCCGTAAACGCCTTACGGATTCGGCGTCCTTCCTCGAGCCGAATCGGGATGTTTTGCAAGTTCGGATTGACCGATGACAGTCGCCCTGTCTGTGTGAGCGTCTGCGTGTAGCGTGTATGAATCTTCCCGTCCGCTTTGATGACTTTTTGTAAGCCCTCGACGTACGTCGACTGCAGTTTTCCGAGCTCACGGTAATGCATGATATGTTCGACGATCGGATGGAGCGGCGCCAGCTTCTCTAACACGTCGGCTGCCGTCGAGTATCCGGTTTTCGTCTTCTTCACGGGTGGGAGTGCCAACTTCTCAAACAAGATGACGCCAAGCTGTTTCGGCGAATTGATATTGAACGACTCGCCGGCCAATCCGTGAATTTCTGTCTCGAGCTGATCAAGGCGGTCCCTGAGATCGGTTTCCATCGCTTGAAGCGTCGCCACGTCGACGTGAATTCCGGCCCATTCCATTTCCGCGAGCACCGAGGCGAGCGGACGTTCTAAATCTTGATAAAGTGACGTCTGCTCGTTTTCATCGATTTCCGGAATGACTTTTGCGAACAACGTGAAGATAGCCATCGCCTTCTCGCCAAGATGTTGGTCGAGCACCGCTTGTTCCGGCACGTGCAGTTTCGCCCCTTTCCCGTAGACGGCCTCGTCTTCAGGCAACGCGTAATCGAAGTGCGCGGCGATCGAATCGAGCGTCGTTCCGCCCGACAAGTTGAGCAAATAGCCGGCGACGAGCAAGTCTTCGTAGCCGCGAAGTGTCAATTCGTTCCGTTTCAATTGAATGATCGTCTGTTTGGCATCCAAACAGATTGTTTTCCGGGTCTCGTCCGCTAGCCAAGCCTTCACGTCCGGTACGTCTAACAACGACATATCACCGACGGTCACACCGACTTTCGATGCGATCGCCACACCGATGATGTCGTCTTCGAAATAGTCGTCCCGCAGCTGTTCGATAAACAGGACGGCTTCCGACAAATCTTGCTGTTCGATGCCGACGTGCGTCACGTCTCGCGCTTCTGCCGCCTCTTCCGTCGTCGCATCGGTGTTCAGCTTACTGACCAGTGATTTGAACTGAAGGCTCATGAACAACGGTTTGACTTTTGCCGCGTCATACGGATGGAACTGTAAGTCATCCACACTGACGTCGATCGGGACGTCCGTATGGATCGTCGCGAGTTGTTTTGACATTCGAGCTTCCTGCTCGTTCGCCTCGACTTTTTCTTTTTGCTTCCCTTTTAACTCATGTGTATGTTCATACAGCCCTTCGACCGAGCCGTAATTTGACAGCAACTTGAGCGCCGTCTTCTCGCCGACACCAGGAATTCCCGGTATGTTATCGGATTTATCGCCCATCAGCCCTTTGAGATCAATCATTTGGCGAGGTGCCAAGCCCTCGTAACGTTCGTGGAACGCCGCCTCGTCCATCGTCTCGACGTCAGTTATGCCACGTTTCGTTAAGTAGACGGTGACTCGCTGATTGATCAGTTGAAGTAAATCTTTATCACCCGTGACGACCGTGACTTGTTCGAACGCCTCGTTTTTCGAAAGTGTCCCGATTATGTCATCAGCCTCATATTGATCGAGTTCGAGCACTTTGATCCCGAACGCCTCACACAGTTCACGAACGATCGGGAACTGTTCGCGGAGCTCACCTGGTGTTTTCTGTCGCCCACCTTTATAGTCCGCATATGTATCGTGGCGGAACGTCTTCTTCGACGCATCGAACGCGACCGCGAAATGCGTCGGTTGCTCGTCTTCCATCAATTTTAAAAGCATCATCGTGAAGCCATATACCGCGTTCGTGTTTCGTCCCGATGCATCCGTCATCGGAGGCAACGCGAAAAACGCACGATACGTCAGTGAGTTTCCATCGAGGAGCAGTAATTTATTCATCGTCCAACCTCCATTCTCTTCTGTATCCATCATATCATACGGGTACATGCGTTCGAAAAAAAGACCCTTTTCTAAGTACTAGAAAAGGGTCAATCTTCTCGACCGAGTGGAGATGAGCACCGGCCGGGATACGAGATGATGAAGAGGTCTCATCAATAGAGTAGCATCTGTTTGTAAAGTTCGTGTGAACGCGATATAAATTCCTTGTTAAGCGAGCGGGAATTCGATTGTGAACGTCGTCCCAACGCCTTCGTCGCTGTCGACATGGATTGTCGCATGATGAAGATCGACGATGTGCTTGACGATGGCGAGGCCAAGGCCGGTCCCTCCAGAATTTCGACTCCGGGCCTTGTCGACCCGGTAAAACCGTTCGAATATACGGCTCACTTCTTTTGGAGCGATGCCGATCCCGTCGTCTTTGACGATCAAGCGCGCCGTCGTCTCCCGCTTCTCGACCGTAATCTCGACCTGGCTGCCTTCTGGCGAATAGTTAATCGCGTTCGCGACAAGGTTCAAGATGACTTGCTTGATCCGATTCAAGTCCGCTTGCAAGACGACGTCGCCGTCGTGATGCGCTTCAAGATGGATTGCTTTTTGCTCAGCCTTCTGGCTTAAGACGAGACACACCTCTTCGACGAGCTGATTGAGCTGGACAGGCGTGAACTCCAAATGGAAATTTTCCTGCTCGAGCCGTGACAGTTCGAGCAAGTCCTCGACGAGCATTTGCATACGAGTCGCTTCTTTTTGGATGATATCCAAAAATTGATCGCGCAACTCGGGCACTTCTTTCGCCCCGTCGAGTAACGTCTCACTGAAGCCTCTGATCGAAGTGAGCGGCGTCTTCAACTCATGGCTCACGTTCGCGACGAAATCTTTCCGCATTTTCTCAAGCCGTTTCAGTTCGGAGATGTCGTTAAACAATAGTGTCGTCCCGCGCAGCATGCCGGTATCGCTAAAGATCGGGGCAGCTGACACCATATACGTCTTTTGGTTGAACCCGATTCGAATCGATAGCTGGCGACGGTGCGGCTCTTCTGTCAAATAGACGTCCTCGATCAACGTCTCGACGTCCGGACTCGGTAAAATGCCATGGTAAAACTGGCCGATCATCAAATCGTCGTATTGGAACATATCCCGGTACGACCGGTTGACGAGCGTGACGATACCGCGTTCATCGACGAGCAACAGACCGGCTCCCATATACTCGATCAGTGACTCGAGCCTTGCCCGCTGCACCGACTCCCCGAGCGAGATCGTCTCTAAGTTACGGGCGAGGACGTTGATCGACCCGGCCAGACTTCCCGTCTCTTCATCGTTGCGTAGTTCATACACACGGGCCCGGTAATTCCCGTCGGCGAGTTCGCGTAACACGATCGTCGCCTCATCGATCGGCCGGATGAACTGGTTCGTCAGATTGTGGAGGACGAATAGAATGAGGAAGAATGAAAAGAACAATGCGAGCGCGACCGTCAGCCAAATCCGGTTGTAGACACCTTCCAAATCAGAAATATAGCGGATGAAGCTAAGGTAGACCGTTTCACCGGTCGACAGTTCGATCGGTTTCGTGAACTGGATCAAATCGTCGCGTGTCGCGTTGCCGAACGCACCGTTAGCCGGAATCGTGTCGGCGTCAATCCGGTATTCGAACGCTCCGACGCGGAACGGCGTGCCGGCAATCACTTCCATCCGGCGGTTCAACAGCAAGATGTCGAAACTGCTCTCATCGTCGATTTGTCGAACGTAGTCACGAATCTGCTCAAGTTCGCCCCCGTCCAAATACAAGGCGGCGAGTTGGGCGTCTTCTTTCAACCGGTCGCGCTCCGAGTCCAAATAGAAATCTTTGAACAGTTGACCGAGCACGATCCCGAGTGTCAGCAACACGCCCGTCACAAGCAGGATGAGTGTCGTCAAAAAACGCGAGCGATACGTCTTCATTCGGGCATCGGTTCTTCCATCTTATAACCGAGACCTCGGATCGTCTTGATGTACGTCGGTTTCTTCGTCACCGGCTCAATTTTTTCACGCAAATGACTAATATGAACGTCGACGATACGCGTATCACCGACAAAATCATAGTTCCAAATGGCTGACAGCAGTTGATCACGCGTCAACACACGGCCTTTGTTTTTGGCGAGATAAGCCAGCAGTTCAAACTCTTTCGGCGTCAATTCGAGACGTTCGCCTTTTTTGAAAACCTCATAGTTCGATGCGATGATTTTGACGTCTCCGATCTCGATGACGTCGGCGTCGACCGTCGTCGTTTCCTGTGGACCTGACCGGCGCAAAATCGCTTTGACCCGGGCCACGACTTCGCGCGGGCTGAACGGTTTCGTCAAATAGTCGTCAGCGCCAAGTTCGAGACCGAGCACTTTATCGAACTCGTCGTCTTTCGCCGTCAACATTAAGATCGGCGTGTTCACTTTTTGTTGGCGCAGCCGTTTACATACTTCAAGCCCGTCCATCTCCGGCAACATCAAGTCGAGGATGATCAACACCGCGTCTTGTTTCTCGGCTAATTCAAGCCCTGCTTTTCCATCATGGGCCGTCTCGACCTCAAATCCGGCTTGTTCTAAATTAAATTTTAATAACGTCGCAATCGATACTTCGTCATCAACAACAATTACTTTATCGGCCACACTAGTTCCTCCTCGAATCTATCTGTTCAGTCGTTTACACTACCTATTTTACAAATCAATCCCACTCGCGACCAACTTCAAAGCAATTCTTTACAAAAACAAAACAAATCCACTGTCTATCTCCAGTTTAGCACGCTTGGAAGAAAAACGAATCCAACAAAAAAAGTCTAGCCTGCGACGCAGACTAGACTTGCTTTCAAGTTAGGACGTTCAAGACGGAACGGACCGAGTCAGCCGAGCGCTTGAGCGCGGCTTGTTCTTCGTCCGTCAGGTCAAGTTCGAGCACACGCTCGATCCCGTTCGCACCGAGAACCGTCGGCACCCCAAGATAGAGGTCACGGAAGCCATACTCTCCATCAAGATACGTGATGGCCGGTAAAATGCGGCGTTGATCTTTTAAAATCGCTTCCACCATCTCGACGATGGCCGCGGCCGGCGCGTAGTACGCCGAACCGTTGCCAAGGAGTTGGACGATCTCACCGCCACCTTTACGCGTTCTCGCGACGATCGCGTCGATGCGTTCACTCGGCAACAACTTCTCGAGCGGGATGCCTCCTGCATACGAATAGCGGATGAGCGGCACCATGTCGTCGCCGTGACCGCCGAGGACGAACCCGGACACGTCTTTCACAGAGACGTTCAACTCCGAAGCGACGAACGTCCGGAACCGCGCCGTGTCGAGCACACCGGACTGGCCGATGACGCGCTCTTTCGGGAAACCCGACTCTTTGAACACCGTATACGTCATCGCATCGACCGGGTTCGTCAAGACGATCAAGATCGCGTCAGGTGAATACTTGACAATCTCTTTCGTGACCGACCGCATGACGCTAGCGTTCGTCGTGACGAGGTCGTCCCGGCTCATGCCCGGCTTGCGGGCGATACCAGCCGTGATGACGACGATGTCCGAATCAGCCGTGTCGGCGTAATCCGACGTCCCGGTGATCAATGAATCAAATCCTTGAATCGGCGCCGTTTCTTGCATATCGAGCGCTTTTCCTTTCGTCGGGTTCTCAAACTCTGGCATGTCGAGAAGGACGACGTCTCCTAACTCTTTTTGAGCCAAGTATAGTGCCGTCGTGGCCCCCGTGAATCCGCTACCGATAACAGAAATCTTGTTGCGACGAATCATTGTGCTCTCCCCCTTGGTTTAGTCCAAACTTGAGTGCTACTTACATGTTTTTGATCAGTTCATCCGCAAACTCTGAACATTTCACTTCTGTCGCGCCGTCCATGAGACGGGCAAAGTCGTATGTGACGACTTTCGATGCGATTGTATTCTCCATCGAACGAACGATGAGGTCAGCCGCTTCGTTCCAGTTCATGTGACGGAGCATCATCTCACCTGACAAGATGACAGATGACGGGTTGACTTTGTCAAGACCGGCATACTTCGGTGCCGTACCGTGTGTCGCTTCGAAGATGGCATGTCCTGTCACGTAGTTGATGTTCGCACCTGGTGCGATTCCGATTCCGCCGACTTGAGCAGCGAGCGCGTCCGAGATGTAGTCACCGTTCAAGTTCATTGTCGCGACGACGTCGAACTCACGCGGACGAGTCAAGATTTGTTGGAGGAAGATATCAGCGATTGAATCTTTCACGATGATCTTGCCTTCCGCTTCCGCTTTCGATTGCGCTTCGTTCGCAGCAGCTTCGCCTGACTCTTCTTTGATGCGGTCATACTGGGCCCAAGTGAACACTTTGTCGCCGTACTCTTCTTCTGCGAGTTCATACCCCCAGTTTTTGAAGGCGCCTTCTGTGAACTTCATGATGTTACCTTTATGGACGAGCGTGAGCGATTTACGGTTGTTCGCGATCGCGTATTCGAGAGATGCCCGAACGAGACGTTTTGTTCCTTCTGACGAGATCGGCTTGATGCCGATACCCGATGTTTCTGGGAAACGGATCTTGTTGACGTTCATCTCTTCTTTCAAGAACGTGATCAACTTCTTCACTTCGTCGCTGCCTGAAGCGTATTCGATCCCTGCATAAATATCTTCTGTGTTCTCACGGAAGATGACCATGTCTGTGTCTTCAGGACGTTTGACCGGTGACGGGACGCCAGTGAAGTAACGGACAGGACGCAAGCACGTGTACAAGTCAAGTTCTTGACGGAGCGCAACGTTGAGTGAACGGATTCCGCCGCCGACCGGTGTCGTGAGCGGTCCTTTGATGGCAATCAAATATTCACGGATCTCGTCGAGCGTCTCGTTAGGAAGCCACTCACCCGTTTGGTTGAACGCCTTCTCGCCAGCGAACACTTCTTTCCATTCGATCTTCTTCTCGCCGCCGTATGCTTTCTCGACAGCTGCATCAAAGACGCGGACTGCAGCGTTCCAGATGTCTGGGCCTGTTCCATCTCCGATGATGAATGGAATCGTTGGTACGTTTGGTACGTTGAGTGCACCGTTTTCTACTGTAATCTTTTGACCTTGTGTTGACATATGAATCCCCCTAAGTACATTTATGTAGGCCGACGCGAGCGCCGACCTACGTCATCTGTTAGTTTACCAAAGTTTATGTCTAAATTGTGACGCAATCTTCGAACGATGCGTCAATTAACGCTCGTTTACCGGTACGTATGAACGATTCGTTTCGCCTACGTACTCGGCACGCGGACGAATGAGACGGTTGTCGGCGTATTGCTCGAGGATGTGTGCGATCCAGCCTGACATCCGCGAGACCGCGAAGATCGGCGTGAACAGCTCTTCGTCAAGGCCGAGCGCATAGTACGTCGAAGCCGAGTAGAAGTCGACGTTCGGTTTGAGCCCTTTTTCAGTCTCGACGAGGTGATCGATCTTCTCAGACATCTCGTACCAATGTGGCTCATTGATTTGAGCCGTCAGTTGGCGACTCATCTCTTTCAAGTGTTTCGCACGCGGATCGCCGTCCTTATAAACACGGTGACCGAAGCCCATGATCTTCTCACGGCGTTCGAACTTGCCGCGCACGTAGTCTTCAACTTTGTCGACCGAACCGATTTCGTGAAGCATCTTCATGACCGCCTCGTTGGCGCCACCGTGAAGTGGACCTTTGAGTGCGCCCATCGCTGCCGTCACACCAGAATACATATCTGAGAGCGTCGCTACGCAGACACGGGCTGTGAACGTCGAAGCGTTCAACTCATGGTCGGCGTGAAGAATGAACGCCTTGTCGATCGTCGTCTCGGCGACTTCATTCGGCTCTTCCCCGTTCAACATATATAAGAAATTGGCTGCATACGACAAGCCTTGCTTCGGCGCAATCGGTCGCTTACCTTTCCGTAACCGCGCGAAAGCAGTCACGATCGTCGCGATTTGTGCTTGAAGACGAATCGCTTTACGCATGTTTGCCTCTTCGCTCATGTCTTCAGCCTCTTCATCGTACAACGCGAGTTGAGAGAGTGCCGTACGAATCGTGGCCATCGCGTTCGCAGACTTTGGTGCCCGCTCGAGTGTCGCGAGGACGTCTTCTGGCAACTTCGCTTCTTGAACGAGCGCTTCTGAGAGTTTCGTTAATTCATCTGCCTTCGGAAGGCGGTCGTTCCATAATAGAAAGACGACTTCTTCGAACGTGGCATGGTCTGCCAAGTCATCGATTGTGTATCCTCCATAAGTCAATTGTCCATCAATGATCGAACTGACTTTTGAGGCTGCCGCCACAATTCCTTCTAACCCTTTAGTTGTTGACATTAATAACTCCCCCTCAGTCTTTGAAAGTAGTCGACCGCATCATACAGTCTGTTTGCAGGGAATAAGGGTGGGGGTTCGATAAATCTCCCCAGCACGTATCGAGTTCGCGCCACCCTGTCCTCCGTCTAGTATAAACAATTTACTGAAAAAAAGAAATGTAAGCGTATCCAGTCGTAAAAAAATGTCAAACCCACTTCTCAATAAGGTTATATCCCCCTAAAATGAGCGCGGCAATCCCGGCACCAACGAGCGGACCGACCGGAACGCCTTTCATGAATCCGACCGCAAGAATGGTGCCGGCGAGCAAGGCCGTCGTCACGACCGGATCGACACGCATCAGTTGCACGCCCTGGGCGGCGGCGAGAGCGACGAAGATACCGGACGAAAAGGCAATGATGCCGACCGGTCCTTTAATACTATTCCACAATTCTCTAAAACCTATGTCTCCGGTCGCGATCGGGACGAGGACGGCGATCGTGATGATCGTCACACCCCAATGGATCCCTTTTGCGGCGAGCGTCGGGAACAGCTGGTCACCGAAGCCGATTGCTTTAATGATTAAGAGTACACTGCTCGCGATTATGACCGATTGATTATGGGAAATCACGCCGATCAAGACGAGTAATAGCAGAAATAAATAAGCACCCATGATTCATCCCTCTTTCTGAATGGAAAAAGAACCGACCTCATGAGAAGGTCGGTTCGATTGTCATTCGATTACGCGTTATAAATTTTTCCAGTAAGCGGGTCGATCGAGATCATCTGTCCGTCACGGAACGTAGACGTTGCAGATTCAACACCGACGATGACCGGTTTACGGAGCGATGGTCCGACGATGCCGGCATGGCTCGTCAATCCACCGTCTTCTGTGATGATGCCGGCTGCTTTTTCGATCGCTGGCATCATTTCTTTATCAGTGAACGGTGCGACGAGGATCATGCCGTCTTTTGCTTTAGCGTTCGCTTCGTCCGCGTTGTTCGCAACGACGACTTCTCCGACGAGGCCGCGCTCACCGATGCCGCGTCCGTTTGCAAGAGCGTGTCCGACGATGTGAATTTTCATCATGTTCGTCGTACCAGAAGTCGCTGCCGGAATACCTGCTGAGATGACGACGAGGTCGCCGTCTGTGACGAGTCCAGCGTGACGAGCTGCTTCAGATGCTTGAACCAACATTTCATCCGTGTTGTTCGGCATTGTAGCAGCAACAATCGGGTATACGCCCCAAACGAGGTTCAACTGACGAGCGACGCGCTCTGATTCAGTCACCGCGATAATGTTTGCTTCCGGACGATATTTCGCTGTACGGGCAGCCGTGTAACCTGATTGTGTTGGCGTCAAGATCGCTTTCGCGTTCAAGTTGATTGCCGTATGGGCAACCGCTTGTGAGATCGCATCCGTCACCGTATGCTCACTGCGTTTCTGACGATCTTTGAGCAAGTTTTTGTAGTCAAGCATACGCTCTGTACGAACAGCGATCGCTGCTTGCATTTGAACTGACTCGATTGGGTAGTCCCCTGCAGCCGTCTCACCTGAGAGCATGACCGCATCCGTACCATCGAGGATGGCGTTGGCAACGTCAGACGCTTCCGCACGTGTCGGGCGCGGGTTGCGTTGCATCGAGTCAAGCATTTGTGTCGCTGTGATGACCGGCTTACCGAGGTCGTTACACTTCTTGATCAATTCTTTTTGTACCGGTGTGACTTCTTCAGTCGGGATCTCGATACCGAGGTCACCACGCGCAACCATCAAACCGTCAGAGATAGACAAGATCTCGTCGATGTTATCGACACCTTCTTGGTTTTCGATTTTCGGGTAAATCTTGATGTGCGACGCATCGTGTTTCTCGAGAAGTTGACGAATGGCGACGACGTCAGACGCACGACGTACGAATGAAGCCGCGATCACGTCGATATCTTGCGAGATACCGAACTCGATGTCCGCGATATCTTTGTCTGTTAAGGCAGGAAGGTTAACCTTGACGTTAGGCAAGTTGACACCTTTCTTCGTCTTGATGACGCCTTCGTTTTCAATGATGCAACGAAGATCGCGGTTCGGAAGTTTTTCGACGACACGGAGACCGATGAGTCCGTCATCGAGCATGATGCTAGAACCGACTTCGACGTCATCGAACAATCCTTCGTACGTGACCGAGAAACGGTCTTTCGTTCCGACGATTTCTTCTGTTGAGACGATTGTCACTTCTTTCCCTTTTTCAAGGAGTGCCTTTCCGTCTGCGAACGTATGCGTCCGAATTTCAGGACCTTTCGTATCGAGAAGGACTGTCACGATTTTGCCTGCGACGCGTGATGCTTCACGGATGTCGCGGATACGTGCTCCGTGCTCTTCGTAGTCACCGTGTGAGAAGTTAAGGCGAGCCACGTTCATTCCAGCTTCAATCATTTCTGGGAGAAGCTTCTCTGAAGCTGGTCCGATCGTACATACAATTTTCGTTCTACGCATAAATAAAAACCTCCTAGGGGATGTATTACATTTACACACAGAAAACGGGGGGTCGATTGACCTGATCCCGTCTCTGTGGAGTTCACTGTCATTCGTTAAATCGAAAGTTGGTTCGACAGATCGATCAACTTCATGTCAAGCGTGTGCTTGTTATGGTCGAGCGCCTCGTCGATATCAAGGTCCATCATGTTACCGCCACGGATTCCAACGACCCGGCCAGCTTTGCCTTCTAACAGGATTTCAACGGCGTAAGCGCCCATCCGGCTAGCAAGCACACGGTCGGCGGCAGTTGGAGAACCGCCACGTTGGATATGTCCAAGGATCGTGACACGTGTTTCCGAGTTTGTCTGCTCAGCAATGAGTTTACCAATCTCTTCGGCACTGCCAGCTCCTTCAGCAACGACGACGATCGAGTGTTTCTTGCCGCGGGCAACACCATGGTTGATCCGCTCAACAATCGCACTCAAGTCTTCAGGACGTTCTGGGACGAGGATCGACTCCGCTCCACCGGCAAGACCGGCGTAAAGAGCGATGTCACCCGCGTCGCGACCCATCACTTCAATGACATACGTACGTTCATGTGAAGAAGCCGTGTCACGAATCTTATCGATCGCATCGAGCGCTGTGTTGAGCGCTGTGTCAAATCCGATCGTCGCGTCCGTTCCCGGGATATCGTTATCGATCGTACCAGGCAGCCCGATTGTCGGGAAACCAAGTTCCGTCAACTTCTGAGCTCCACGGTACGAACCGTCTCCGCCTACGACGACGAGCGCATCGATGTTGAATTTCTTCAACTGTTCGACCGCTTTAGCCCGGCCTTCTTCAGTTCTAAACTCTGGGCAACGGGCAGAACGTAAGAACGTTCCTCCGCGTTGAATGATATCGCCGACGGATCCGAGGTTCAATTCAACGAGATTTCCCTCAATCAAACCTTGATAACCGTTATACACGCCGTACACTTCTAGACCTTCAAAAATTGCTTTTCGGGTCACTGCACGGACTGCAGCGTTCATTCCGGGGGCGTCTCCCCCACTTGTCAATACCGCAATTCGTCTTAAATTCACGTCGCTCACCTCTTATGTGTTTTAACGAAATCTGAAATAAAAATACCATGTCTGACCTTTGTTTTACAACACAAGTATGTGAAAAAAATGCATGGGGTGCCGTCAAAAGCAGTCATTTCGTGAGTGGTTTAACGTTAACCTCAAGCGGTTGTTACCGTTTTCACGAACCAAATGTGCCAATTTGATGATATTTGGCAGCGCGCCCTTGCAGCAACTCATCGCGCGAGCGTTTCACCAACTCACTGACATGCTGTGTTAATACAGGATTCAAGAGCGAAGACTGTAGTGACACATCGATGTGGGCTCCGCCAAACACTTCCGTCACAATCTCATCGACAATCCCTAAATCGAGCAAATCTTGTGCTGTAATCTTCATCGTTTCAGCGGCCCGTTCCGCCAGCTTAGCGTCTTTCCAAAGCAGTGCTGCCGCACCTTCTGGCGAGATGACCGAGTACGTGCTGTTCTCGAGCATGAGTAGCCGGTCGCAGACACCGATGCCGAGCGCTCCACCAGAACCGCCCTCGCCGATGACGACAGAAACGATCGGGACTTTCAACGTCGCCATCTCAAACAAGTTGCGTGCGATCGCCTCGCTTTGTCCACGTTCTTCGGCCGCCTTACCCGGGTAAGCACCTTTCGTGTCAATGAACGTGATGACCGGCCGGTTGAACTTCTCGGCCTGCTTCATGAACCGTAACGCTTTGCGATACCCTTCCGGATGAGGCATGCCAAAGTTTCGCAACATGTTCTCTTTCGTATTGCGGCCGCGTTGATGGCCGATGATTGTCACCGGGACACCGTCGAGCGTGGCAATCCCCGCGACGATCGCCGCATCGTCATATCCATGTCGGTCGCCATGCAGTTCAATAAAATCCGGGAACAGCTGATCGATATAGTCGAGCGTCGTCGGCCGTTTCGGGTTCCGTGCCAATTGCACGCGATCCCACGGTTTCATATTCCCATAATTGTCTTTTTCTAATCGGTGGAGCTTCGTCTCGAGATGGCGGATCTCCCGGGATAGGTCGATCCCTTTCGTTTCCGCCATCTCGCGCAACTTCACGAGTTGTTCGTTCAATTCTTTCGTTGAGTCAAACATGATGTGCCCCCCCGTCATGTAAATCGATGATGTTCTTCAAGAACGAACGCATCTGTTCACGATGAACGACGGCATCGAGTTGACCAGCCTCTAGCAAGAACTCAGCAGTTTGGAAGTTGTCTGGTAATTTTTCACGAATCGTCTGTTCAATGATCCGCCGTCCGGCGAAGCCGATCAACGCACCCGGTTCGGCGACGTTCAAGTCACCGAGCATGGCAAAACTAGCCGAGACGCCACCTGTCGTCGGATGGGTCAAGTAGGCGATATACAGCAATCCGGCCTCGTCATGTTGCTTGAGCGCGATGGACGTATTCGCCATCTGCATGAGGCTGACCATCCCTTCTTGCATGCGCGCACCGCCTGAAGCGGTGAACAACACGACAGGTAATCGTTCCGCAGTCGCAGTCCGGACGGCTGAAGCGATCGCTTCCCCGACGTAAGCTCCCATTGATCCCATCCGGAAGCGCGCGTCCATGACACAGATGACGGCGTGACGGCCAGAGATCATTCCGCGGCCGCAGACAATCGCCTCTTCAATCCCAGTTCGTTCCCTGTCTTTTTTTAATTTTTCTTCATAATCTGGAAAATCGAGCGGATTTTCTTTCACGCGCGGTCCAGCAAATTTCACGAATGAGTTCTCATCAGTGAGCAATCGAATCCGCTCATCTGCACTGAGCGGGAAATGGTAGCCACAATCGCACACTTTATGGTGTTCGTTCAATTGTTTCGTGTAATGCATATATTTACAGGATGGACATTTCGTCATCAATCCTTGTGGTGCGTCAATTTTCGGTTCTCGTTGACGCAACGGCATGTATCGTTTTGGTTTCTTGAAAAAAGCAGTCATCGCTTCCCCCTCGTTCATTCCGGCATCCTCACCTTGCGCCACATCTCCAATAATTGTGTTCGTTCTTCGATCGTATACAGTTCACCTGCGTCCGTCCCGTCATAAAATCGGTTCACTTCACTCCAAATTCGAATGAAGAGCTCGTTGTCTAGGCCTAGAATCAGCTGTTGACGGAACTCGCGATCATTCGCTAAGTTCGCTTCGAGCAGCTTGACCCGCTCCGGTGTCGGCTCGACTTCAGAGAACGCAAGGCGCTCAAGCAACCGCAACATGTCGACGATGTCGGACGCTTTCGTCTGTTTCGTGACGATAAACTCAGACAAGATCTCGATGTAGCGGTGCCGATCTTGCTCGCACAAAAACGTCCCGCCCCCGTGACGCGTCTCCACGATCCCAAGAAAGCTGAGGGCCCGAAGCGCCTCTCGGACCGAAGCGCGGCTGATTGAAAGCGTCTCGGCCAGTTCACGTTCGGATGGAAGACGGTCGCCCGGCGCGAGCGATGCCTGAACGATCAACGATCTAATTTTAGAAATGTTTTCGTGAAATGAGGATGCGTATTTTCCATGCATCTGACCGTTCAACTCCTTTTCGGATGGCATTCTCTTTAAAGTGGTCAGACCAATCAAACAGATTATACCACTTTTTATGACTTGGTACTAGTTCCCGCGCCGGACGTTTTTGAATCGACCCGCTTTAAGACGACGTCCGCTTCCCCGAACCGGCTCTTCAAAGCGGTCATGAAGGATTCCGTTGGATTGACCGAGTAAGCAGACGCCAATTGCTTCACCTCTTTTGAGTCGGAGAAGCGACAAATCACCGGGACGTCCCCACTTGCTGTATGAAGGAGTTCTTCGAGCTCGGCGAACGATTCACGGCGAAGCCGGACGAACAACGCTTGACCATTTAACGGCCGCACCCGCTCCACGACGAGTTGAATCCGCCCGTCCCGCTCGTTTGGATGAACCTCGAGCAACAGGACGTTCCCGACATAGAGCGAGCGGGCGTAGTTTGCGAACACGCGTGGGAAGATGACGACCTCATCTTGCGAGACCCCGTCATCGACCATGGCGACACCCATCTCCTCGTTTTTCTTCGTCTTGAACGTCCGGATCGCATCGACGTAGACGACGATGAATCCTCTGTCGCCGCGCAACACTTCCTCGATTGTGGACGTGTCCACTTGAAGGGGTGCCACCGTCGTCAAAGGTGAGTGGACGATCCACGTCCCGAGCGCCTCGCGTTCTTCTTCCGACCAATTCGGTTCCGGCGCCTCGGTCCGTTTCAAGCCGAGGGCCGACAGTTCATCCGGGAGCAGATGTGTCCCCGCCTCTTCCCGCAAGCGTTCCACAGCCCGGAAAGCCCGGCTCCGATCGCCGTGGTACATGCGGTCTAACGCCCCGGAACCGAGCAGACGGCGCAATTTCAACTGATCTTTCGTTCCCCAGTCCATCAGTTCCACGAGTTGTTTCACATCGGTGAACTGATCGTGATGCTCAATCAATCGTTCCACGTCCCGCTTCGTCAATCCTTGAATCGCCTTGAGGCCGAGACGGACTCCAGGACCTTCTAGAGACGCTCCCGCTTTCCCGTGCAAGACGTCAGGAGGATAGACGGGGATTTTCCCTTTCCTTAGCATACGCACGAGTTGATTCGTCTTATCGTACGTCACGAGATAAAAAATGCGTTCAAAGTGTGCTTTCACATACGCCAATCGATAACTGATCAAACTATAGGCGACGGCGTGCGACCGGTTGAACCCGTAGCCTGCGAATTTTTCAATCCACGAGAACACTTGTCGCATCGAATCCGTGTCGTACTCCGCCGTCTTCTCCAAAAAACGGGTTTTCTCGACCTCGATGGCGGCCATATCCTTTTTAGCGATGGCTCGACGAATCAAATCGGCCTCGGCGTATGAATATCCGGCGAGTTCGCGCAATAACTTCATGACTTGTTCTTGGTAGACGAGCACGCCTTTAGTCGTCTCCATCACTTCGCCAACGATCGGATGGACCGGCTTGTACGGCATCCCGTGCTTGCGTTTGGCATACGTCTCGATGAACTGCATCGGTCCAGGGCGATAAAGCGACATCGTGACGACGATATCTTCAAACTCGGTCGGCTTCACTTGCCGCAGCGCCTGCTTCATCCCGTCCGACTCAAACTGAAAGACGCCGTCTGTATCGCCTCGTGCGAGAACACGTAACGTCCGATTGTCATCGAGCGGGATCGATTTCAGCGAGAATAGTGAATCGGTGTCACGAATCAACATCTCCATCTCGCGCAATCGTGTCAAGTTCCGGAGACCGAGCAAATCGATTTTTAGCAGTCCTAGCGCCTCGAGATCCTTCATATTATATTGTGTCACTTGGCCCCCGTCCGTCGGTTGCAGCGGCGTTACCGTGTCAAGCGGATCTCGGCTCAAGACGATCCCAGCCGCATGGATCGATGCTTGTCTCGGCAACCCTTCCAATTGAGACGCGATCGTCAACAGGTGCGACCGTTTTTGACTTCCAGCAAACCACTTCGTTTTAGTCGGATTGTTCGTAATGCCCGCAATCCCGTCGTCCTTGACTTGTTTACTGGCAGCCTGGCCTTCTTCAAGCGTCATCCCGAGAGCGCGGGCCACGTCACGCAGCGCCGCCTTCGCACCGAACGTCGCTAACGTACCGATTTGAGCGGCGTGATGCAGCCCATACTTGTCAAGCACGTACTGGACGACCTCGTCTCTCCGTTCGTCTTCGAAGTCTAAATCAATATCTGGCATACTGATCCGTTCCGGGTTCAAGAAACGTTCAAACAGCAAATCGAAGCGAACAGGATCGACTTCTGTAATATGAAGCGCGAAACTGACGAGCGACCCGGCCGCTGAACCACGACCTGGACCGACTTCGATGCCCTGCTCCCTGGCGAAGCGAACGATGTCCTCGACAATCAAAAAGTATGAGGCGAACCCCGTACCGGCGATGACGTCAAGCTCGTACCGGGCCCGATCGATATACGTCTCGGTGAGCAAATCAAGTGCTTTCAATCGCTCCGCGACGAGACGTTTGAGTCGATCGACGGCATCAGGCAGTTCCGGGATCGCGGCAGTCGCGGCCGGAATCTGCGTTACCGACGCAAGTTGTTCGAATCGCGCGAGTTCCTCGAGCTCCAAGGGTTCGAACCAGTCGTTCATCTCGCTCGGCAGCCGCACATACTTGCCTTTTTGATGAACGTCCTCTTGGGAGATGACCTCGCCTTCCCCGATTGCGACGATGGCACGATACGCTTCAAAATCTTCTGGTCGCATATAGCATGTCTCTGGCGTCGGCACTAAACGAACACCGAGTTCTTCGCGCATCCCCCGAAGCTGTTTGACGATGAGCGTCTGTTCGGTCGTCTGCGGAGCAGGCAACCCGAGCCATAACCGTTCTTCTGCCACAAAGCCGAGTATACGGTTAAACAAACGACGTCGGTGGACCGGGTCACTCGTTTTCCAATTCTCAGGTAAGATGACGACCGATAAATCCGTCGGTTCGGTCAATCCGCCTGCCTCGACGATGCGATACAGCTTTGGAATATCTAGGTCGGTCATCGCATACACGAGCACGGCCAACTCGAGCCCATCGACATGAAGGCTCGTCCGTAGACCGATGACCGGCTTGACAGCATAGCGTTCGCATAGTCTCACAAATTGAGGAACGCCATAAAACGCGTCATCTGCGACCGCGACCGACTTACTCCCCCGCTCCGCCATCGAGGCGACATATTGCTCTAAGCGAATCGTGCTATGCATCAAGCTAAACGCTGATCTTACATTTAAATGGAGCACAAGCGCCCCCCTCTCTTTTTTCTTAATTGTCAAACTCATCTCGATGCTTCTCTGATACAATAATTATAGACAAAACGAATGATAAAAGGGGGTAAAAGCGTATGATTATTAATCGGGGTAAAATCGCGCGCGACAAGTTAGAACTTTTACAGAACGGACAGACCGTATTTGCCGACAGTCCTGAAATTATCGAACGGCTGCGCAAATACATTACCGAGTACCAACTTGACGTCGTCGAAGACGTCACCGATCGCGGCACGTGGTTCATTCCACAAGACGACGATACAAAATGAAGAGAGCTGACCGCGGTCAGCTCTCTTCATTTTCAAATTCGAACGGTGCGGCCACTTCTTCTAGTGCGGCAATCACATCGTCCATTTCTTCCCACGTGTCAATTGTCGCACCGGCTGCCATCGGATGCCCGCCGCCACGGTAACGTTTGGCGACTTCATTGATGACCGGGCCTTTCGAGCGGATACGGACACGAATCTCGTCTTTGTTCTCGACGAACATGACCCAACATTTCAACCCCTCCAGTCCAGAGAAGCTGTTGACGAGCAACGACGCCGCTTCTGGCGTCGCATGAAACGTCCGGAGCACGTCGGCGTCGATTTTGACATATCCGACGCCCGCCTCTGTCACTTGAACGTTTTGCAGGACGTAACCTTGCAGTTGGAGTGTCGCCAAGTTCGTCTTATACATTTGGCGGTACAAGCGGTTCGTGTCGATGCCGTAACTGATCAAGTCAGCAGCGATCTCAAACGTGTGCGGCGTCGCGTTCCGGAACTGGAAGCGTCCCGTATCACCGACGATACCCGCGAAAAGTAAGAACGCCGACTGCTCATCGATAGCCAAGCCCCATATCCGAGCGAGCTCGGCCACAATCTCCGACGTCGAACTGACCGTCGTATCGACGATCTGATGTGTCGCATACTCGTCTTCGTCAGGATGGTGGTCGATCTTGACGACAGTCTTCCCTTTCAAGGCGTATGGTCCATCGATTCGTTCGTGGTTCGCTGTATCAAGCACGAGGACGAGCGCCTCGTCATACATCTCCGGCTCCACGTGTTGCATCTTCCCTAAAAATTCGAGGTCGCGGGCAATCCCGCCGACGACGTAAACGTGTTTATCCGGGTAAGCCCGCTCGATGATCCGCTTTAAGCCGAGTTGACTTCCGAGCGCATCCGGATCGGGACGGACGTGTCGATGGATCATAATCGTGTCCGCCGCCTCGATTAACTTCAATATCGTTGTTGCTTCAGGCCAATGTGCCATGGTCGTTCCTCGCTTTCTTGATGTCCATTCTATGGTATGATGATAACAGATTATACGTTTGAAAGGGGTTTCTCACTTGAGTCAATTAATCATGATCGGACTCATCTTGTTCTCACTCGGTGCGTATTTGGTCTATAAACGTCGGGCCTTCTTGACGAAGACGCCGTACCGGAAAGCGTTGTTCAACACGCAAGCGCTCATCTGGCTCAGCTTGTTTTTGGCGCTGTTCGCCATCAACCAGATGCTCGGCGGCCTCGGCCTCAATTCGACCATCGGCTGGATCGTCAGCATCGTCATGCTCGTCCTCGGGCTTGGCAACGCAATCGTCGGGATCATTCGCTATCGCAAGATTTTCCCGAAGGCGTCTGAAGAACCAATCAACCAATCTTAATATGTAAAACGAGCTGATGACATCATCAGCTCGTTTTTCTTTACCGGTCGATCAGTTGCGCCGTGACGAGCGCTTTGGCGACGAGTTGTGTCCCTTGTGTCATCTCGACGTCGACTTTCCCGAACTTTCGTCCGAGGTCGAACACGTTCGCCGAGACGCGGATTTGACTCTCGATTTGAATCGGTTTCATGAAGTAGACCGTGATATTCTCGACGACAAGGTCGCCTTTTTTCATATGCCGCAAACTCCGGGTCGCCCCTTCGACTAGAAGCGTCGTCAAGACTCCGGACGACGCCGTCCCCATGTGGCTCGTCATTTGAGGTGCCACTTCGACCGTGAACGCCGTCCCATTCGAAGTCGGATCCTCTTTCAACTGATTGGTGATCATATTATCAAACGTCTCACCGACTTGTGGTTGCCGGTTCGCGAGCTGAAGCGCCTTTAGGACGTCTTGACGGCTGATGATGCCGAGCAGGCGACCGTAGTTGTCGACGACCGGCAACATCTCGATCCCTTCCCATACCATCTGGTGGGCCGCATTCGTGACACTTGTCTGAACGCCGGCCGTGATCGGGCTTTTCGTCATCACTTTTTCGATTTCTGTATCGTGTGGCCGATCGATGAGATCTTTGGCGGTGATGACGCCGACGACTTTCATCTGGTCGTCGATGACCGGGTAACGGTTGTGCTTCGTCCGTTCATTGAGTTCGTGCCAACGTTTGACCGTATCGTCCACTTTTAAATAAAACGTATCGTGTAACGGAATGACGATATCCGAGACGAGCAGAATTTCCTTTTTGATCAAACGGTCATAGATGGCGCGGTTAATCATCGTCGCCACGGTAAAGCTGTCATAGGAAGTCGAGATGACGGGCATGTTGTACTTATCCGCCATCCGTTTCACTTCGTCGGTCGTATCGAATCCACCGGTGATCAGTACGGCCCCGCCTGATTGCAAGACGAGTTCATGCGCTTTCTCCCGGTTCCCGATGATGACGAGCGAGTCGACGTCGATATATCGCATCATCGCTTCGAGCTTCATCGCCCCGATGACGAACTTAGATAGCGTTTTATGCAGGCCGTCGCGTCCGCCGAGCACTTGACCATCAACGATGTTGACGACTTCGGCAAATGTCAGTTTTTCAATGTTCTCTTTATGTTTGCGCTTGATGCGGATCGTGCCGACCCGTTCGATCGTTGACACGAACCCCAAGTTCTCCGCTTCTTTAATGGCCCGATAAGCCGTCCCCTCTGATACCGCAAGTTCTTTTGCGATTTGGCGAACGGAGATTTTAGACCCGACATCGAGCGACTCGATATGTGCTATGATCTGTTCATGTTTTGTTGTCATGTCACGAGTCCCTTTCCTCAATACATTTTCTGTCATCCTCAGTATACTGTATCAGTGAACCTTGTTCAAACTGTACTACTGAAAATGCAACATTTCCTTTCCATTTTGGAAAACGCTATAATGAACGAGAAAGCCACTGAACAAGAAGGAAGGGAATCGAGTTGAATCAACGAACCAACCACATTGCACAATCTTTGGCCACGAAAGGGCTAGACGCCGCGTTTGTCACGTCAAAAGCGTCCGTCTTCTATTTTTCAGGAGTATACGCCGAGGCCCATGAACGTTTGATCGCTATCCTAGTACTGAAGAACGGGACAACGGCGCTCGTCTGTCCGGCCCTTGAAAAAGGAATCGTCGAAGCGAGCGACTGGAACGGTGAGATCGTGACGTACATGGACCACGAAAATCCGTGGGACAAAGTCGTCAAACTGTTTCTCGACCAACAAATCATTCCGGAACGAATCGGGATTGAAGGCGAGCATTTACCATATAACCGCGTCGAACAACTGCGTGCCGGATTTGCCGGACTGTCGATCATTGATTTGACGGAAGAATTACAAGCGCTCCGAATGATCAAGTCGACAGATGAGATCCGGGTCATGAAACGCGCGGCCGAACTTGCCGACATGGCAATCGAAGCCGGCATCCGCGCGTTGCGTGAAGGGGTGACCGAACTTGAAGTCATCGCCGAGATCGAATACGCCATGAAACGGCAAGGTGTCCGTGAAATGTCATTTGACACACTCGTCTTGTTCGGTGAAAATAGCGCCGATCCGCATGGTGTTCCTGGCAACAACCGACTCAAAAAAGGTGACTTCGCCTTATTCGATCTCGGTGTCGTCTGGCAAGGCTACTGTTCAGACATCACCCGCACCGTCGTCTACGGTGAGGCGAGCACAAAACAACGGGAAATCTACGAGACCGTGCTCCGGGCCGAAGAAGCCGCCATCGAGATGGCGAACGTCGGGACGACGCTCGGCTCGATCGATATCGCCGCCCGCCAAGTCATCACGACGGCCGGATACGGGGAATACTTCACCCATCGCGTCGGTCACGGTATCGGCATCGAGGTCCACGAGTTCCCATCGATGGCAGCCAACAACGATATGACGGCCCAGGTCGGCATGACGTTCACGGTCGAGCCAGGCATTTATCTCCCTGGTGTCGGCGGCGTCCGCATCGAGGATGACATCGTCATGACCGAAAGCGGACCAATCTTGTTGACGAGCTTCCCGAAGACGTTACAAGAAATTTAAAAGAGGTTGACTAACACAATCAAATTCGCTCGTCCTTCCGGTGCCCACGCTTTCCGCAGGCAATCCCTGAGCCTTAGTACCATCGGACGAGCAAAGCAAACGGTCGCCCTCGGGCGGCCGTTTCACGTTCTACCGCGGACGAGAACGACCGTTACATAGCATTTCTTCAATTTCATGTCGGGCAGAGCGCCTCAAGGTCTTCGGACATAATAAAAGACGAACGAGATTGCTTTTAGCGACCTCGTTCGTCAACAACTTGAGGTTGAAGGCATATGTCTTCAACCTCTTTTTCAATAGAACAGGCGCCACATCACTTCGCGCTGTGGCACTTCGTCACGCTCCATCTTGTTCATGAAAGACGGTTTATCGTACGGGATCGTCTTAGCACTGACACGCAGTCCCGCCTCATCCCACTGCAGCACCCCGTAGCGGGCCAAATCGTCTTTGGCGACGCCGAGCGCCCCTGGATTGAAATACCGTTTGCGCTCATCTTGAAACGCGTGGACCGGGTGATGGTGACCGAAACAAACGACGTCCGCCGCGTAATCACCAAATAAGCGTTGCATGTTCGGAAGCGTCGCTTCGACGATGTCATGAAACGGCTCGTCGACGATCGATGCCTCACGCTTTTCAGTCGGGATGTGGTAATGAATGCCGTATATATGCTCCCTGCCTATCGTTTGCTCGATCGTACGAGGCAATTTCATAAGCGCATCGGCGTAGTCAGGGCGCAACGTTCGCGCGACCCATTCGTGATGAGGCCGCGTATGGGCATAACTTTCGGGATGTCCCGTTCCCGCGAGCAGTGAGAGGACGGCTTCATCGTGGTTTCCTGTGATCATCTTGACACCTCGGTCGAGAAGTCGCGCCATCACTTCGTTCGAATCTGGTCCCATCGCGATCATATCGCCGAGACTCCAGATGTCATCGATCCCTTGACCGTCCAACTCGTTCAATACCGCGTCTAACGCTTGGACGTTCCCGTGAATGTCCGTCAAAATGGCCAACTTCATATGAAGCACTCCTTACTTTCGATATTGGTGGACGACGTTGACGCCTCCGGTCACATCGATGACCGCCCCGGTGACCATGTCCGAGTCCCGCGCGAGCAAGAACATGATCATTCGCGCGATGTCTTCGCCGGTCCCATGCCGACCGACCGGTGTTTGATTATCCGGTTCAGCGGATTCGATCCGCATCTCTTTCTGCGCACCGACGATGTTACCCGGATTGATCATGTTCGCCGTGATACCGTGCACCGCTTCCTCGAGCGCGACCGTCTTCGTCAAACTGACGAGACCGGTCTTCGCGGCAGCAAAGGCGGACCGGTGCAACCAGCCCGGTGCCGTCACACTCTCAGGGAAGCCGTACGTGATGATACGACCGAACCGCTTCGCCCGCATATCCGGAATCGCCCGACGCATCAGCCAAAACGAGGCGGACAAGTTCCCGGTGATCACTTCCTCCCACTCCTCGTCCGTCAAATCAACGAGACATTTTCGTTCGAAAATATATGGACCCGCGTTCAAAATCAAAGCGTCCGGCTCACCGAACTTGCTCACCGCCTCGTCATAACCGGCCGTCACCGCTTCTCGGTCCGTCAACGGTGTCTCGATCATATGTAGCCGTTCGTGCTCCCAATCAATCGGTTTTCGTTGAAGCACGCTGACATACCAGCCTTCCTCCAACAGTCGTTCCGTTACAACCCGGCCGATCCCTTTCGCACCAGCCGTGATGACTACGTGTTTCATCGTCATCCCTCCTCTGTATCATCTTACCCGTTCCATCTATTGATTTCCAAACTTCAACCTGTTCCGTAAGAAAGTTGTGAAAATTTCACACATTCTCAAAAGAAGCGGGCGTGAATTTCGAGTGAAGTGGTATACTATATATGTAAGCCGCACGTACATTTCAAGCGAAAGGTTGGGATTTACATGGCAATTGTCTACAAACATATCCTTTCTGCCGTCGACGGCTCGAAAGAGGCGGAACGCGCATTCGAAACAGCAATCGACGTCGCACTTCGAAACGACGGAAAACTGTATATCGGTCACGTGATCGATACACGGACGTTCGCAACGGTCGAAGCATACGATCGGACGATTACTGAACGTGCAGAAACTTATGCGAAAGAACTGCTCGACGACTATGTCAATCGGGCCAAAGAACGTGGTGTCAAAGAAGTCGAAACGGTCATCGAATACGGTTCGCCTAAAGTGACGATTGCGAAAAAAATCGCACCAAATCACGAAATTGACCTTATCATCTGTGGAGCGACCGGCTTGAATGCGGTCGAACGCTTCTTTATCGGTAGCGTATCCGAGAGCATCGTCCGGTACTCGAAGTGCGACGTCTTGATCGTTCGTCAATAATTTCATTAAAAAAGAGTCATCGCGTTTGCGATGACTCTTTTTTATTGGCTTACAAGACTTTGACCGTGACCGTCTTGCGACCGAAGTTGATGGCCGCACTTTGCGAGTACATGAGAATGTCGATCTTATGTCCTTTGATAGAGCCGCCTGTATCAGCCGCCGTGTACGTACCCATCAACTTACCACCGACATACACTTGTACTTTAGAACCGAGCGGGATGACGCGCGGGTCGACAGCGACGACGTTATGTTTTTGTGTACGAACGTTCCATCCGAGTGCCGTCTTACCTGAACACCCTTTGCAGTATGGTGTGTAGGCAGAAGCGTTCATCGTATACGATTTCACGCTCGCTTTCGCAACCGGTTTAACGGTGCGTAAGTATTTGGTTGCGATCCAACCGGCCTTGCCTTTATAGTTGACGCGAATCCAAGCCCCTTTTGTACCAGTGCGCTGGAGTTGTTGTCCTTTATTGATTTTTCCAAGTACCTTACCATTAATCGTAGCCGCTGAGCGAACGTTCAATCCGTTCACTTGGCTTTTTACATAAATTTTAGAAGACGCCTCTACTGGTTGTTGCGGTAAAAGCATGGCGAATGTCATGACCGTCAGTAATAAGACCGTTCCAATTTTTTTAAACATGAGGTTCGTCCTTTCCTAGTCGGTTTGTTTTGTCGTTTTTCATAGTTGTCAGTTCTTGGTGATTGTTACGTTCAAACATAAACACGATGCGTCAAGACGAGTAATGTTTCGTCCAGATAACTATATGACGAAACAACCGGACGTGCGTTTACAACTAAAATTCATTTGAATGACACTAAAATTACAGGAGTGTTACAAAAACGGACTATTTTAACGACGGATGACAACTTTACAGATATACGACCTTTTGTGTCATATTAAATTCCAATTATTGGTTTCAATATGACTCAAACGTTACAAACGTATCGTTTTCCGACTCTTTTTATTACAGCGCGCGTCTCCCGGATAATCCTTTAGACACAATTTTCCCGGATGAACTATGACAAAAGAACTAAAAAAAGTCGCGCTGTTCGGATGAACAGCGCGACTAGAGAGGTTAAATTGTGTGGATTAAGCGTGTGTTTCTAAAAGGTTTGCGATCCGAACTGTATCGCGGGCGATGACCAATTCTTCATTCGTCGGAATGATGATGACTTTGACCGGCGAATGCGGATAGTTGATGAACAACTCTTTGCCGCGCGCTCCGTTGTTGAGTGATGGATCCCAGTAGACGCCCATGAATTCAAGCCCACGCAGGATACGCTCACGAATGACGTCAGAGTTTTCACCGACACCCGCCGTGAAGATGATGGCATCGACGCCGTTCATCTCAGCAGCGTACTGACCGATGTAACCGTGAATCCGGTTCGAGAAGATTTTAAGTGACACTTCAGCCCGGTGGTTACCTTCTGCTGCAGCTTGTTCGATGTCACGTAAGTCACTTGAAATACCCGAGAGACCGTAAACGCCTGATTCTTTGTTCATGACGTTCAATACGTCTTCAGCCGACTTGCCCGTTTTTTGCATAAGGAACGGGATGAGGGCCGGATCGAGTGATCCTGAGCGCGTTCCCATCGTGATTCCTTCAAGTGGCGTGAAGCCCATCGTCGTATCGATTGAACGACCGCCGGCAACCGCCGCGATTGACGCCCCACTGCCGAGATGGCATGAGATCAAGCGCAAATCTTCGAGCGGACGACCGAGTAACTCAGAAGCACGTTGCGTGACATATTTGTGGCTCGTCCCGTGGAAACCATATTTCCGTACACCGTGTTCCGTGTAGTACTCGTACGGGAGGCTGTACAGGAAGTTTTCTTCCGGCATCGATTGGTGGAAAGCCGTATCAAACACGGCGACTTGCGGCACGTTCGGCAAAATCGTTTGGAACGCACGAATCCCAGTCAAGTTAGGTGGGATGTGAAGCGGTCCGAGTTCGACGAACGATTCGATGTTCTTCATCACTTCCTCATCGATCACGACTGAATCCGCGTAAAGTTCTTTCCCGTGAAGAACACGGTGCCCGACACCCGAAATTTCATCGAACGAAGCCATGATTCCAAGGTCAATCAATTTTTCGAGCGCAAGCTCGACCGCTTCTTTATGTGTGTGAAGCGGTGTGACGACGTTGAACTTTTGCCCTTCGCCGTATTTAATAGTAAAGATCGCATCGTCTTTCCCAACGCGCTCGACGAGACCAAGCGCGAGCATGTTCTCAGATGGCATCTCGAGAAGTTGGAACTTCAGTGACGAACTACCTGCGTTGACTGCCATAATTTTTGTCATGTCATACACCTCTTACCTTTCGATTTAAACACGTTTCTTTATCTGTTCTCTTTAAAACCGATAACTGTATCATAATGAAGATACTTGATATGGCATATGTTTTTCAAGTCTTTTGCCCAATAAATATTATGTTGTTTTAAACCATTCATCAATCTGTTTCACAATATTGGCAACAGCGCGCACATCAGTGAACGATGGCAACTCGACGAGGAGCGCTTGTTTCGGGCGTGTGACGCCCTCGCCTTGCTTCTGTAAGATGAGGATACTCTTCGCATACCGTTCATCTTTGAACATCGTCGTCGGCAGTTGGAGGACACCTTTCACGACCGCTTCTCGGTCCATCCACTGTTTTAATTTCCCTTCATCATCCTGTTCAAACAAATTGTTCGGGATGACGAAGACACCATGGCCTCCCGGCAACGTATGCCGCATCGCCTGCTCGATCATCAAGAAGTGAGAATAGGAATGACCTTCTTCTCGCTTCAACTCATAACCGCTCGCCACTTCGTCGTTCGGATAATAACCGATCGGCAAATCGACGAGTGTGAGGTCACTCGGCTCGACGAACAGCGGTGCAAGTGCGTCTTGATGGAAGTAAGAAACCGGCTTTTTAAGCAAATTACTGATCGCATATGACAAACGAAGCATCAGTTCATCGACTTCGACGGCTTGTGCGGTCGCGTCTTTCACTTGCGATAAAATGGCGTGGACGAGAGTCCCGGTGCCGCTTCCGAGTTCAAGCACGTTCGCTCCGTCTTTGACGAGCTTCGTCGCCAAATATCCGATGAATAAGCTGACTGCGTCCGGTGTCGGTTGATGGTTCGGCGGAAGCGTTGTCGTCTCTTCAAGCACAAGCAGACTCACTGCCTTGCGCACGTCATCCGGTTTCTCCGATTCAACGTCGACTCGTTCAAACACTTCGATCAAAGCTTCGAGCGGCAATAAATCGAGGTCGGCCACCAATTTTTTCGTTTCTTTCTTCCAATCTCGGTACAACTGTTCAAATCGTTCCATAGTCGTTCATCTCCTCCATACAAAACCGGCTCTCGTTTCGAGAGCCGGTTGGTTAACTACAATATAGTGTAAGCTATTCGTCCACGTTTCGCCAAGTGAATCAGTTTGCCGCGTCGAACGCTTCAAGCGCCGCGTCAAAATCGACTTCGTCTGTCATCTCATCCATATACTGAACGTATTGGATAGTTCCTTCCGAGTCGATCACGAAGACTGACCGGGCTAGCAAACGAAGCTCTTCCATGAGCACGCCGTACGAATGCGCAAACGACTGGTCGCGGTGATCTGACAACATGATGACGTTATCGAGACCTGACGCCGCACACCAGCGTCGCTGGGCGAACGGTAAATCGTTCGAGACGGTCAATACCGTTCCACCGAGCGATGCCGCGTTTTCATTGAACGCACGAGTTTGCGTGTCGCATAGTCCTGTATCGATCGATGGGACGACACTAATCAATTTCTTCCCTGGGTAAGACGCGAGCGACACTTCTTCGAGTGCAGTCGTGAGGGCGGTGAAATCGGGTGCAGCATCTCCCACTTTCACTGGATTCCCTTGCAATGTGACTGTATTCCCTTTAAATGTTGGCATCAAATCATCCCCTTGTTCTGAATTTTACTTCTTCATCATATCGATGGTGCCGTCACGAAGACAAGCATCCTGCTTCAGACGGCCTGATTGTCATTTTCCCTATATCGGACGCCTAAAACAAGTTATAATGAGAAAGACACAATTGACAAAGGGGATGATTTAGATGAGAAACAACGTGTATCTGCACCATCGTAACGTCAACGAGTTCACGAAAGAGGTAAAAAAATTAAGAGAGATCGGGGAGAAACATGGTTTCAACATCATGGACCGCCCGGAAGATGCCAACATCATCGTCGCCATCGGGGGAGATGGCGCGTTTTTACAGGCCGTTCGTTACACCGGGTTCCGTCAAGACGCCATCTATGTCGGTTTCGGCCGCGGCCTCAACGAATTTTACTGTGACTTCGATATACATAAACTCGACGAAGTCGACCGTTTATTCTCGGATAACTCTGCCCGGATCGAAGCCGGTCTCGAAGTACGGAAATATCCGCTCTTATCCGCTTCGATCAACGAATCGTCGCCACTCCTCTGCCTGAACGAGGCATCGATCAAATCGAGTATCATCAAATCGCTCGCGATCGAAGTCTACATCGACGACCTCCACTTCGAGACGTTCCGCGGGGATGGAATGGTCGTATCGACACCGACGGGATCGACCGCCTACAATAAATCGTTGAATGGCGCGGTCGTCGACCCGCTCATCCCATGCATGCAAGTGAGTGAAATTGCTTCGGTGAACAACAACCGTTACCGCACGCTCGGCTCAGCGTTCATCGTCCACGCATCACGCAAGCTGTCGCTCCGCATCATTGAAGACGGAAACGATTATCCGATTATCGGCATGGATAACGAAGCGCTTAGTCTGAAATATACAGACCGGATCGACATCGAATTGTCGGACAAGGTCGTCAAAACGGTCAAGTTGAAAACCAACTCGTTCTGGCACAAAGTGCAACGCTCTTTCTTCTAAACTGACAAAGGCTAGTCGTCCATCGCGGACGACTAGCCTTTTCTCATGCTTTGATGACGTCTGCCTCGTAGACGGGCGAACCTTCGACGACGGTCATGACAAGTCGGTTGCTCAAAATATCTTGTCCGTTCAAGTCGAAGAAATCCTCTTCCCATACGGTGAACGTCGCATTATAGCTTTGAATCAACAGGCCATCACGGCCATGCGTCCCAGTCGCGACACGCGGTGAGTAGGCGAAACTCCGTAGCGCTTCGTACATCGACAGACGTTCCGTTGGATTCAGTGCACCCGACGCTTCAAACGATTGTCGTGTCACAGCGGCATAGAGCCCCTTTCTGACGTCGACAGAAGAGATCGGGGCATCACTACCCCCGAGTACGAGCGCACCCGTATCGAGCATCGATTTGAACCGATACGCGTCGTCGACCCGCTCGTTGCCTAGGCGGTCGAACAACAAGTCCATATCATCCGACAAAAAGACCGGTTGCGCGTCGATGAGGACCGGCAACGCACTGATCCGCTTCAACAGCGAATCGTTCAATAGCGAAGCGTGGATGATGCGGTCGCGCGTCCCTCGTTTCGCCGGATACTTCTCGAGCAGCGTGATGAACTGCTCAGCCGCCGCATCTCCGATGACATGAGCCGCAACGTTCATCCCGTATGAGCGCGCCTTTTTGACGAGCGCCTCGAGGTGGTCCGGGCGATGGACTTCGATCCCGCGTTGCCCGACTTCATCTGCATACGGCTCGGACAAGAGCGCCGTCCGGCCGCCGAACGAACCGTCGACAAAAATCTTCATCGCCCCGAAGTCGAAGCGCAGGCGCTTCGCAAGCGCATCTTTTTGCAGCAATTGATCAACGACTTGTTCATGGACGAGCAGATGGGCATGGAACGGAAGTTCTTGAAGCACATCTTCATATGCTTGAATCGTCTCGAGCGGGTCTCCGTGGTAGAACAAGTCTTCCGTGTGGGCTCCGACGATCCCATGGGCGAACAACGAGTCGACGGCCCGACGGATCGAGGCGACGTTCTTCTCACGATTTCCGCCGAGCTCTTTATGGAGCAGATCGAGCGCCGCATCGTACAACACGCCGTTCAATTTCCCGTCGTCATCACGTCCGAGCTTCCCGCCTTCAATGACGGTGTGATGAATGAGGCCTAAGCGCTCGAGGCCTTTCGAGTTGACGACGGCGACGTGGCGACAGACGCGCTTCAAGACGACCGGGCGATCCGGAATGACGGCATCGATCATCTCACGTGTCGGCATCTGTCCAAGCAGACGATCGTTAAAGCCTTCAGCGACGATCCAGTCGTCCCCTCCCGACTTCGCTTTCATCGCTTCGAGCAAGGCGTTTAAATCCGTCGTCTCGGTCGCGTCGATGCGGTCGAGCGCCTCGCCATATCCGATCAAGTGAATGTGCGAGTCCGTAAACGCCGGATACACGCTCTTCCCTTCGAGGTTCACAATCTGTTTGATCCGGCCCGCGTATGTACGGCGAAGATGACCTTCCTCCCCGAGTTTCAACACGCGTCCGTGCTCGACATACATCGCCCGTGCCATTTCATGTTCCTTGTTCAGCGTATAGATCTTTCCGTTTACCCAAAGCGTTCCCATCACAAAATTCCTCCTCGATTCAAAAAAGATTGACGTCTACGTTAATTCCCGTTTACGTCAATCTTCATGCATAGATTATTTTCGAAGCATATCTTGTTGTTCCAGACCTTTTTCAACACGTTGACGGATCTCGCGAGCCGCTCCTTCGTCGAAGCGTCCGAGCACACGTTCACCGATTTCGACGGCCGTACCGTACTCGCCGTGTAAAAACTTGTTCTCAGCGAGCGTCAAGGCGACATGCACCTCGTTATCACGACGACGGTACCGATTCGCATACTGGAGCAACTGTTCCGCATACGTCACTTGCCGGAGCAGTGCTTTGACGCGGTCACGGAAGTTATCCATCGTTTCCTCGACATCGTGACTGAGGCCGACGATATACGTCATGTTGAACGGTGCCTTCTCGAACTGTTCATCTAGCGACTGCACCCCTTTTTGAAGTTGTCGCATGTCACTCGTCAAATCAGTCGGAACGACCGGCATCGCGCTCTTCGCCAAGAGGCGACGATGAGCGGACAATTCCTTCTTCCATGACTCGAGTTTATTTCGAACTTCGAGCTCTTCTTTACGAAGCGAGTTCGTATTTTCGATAAACCGTTCATGCATCGCACCGAACTGGTCGAGTGACCGTTTCGCATCTTGCACTTTTGATTTGATCAGACTGAACGGAATCACCTGAGCGACGAGTGCTTGTTCGATATCGAGGACGTTCGCAGCGAGCACCGCACGTTCCCGGTCCAATTGTTCGAACTCCTCACCGACCCGGGCGTTGATCTCATAGTTGCTGACAAGACGCGACATCTCTTGGTGAAGGCGCGTCATCAATTCGTTCGTCTGACGTTCGCGTTCTTTGACCCCAGCAAACTCTTTTTTTACGTACTGCCTTGCATCGACCTCGGAGCTGAACGCCTCGAACAATTGATCGATATCCGAACTGAGTTGCTGCATGTCCGTTTCAAAGTGTTCAAAATCAAGCTGTTCGATCCGAGTCATGAGCGCAAGACGGCGGTCTTCTGCCTGCTCGATCTCTTCGACTAACCCGAGCGTCTCGAGGGCGTAGCCATCCATCTGCATTTCTTTATGACCCGCACGCAGTTGATTCAGTTGGTGCTTTAAGTCAAATTGAACCGTCCGGACAAACTGGGGAATCACTTGAACGAGTTCACGGATCTTCGTCACCTTTTCAGACAGGACTTGGCCGGCCATGAACGCCTCTGAGACTTGCCCTTCTTGCTTGAGCGTCATCATCTCGGTCCGTTTCGCTTCCGCAACAGCGATTTCGGTTTCGACGAGATCGTATGTCGGGCCAAAAGCGCTATTTTGAGAAATGAGCGTCTTGCGGAACTGATACAGTTCTTTCTCGTCTTTTTTGACGATATCTAGCAGGGAGGCATGATAGTCGTTAAACTCTGCCATCTCATCGAGCATCGCGTGAACCATCGATTCGAGTTCTTCGATCAACTGTTCGGTCGCAGCCAAGTCTGATTTGACTTTAAGGAAACGATATTTGTCGAGGTCTTCCTCTGAACGATATAGCGCCTCATCGATTTGACCCGTGTGGACGCTGACGAGTTCATCCCACGACTGGTGCCAGCGTTCGAATTTTTCTTTCGTTTCGCCTTCCATCGGCCACTGTTTGAACTTTTGAAGCTCGGCCGGGACACTCGCACTCAGGATGCCTTGTTTTCGCATATCCAAATCATCAATTTTCTGGTAAAAACTTCGTCTAGCTAGCATACTACCTAACATTGCTCCTAGAGCGATGACAATAATTCCAATTAAAATTCCGTATATTCCGTAATCCATCTCTGTAACAACCTCCAAGCCGCTTTCGTGGACTTATGTATCTTTAAGAAGAAAATGAAGTATTTTATAAGTATAGATATTAATAATCATATTATAGAAACAATGTTTTGCATAGGTTTTCCAACGGTTTAGGGAGAGAATGTTATTTTCCGCGAAATTCTTTTTGGGAGACAAAATAAAAAAATGCGTGTACCATGATGCTAATCTGAAATACATCTTGATATAGGAGGGAAACAAATGTTCCAAACTACTACTTACTCTGGCGACCTGGCCGCCGGCTATGACTTACTTAACAAACAACTCGCTGCCCTGCTCGAAGGAGAGACGAACCAAGTCGCTAACCTTTCGAACGCGAGCGCTCTGCTCAACCAGTTTCTTGACCGCATCAACTGGGTCGGCTTCTATTTGACTGACGGTGACGACAGCCTCATCCTCGGACCGTTCCAAGGTCTTCCTGCTTGCGTCCATATCGCCTTCGGCAAAGGCGTCTGCGGCACGGCCGCATCGACACAAGAGACACAGTTGATCGCCGACGTCCACCAATTCCCAGGCCATATCGCCTGCGATGCGGCCTCGAACTCTGAAATCGTCGTCCCGCTCATCCGTGACGGCAAAACGATCGGCGTCCTCGATATCGACAGTCCCGAGTTCGATCGCTTCTCAGAAGTCGATCGCCAAGGCTTAGAGCAATTTTGCCAGACATTACTTCGCTTCATCTGATTGACAAGCTGCCCGATCCATCGTATACTGATTTTTGTGCATGAAATGACGATAGCAGTCCTAGACAGACGTATCCACCTTTCGGGCCTCGACTGAGTCGGAGGAGCATCTTGTAGCTTCGCTATCAAGTGAAGGTGCTTGAACCTAGAAAGGGGCGTCACCCGTCTTTGACACCGTTGTTCTTTTGTGCAAAATACATGAACAACAAGGAGGAGTCCAATCATGGCTCGTTACACAGGTCCAGCTTGGAAACTCTCGCGTCGCTTAGGCATCTCGCTTAGCGAAACGGGTAAAGAATTAGCAAAACGTCCTTACGCACCAGGCCAACACGGCAATGGTCGTCGTAAAATCTCTGAATACGGTCTTCAGCTTCAAGCGAAGCAAGCACTCCGTCACATGTACGGAATCAACGAGAAGCAATTCCGTCGCATCTTCAACGATGCTGGGAAAATGCAAGGTATCCACGGTGAGAACTTCATGTTCTTGCTCGAGTCACGCCTTGACAACCTCGTTTACCGTATGGGCCTCGCTCGCACACGTCGTGGAGCACGCCAACTCGTCAACCACGGTCACATCCAAGTTGACGGTTCACGCGTAGACATCGCGTCTTACCGTGTAAAACCAGGTCAAGTCATCTCGGTTCGCGAAAAATCGAAAACTTTCAAAGCGATTGCTGAAGCTCTTGAAGTAGCACCAGCTACAAAAGAATTCATCACGTTCGACGCTGAGAAACTCGAAGGTACGTACGTACGTATCCCTGAGCGCGCTGAATTGAACGACCAAATCAAAGAGCAACTCATCGTTGAGTACTACTCACGTTAATGCTTTTATCCCCTTCCCTGCATCGGCAGGAAAGGGGATTTTTTTATTGTTGTAAAATCTGTTCGCGAATCCGGCCCATCTGCGTATCGAGCGCGTCTGCCATACGAGCCGCTTCCATAAGCTCTTGTCGCGACGTCTCTGGGATTTTTTGCTGATATTTATATTGAAGCTTATGTTCGGTCGCCGCCCAAAAATCCATCGCGAGCGTCCGAATTTGAATCTCAGCCGGCACCCAGATGACACGTTCCGCCAAGTACACTTTCGTCCGCACAATCAGATGGAGACTGCGGTAACCGCTCGGCTTTGGATGTTCGATATAGTCTTTGATGACGTCGATCTGTAAGTCGTCCCGCTTTTTCAAGTGATCGAGAATCGCGTAGATGTCATCGCGGAAACTCGTGACGATCCGTACGCCGGCGACGTCATAAATATTGTCCCATAAAGCTTCCACTTCGAGTGGGAGCTGTTTTTGATTCATCTTCCGAATGATCGACGGCAACGTCTTCATCCGCGTCTTCACGTGTTCGATCGGCGAATAGCCAAGTCGGGTCTGCCAATCGAGGTCGATGATGCCAAGGTCGCTCTCAAGCTCCGTGATCGCCATCTCGTAATAGCGGAACCGTTCCCGCCACTGATGAAACTGTTCGCCAAAAAACTCTTCGATATCCATTAGACGTCCTCCTCGTTCTCTATATTTGAAATGGTATCAGACCACACTTGATTTGACACAACAAAAAAAGTCCATGTCCGCAAACTTTGCGGACATGGACGGATTGGTTAGACGTGACGGATCACGAAATATTTCTTTTTGCCTCGGCGGATGATTGTGAAGTCCCCGAGCGTGTCTTCACGCGTGACGAGCTTGTCGAGCGCTTGCTCGCGTTCGCCGTTCAAGTAGATCGCCCCGTTTTGGACGTCTTCGCGCGCTTGTCGTTTCGATGGAGCGATTTTCGCCTCGACGAGAAGATCGACGAGATTGCGTTCGCCGTCGAGTTCGAACTGCGGCATCCCTTTGAACGCGGCATCCATATCCTCGGGCTTGAGTGTCTTCAAATCGCCGCTGAAGAACGCTGTCGTGATGCGTTCCGCTTGGTCAAGACCCGCCTCACCGTGGACGAGCTTCGTCATTTCCTCGGCAAGACGGCGCTGTGCTGCACGTTTTTCAGGTGCTGCCGTCATTTCCGCTTCGAGCGCGTCGATCTCTTCATGCGTCATGAACGTGAAGTACTTGATGAACTTGATGACGTCGGCATCGTCGACGTTGATCCAAAACTGGTAAAACTCGTACGGTGTCGTCTTGTCCGCGTCGAGCCATACCGCACCACCGGCCGTCTTCCCAAACTTCTGTCCGTCCGACTTCGTGACGAGCGGCACAGTCAGACCGAACGCCTTCTCCGAATGGCCGAAGCGACGGATCAATTCAAGCCCGGCCGTGATGTTGCCCCACTGATCGCTGCCGCCGACTTGGAGACGGCAATTCTCTGTCTCGTACAACTTCAAGAAATCAAACGATTGGAGCAACATGTATGAGAACTCCGTGTATGAAATCCCGTTTTCCATGCGCGAATCGACCGAGTCTTTCGCGAGCATGTAGCTGATCGGAAAATGCTTGCCGATGTCACGTAAGAAATCGATGATCGACAGCTCTTCTGTCCATTCATAGTTGTTGCGGATCGTGATCGGGTTCTCCCCTTCGAGCGGGAGGAAGCGGCTCAACTGATCTTTGATCCGGTCCGAAAACTCTTTGACCGTATCGAGCGTGTTGAGCGAGCGTTCGTCCGACCGTCCTGACGGGTCGCCAATCATCCCGGTCGCGCCACCGACGAGCGCGATGACGTGGTGTCCCGCCTCTTGGAAACGCTTCAACGTCAAGATCGGTAGCAAGTGTCCGATATGGAGCGAGTCCGCCGTCGGGTCGAACCCTGTGTATAGTGTCGTCGGTTTGCTCAGTTGCTCTTTCAATCCTGCCTCATCCGTCATTTGGTTGACGAGCCCTCGAAATTCTAAATCTTTTAATAGTTCCATGTTTTCCACTCCTTCAATTGACATAAAAAAACGCCCCTTCTCAAATGAGAAGGGACGGAGATTCCGCGGTACCACCCTAATTGCCACAGCCGTGGCCACTTAAAACGAGAGATAACGGTCCCAACCCGGCCGAATGGCACGCTCCAAAAGTGTAATTCATCGTTGACATTGGCTAGTTCACAGCACCCACTAGCTTTCTGGACAAGCGGTCAACCGACTACTTCGTTTTTTTCATCGCGTCTACTATTATTGACTATGCTATTCATTTTATAAGTTACGTTTCCTCGTTGTCAACTGCAAGATTGAAACTTGCATTAGTCTGCTCATTCACGATAAGGTGGGCAAGGACTTGTGCTATAATCGTATATAATACTGTCTAAAATAGTTTTACACCATATTAAGGAGGCTGTCATGCTGCAGAAGATTCGAGACATATGGAACACACCAAAGTCGTTGAAAGCCCGCCGTTATGCCAATGTATTTTATGATGTGTCGTGGAACGTTTTGCTCCTCACCATCATCTCTGTCGTCCTCATCGGTTTCTTAGGTGCCGGGATCGGGGCCGGATATTTCGCATCACTCGTTAAAGATATGCCGACTCCAGCCTATAAAACGATGACGTCACAAATCAATACGTACTCATCGACGTCCGAGATTTACTTCGGAAGCGGTGAACGGATTGGGAACTATACGACCGATGAAGTTCGGGTACCGATCACGGTCGATAAAGTTTCACCTTTCGTCGTCGATGCCTTACTCGCCACCGAAGACGTCGAGTTTTATGAACACGACGGCGTCGTCCCGAAAGCGACGCTTCGGGCCATCCTGCAAGAAGCGACCGGTTCGGAAGAGCGGACAGGTGGTTCAACACTAACCCAACAGCTCATTAAAAACCAAATGCTGACGAACGAGGTCTCATTCGAACGGAAAGCAAAAGAAATCCTGCTTGCCCTCCGTTTAGAGAAAGCGATGGACAAAGATGAGATTTTAAACGCCTACTTGAACGTCGTCTCGTTCGGCCGTAACTCGATGGGACGCAACATCTCAGGCATCGAGGCCGCCTCGCGCGGCGTCTTCAACACGTCGGCCGAGAAGCTGACGTTGCCGCAAGCCGCTTTCCTCGCCGGGATTCCGAAAAACCCGTTCCTTTACACGCCTTACTATCAAGGCGGTGTCATCAAAGAGGACGTGTCACCGGCCATCAATCGGATGAAGACGGTACTCAACCGGATGTACGTCGCCGGCAAAATCACAAAAGAAGACTATGACGCCGCGTACAACTACGACATCACGCAAGACTTCATGAAGACACAATCGAAGCCGCGCGATCGTTATCCGTATGTTGTGCAAGAAGCAGAGCTTCAAGCTAGACAGATCGTCACAAATTACTTGCTCGAACAAGACGGCATCGTCTTAGCAGATTTAAAAACGAAAGAACAAAATGAAATTAGAACGACTTACGCCAAACGAGCCCACAATATGTTGCGCCAGGGCGGATTCAAGATTCATATGACGCTTGATAAAGAAGTTCACGAGGCGATGCAACAACCGGCTAAAAATGCCAATAACTTTGATAAAAATCAATACATCAAAGAAGAAGACCGCACGTTACCTGAACAGACAGCGTCTATCATGATTGAAAATAAGACAGGACGCATCCTAGGTTTCGTCGGCGGCCGCTATATTAACGGAAAAACCGACGAAGTGAACCGAGCTATGCGCATGGAGCGACAAATCGGATCGACAGCAAAACCAATCTTGGTTTACGCGAATGCGATTGAAGCTGGGATGATCACACCTGAAACCGTCATTTTAGATGAAAAATATTTCTATAAATTCACCGGTCCAGGACAACCGAAAAAAGAAGTATTGAACGAGAGTAGAACACACAACGGTCCAGTCACTGCCCGTGAAGCGCTGAAACGTTCCCTCAACGTTCCGGCTGTTAAGATTTACGAAGAACGGAACCAAAAGACTGCCGATACGCAAAAACTCATCGATATGGGCATTGAAGTATCGGAAGCGAACCGAAACGCTTCATCGATGGCATTAGGTGTCGGAGAAGTCAGTCCGGTCAACCTAGCAGCGTCGTACGCGATGCTCGCGAACTATGGGGAACATGTCGAACCATACTTTATCGAGCGCATCGAGTATAACGGTGAAACCATTTTTGAGAAACAACCGAAAAAGACGCGCATCTATACCGATCGTACGTCTTACCTTGTCATCGACATGCTCCGTGATGTCTATACGTCAGGAACAGCGACGTACGCTCGATCACTCTTGAACGTCCCTGGCGATTGGATGGGTAAATCTGGTACGACGAACGATCGCCGCGACTCGTATTTGGTTGGCTCGAATCCGAACGTCACGCTCGCCGTGTGGTCTGGTTTTGACTCACAATTCGGTGAAATGCAAAACAGTTATGAAGTAGGTCAGTATTATCAACGGACGCAACGTATCTGGTCACAGACGGCCAACCGCGTGTACGCCGACAATCCTGAAATCTTCAACACTGGGGCACGCTTCTCTCAACCGTCTAGCGTAAAACCAGACGACTTCAAAGACTCTGGAACGTTCTCTGAGAAGAAGAAACTCGAAGAGAAGAAGAAAGAAGAGGAAGCGAAGAAGAAAGCTGAAGAAGCAAAACAAAAAGCCGAAGAAGCCAAAGAAGAAGCTGAACAGGCAGAACAAGATGCCGATGCAAAGCGTGATGCTGATGCAAAAGCAAACGCTGAAGCTGAAGCAAAACAAAAAGCTGAGGCCGCAAAGAAAGCCGAAGAAGAAGCAAAGAAAAAAGCTGATGCTGCTAAAAAAGCCGAAGAAGAAGCAAAGAAGAAAGCTGAAGATGAAGCGAAAGCAAAAGAAGAAGCCGAGAAAGAGGCGGATGCTTCATAACGCAAGCCAAACGAAAGGTCGACACATCGCGTGTCGACCTTTTTTATGCTCAATCTTCCATCGTCGATAAGTCTCCGGCCTCAAGGTTCAACTCCCACGCTTTGAGGACGCGACGCATAATTTTCCCGCTCCGCGTTTTCGGAAGCTTGTCTTTGAACTCGATTTCACGCGGTGCCGCATGGGCCGCCAAACCTTCTTTGACGAATTTTTGGATTTCGGCTTTCAATTCGTCCGATGGCTCATAGCCTTTGCGAAGCGCGATGAACGCTTTGATGATCTCACCGCGGATCGGATCCGGTTTCCCGATGACTCCGGCTTCGGCGACAGCCGGATGCTCGACGAGGCGGCTCTCGACTTCGAACGGTCCGACCCGCTCTCCTGCCGTCATGATGACGTCATCCACTCGGCCTTGGAACCAGAAATAACCGTCCTCGTCCATATAGGCCGAATCACCAGATACGTACCAGTCACCCCAGAAGTAGCTCTCGTACTTCGCATCATTTTTCCAAATTTTACGCATCATCGACGGCCAAGGCGTCTTCAATGCCAAGTTGCCCATCCGATGCGGTGGTAGCGGTTGGCCACGGTCGTCTAAGATCGCCGCCTCACAGCCAGGAATCGCTTTCCCCATCGACCCCGGTTTAATGTCCATCGTCGGATAGTTACAGATCATCATCGCTCCTGTCTCCGTCATCCACCACGTGTCATGAATGCGTAGCCCGAACGATTCGTTGCCCCAGCGAATGACTTCCGGGTTGAGCGGTTCGCCGACCGATAGAATGTGGCGCAGTGATGACAAGTCGTACTTCTCGAACGCTTCCTCCCCCGCGCCCATCAACATCCGGAACGCTGTCGGCGCGCTGTACCAGACGGTGACGCCGAACCGCTCGATGACCGAGTACCAAAACTCAGGGTTGAACCGTCCGCCGACGATCACGTTCGTCGCCCCGTTCAAGAACGGCGCAAAAATCCCGTAACTCGTACCCGTCACCCAGCCCGGGTCGGCGGTGCACCAGTAAATATCGTCCGGTTTCAAATCGAGCACCCATTTCCCGGTCATCAAGTGCTGGACCATGGCGTTATGGACGTGCAAGACGCCTTTCGGTTTCCCGGTCGAGCCCGACGTATAATGCAAGATCATGCCGTCTTCCCGGTCGACCCACGTAATATCAAGATCGGTCGATGCGTCATGCGCCAGTTTCCGGTAATCGATGATTTTCCCTGACTCGTCGACGTCGTCGCCAACAAGCAAAATCGTCTCAAGATGTGGCAATTGATCGACGGGTACACGCGGCAACAGCGCCTCTGTCGTCACGATGACTTTCGCTTCCGCGTCGAGCAACCGGTCGTGTACCGCCTGTTCCATGAACGCCTCAAATAGCGGTCCGACAATCGCACCGAGCTTTAACGCACCGAGTAAAATAAAATAAAGTTCTGGACTCCGCGGCATGAAGACAAAGACACGATCGCCTTTCTCCACCCCAACCGATTTCAGAACATTTCCAGCGCGATTGCTTTCCTGTTTCATCTGCGCGTAAGTATACCGCTCTTCCCGATCCCCATCGAAATAGAGCAGTGCCAGTTTGTCCGCCAGCTCCCCTTCAGCGTGACGATCAATCGCCTCGTACGCCATGTTGACATTTCCAGTCAAGTTCCAAGACAATAACGCTTCTGCTTGTGTCCACTCGAACGACTGACAAGCCTCTTCATACGACGCTAATTGATGTTCCCCTGATAACGCTTTCAATTTTTCCATCGTCAAAGATTCGCCTCCCCCTATAGTGAATGGTGTATCCACTTTCAGTATAGTGTTAATATTATGACAAATCAATGAATTTCCAAAAACTCCAAAACAGTGTGAACGTTGTGCAATGAAAGCGCTATAATAGAACGTGAAGAAGGTGGTGACTCCATGGAAAAACAATATCATTCAAAAGTGTGGGAAACCTCACTCGGAGCCGTAATCATCGATGGACCAATCGGGAGCGACGTGCTCGCAACGTATCGGCTTGATGAAGGCTTGACCGCGTTTCGAGAGCCAGAAGACCAACATAAGGCGCTCGTTGAAATTGCCGGATTGAAAGAAGGACGGATCATCGTCGCGCGCGTTGACGACCTCGTCATCGGTTACGTCACGTATTTATATCCGGACCCGTATGAACGTTGGAGCGAGGGCAATGATCCGTATATTCTCGAGCTCGGCGCCATCGAGGTGAGCCCGCGCTTCCGGGGACAACGGATCGGTAAACAGCTACTCGAAGTGTCGATGCTGGATCCACATATGGATGATTTTTTAATCTTGACGACGGAATACTATTGGCACTGGGATTTAAAAGGAAGCGGTCTGTCGATTTGGGACTACCGCAAAGTGATGGAGAAAATGATGAACCACGGCGGTCTTGTCTTCTATCCGACGGACGACCCGGAAATCGCGTCCCACCCGGCCAACTGTCTGATGGCCCGCATCGGAAAAAACGTGCGGCAAGAATCGATCGATCACTTCGATTCACTCCGGCTTCGCCGCCGGTTCATGTATGACTGAGGAGGGTTACGATGCTGATTGAGCAAATGATGAATCGCCACGTCGTGACGATTCAACCGACCAATACGATTGCGCACGCGGCAAAACTCATGCGCGACCATAAAGTACGCCACTTGATCGTCACCAATCCGGCCCGGCAAGTCGTCGGGATTGTCGGTCAGTTCGAGATGAGCGGCGCCACAAGTGTATTTCATCCAGAGAGTGAGCGTGCCGACTTCAAAAACCCGGTCTCGAGCATTATGCGTCAAGACGTGACGACAGCCCACCCGTACGATTTTTTTGAAGACGCGGCCGCCCTGTTCTATGAATATCGTTTAACGTGCCTGCCGATCGTCGAACAAGGAAAACTTGTCGGTGTGTTGACCGAAACCGATTTACTTCGTTATTTCGTCCAATTGACGGGCGCACTCGAACCGAGCTCGCAAATCGAGATCCTTGTCGAGAATACGACCGGGGCACTTGAAAAAGTGACGCGGCTCTTAGCAAAAACGAACGTGAATATTATCAACGTCTTCGTCCATCCGACACCCGATCCATATAAGCGAATCATCTCATTCCGTGTTCAAACGATGAACCCGTTGCGCATCATCGATCGATTAAAGCGAGAAGGTTTTGACGTACTGGGTCCGGAGATGTTCCAATGAGACCCGCCTACATATTCGGGGAGAATGAGAACTCGTACCGCTTCCACGCGGATCATCCGTTCAATCCGATCCGTTTGGAGCTGACGACATCTCTCCTGGTCGATTCCGGAAAACTGTCAGCCTCTGAGTGGATCGCCTCACCGATCGCTTCAGTCGAGTCGCTCGCGCTTGTCCATGACGTCGACTACATCGAGGCCGTCCAAGCAGCTGCCGCGGGTAAACTGTCAGGGCTGAAAGCAAATAAATTCGGACTCGGGACGGAAGATACGCCCATCTTCCCAGCTATTCACGAAGGAGCTGCCCGGCTCGTCGGCGGAACGATGCATGCGCTTGAACTCGTCGCGAGCGGTCAAGTCGAACGCGCTTTTCACGTCGGTGGCGGGCTCCATCACGGGATGAGACGAAAAGCGTCCGGCTTTTGCGTCTATAATGATGCCGCCGTCGCCATCGCTCACGTCCGCAAGCAATACGGGACGCGGGTCCTCTACGTCGATACAGACGCTCACCACGGAGACGGTGTCCAATGGCTGTTCTATGATGACGCTGATGTGATGACGCTATCGATTCACGAGACCGGCCGCTACCTCTTCCCAGGCACAGGCGCGGTCACAGAGCGCGGCAACGGAAACGGCTACGGCTATAGTTGGAACGTCCCGATTGATGCTTTCACCCAAGACGAATCGTTCCTGCGCTGTTACGAGACCGTGCTCCGGGAAGCGTGTGAGTGGTTCAAACCAGATATCATCTTGACGCAGAACGGGGCTGATGCGCACGCGTTCGACCCGTTGACGCATCTCGCCTCGACGATTCATACGTTCGAACAAATCCCTCAAATCGCCTCTCGCCTTGCCGACGAGTACACAGAAGGACGACTCGTCGCCCTAGGCGGCGGCGGGTACGACTGGTTCCGAGCTGTCCCGCGCGCCTGGTCGCAAGTGTGGGCCGGATTGACACGCGAAGCTCCGTACGCAGGCGACATCCCGTCCGCTTGGATTGAACGGTGGCAAAAAGAGTCAGACCAGCCGTTGCCGACGACATGGGATGACCATTCGTACACGTTCGACCATATTCCGCGACGGCAACAAATCGAAGAGAAGAACTGGGAAGTGACGAAACGCGCATTTTGGCCGTTCATCTCAAACGACCGCAAGTCACTTTACTTATGAAAAACCCGATGTAAGTTGGCAATTGCCAACTCACATCGGGTTTTTTGATTCAGTCTTTTCGTAACGAGTCACGACGCTCGATCCGGTGCGGCAAGACGACGTTCTTCTCTTCGATTTCTTCAGCATTCAAGATTTTCGTCAATAATCGCATAGCGACAGCTCCGATGTCATACATCGGTTGAACGACCGTCGTCAACTTCGGACGAATCATCGTGGCGAGACGTGTGTTATCGTGACCGACGACTTCAAAGTCGTTCGGCACAGAATACCCAGCGTCTTGGATCGCATGGATGACGCCGAGTGCCATCTCGTCCGTACCGGCGAAGATTGCTTTCGGGCAGTCATCGCGTCCGAGCATCTTTTGCATCGCTTCGAGGCCAGACGCATACGTATAGTTCCCAAGGATGACATCGTTCTCACGGAACGGAAGTCCCGCATCCTCAAGGGCACGGCGGTAGCCAGAGAACTTCTTCTCGCCATTGATTTGTTGCTCGAGCGGCCCCGTGATGAAGCCGACTTGTTTATGGCCGTGGCCGATCAACATTTTGGTTGCGTCATAAGCAGCCTGCTCATAGTCGATATTGACCGCTGGGAGGTCATACCCTTGGTTCAACGTCGCTGCAAGAACGATCGGGACCGGTGATTTTTTGAACTCATCAACGAGGTCTTCGTGAAGACGGCCGCCCATGAAGATGATCCCATCGACTTGTTTACCGAGTAACGTGTTCAACAAATGAATTTCCTTGTCGCGGTTCGAGTCCGAGTTGCCGAGGATGATGTTGTATTTATACATCGTCGCCACGTCCTCGATTCCGCGTGCTAAATCAGCAAAGAAGATGTTTGAGATGTCTGGCACGATGACGCCGACTGTTGTCGTCTTTTTACTCGCGAGACCACGTGCGACGGCGTTCGGACGATAGCCGAGTCGATCGATTGCTTCCTGTACTTTTTTACGGGTTGTCGGCTTCACGTTCGGGTTTCCATTGACGACACGTGAGACGGTCGCCATCGACACCCCTGCTTCGCGTGCGACGTCATAGATTGTGATATTGTTACTATTCATTAAAACTCCTCCTACAAGCAATGATTTTCAAACGATTTTCAAAAAACGTATCAAAAAAGGAAGACAGGTATCTGTCATCATTTTACCCTGTCTTCACGCTATATAAAACGTTTCCAATTGGAAAGCTTATTTTTTAACCAAATCAAGTTGAGGGAACTGAGCTGTGAGCCCATCGATGAACTGATCAAATTGATCGAAATCAAGCTGCTGCTGGGCATCAGACAAGGCGATTGCCGGATTCGGGTGCACTTCGACCATGACGCCGTCGGCCCCGACCGCGAGCGCCGCTTTCGCTGCAGGAAGCAACAAATCGCGTCGTCCCGTTGAGTGGGTGACATCGACCATGACCGGTAAATGTGTTTCTTGTTTTAAAATCGGCACGGCCGTGATGTCGAGCGTGTTACGTGTCGCCCGCTCATACGTCCGGATGCCGCGTTCGCACAAAATGACTTGGCTATTGCCGCTCGCCATGATGTATTCTGCCGCATAGATGAATTCTTCGATCGTCGCCGCAAGACCCCGCTTCAGTAGAACCGGTTTTGACGTCTTTCCGACTTCTTTCAACAAATCGAAGTTTTGCATGTTGCGCGCCCCGACTTGAATGATATCGACGTAAGGCAGCGCTGACTCGACCGCACCCGGTGTCATAATCTCTGAGATGACACGCAAGTCGTGGCGATCGGCCGCTTGTTTCAACAGTTTGAGCCCTTCAAATCCGAGACCTTGGAAGTCGTACGGTGAAGTCCGCGGCTTATAGGCGCCGCCGCGCATGATTTTCACGCCGGACAACGCTAACTTCTCAGCCACTGCATTCACTTGCTCGAACGATTCGACCGCACATGGACCGGCAATCAATTGCGGCCGACCGTTACCGATGACTACATCTTTCAATGTGACGATCGTATCTTCGGCTTGACGCTTGCGCGACACGAGCAACGTTTTATCTCGGTCTTCTCCTTGCAACTCGGCAGACGCTTTAAACATTTCTTTGAACAAATGCTGAAGGCGTGACGTCTCGAAAGGACCGGGATTCGAGGCGGCGATGAAATCTAACATTTCTCGTTCTCGAACCGGGTCATACCGCTCCACACCTTGAAGACGTTTCACTTTTCCAATTTCGACCGCGAGCGTTCCACGACGACTAATCAAGTCGAGCATCTCACGGTTCAACTCATCCATTTCACGACGTAATCGATTCAATTGATCTTGTGGACTCATAATTTCCCTCTCATTCCTAATCCGTTCTTTCCAGAATCTTAATTATAGCGAACTTTATTCGCTTTGTCATAGACAAATGGGCTGTGACACAAAATCCACAAAAAAAGTGTCCGGATTGTCCGGACACTTGACGCATTATTTATTGCCGTTCTTCAAGTCGTTCTTCAATTCTTTCAGCTCTTGTTTTGATTCATCGTCGAGCAAGTCTTTGACAGGTGCCTCGAAATCCGACTCATAGTTCGTCGACTCGTCGCGACTATTCTTCGGCTCTTGCTTGCTCGCATTCGACTTATTCGTGTTCGATTTGTTCGCTTTCGAGTTTGATTCGCCTTTTGATTGGGCCGATTCTGGCTTAGCGTCCGTGTCAGCTTGTTTTGTTGCTTCGCTTGACGTCTCTTCTGCTGCTTGATCGAGCTGTTCTTTCACTTCGGCTTCCGCTTCCGCGACGAGCTGATCCGCTTTTTCCATCGCTTCTTCGATTGAGAGTTCATCTTCGTCGACTTGCTGTTTCAGTTCAGCAGCCTCGCGTGCCTTATCTTTGACGAGATTGAGGACCGGAGCAGCCTTGTCGCTCGCTACTTTGATCCATTCCCCGACGACCGGCTCAGCTTTTTCACGTACTTCTTTTGATTTGACGGTCAAGCGTTCACGTGAAGTCGATGTTTTCTCATCGAGATAAGTACGTACTTCGCGTCCACTTTTTGGCGAGGTTAGCAAGGCAACGGCTGCACCGATGATACCGCCGAGGACGACGCCGGCTAGGAACCCGCCGCTTGATTGCTGATCTTGATTTGTTTGGTCTTTTTTAACGTATGTCATAATATATCCTCCTTGGGCTTGTTATGATTTGATTGTATCGTCTGTCGCGATTAATCCTGGTGAGACCGATGGCGTGTCTTGTTTACGCTCCCGGCGGCCACGACGGCGTGACGGGCGCTCTTCTGAAGAAGTTTCTGTTTTGTTTTTCTTAAATAATTCTACTGCGACCGAGCCCCAACGTACGGCTTGGGCAATTTGGTCTTTATTTTCGTCTGCTGCCACGTGAACAGATGAAGAAACTGTTCGTACCGACTCGGTCACTTCATTTAGCGATGTGCCGAGCTCATCCAGGGCATGTGCCACCGGTGCGAGCAACTCTGTCTTCTCTTCCACGTTATCTACGAGACGGTTCGTCTTATGTAAGAGCGCCGTCACTTCCATTGTAATGCCATCCAACTGACGTTCTAAATTTTCTGTCGTATTCGCGACGCTGCCGAGTGTGCGATTGACGTTCGACAAGACACGAGCCAAGAAAAATACGAGTACGACAAATGCAAGTGCTGCGATGAGCCCTGCAATGCCTCCTAAGGTGATTTCCATTCGTCCATTCCTCCTGTTCGATTATCTGGTGGTTTCATTATAGCACCATTATGACTGAAAAGATTTGTCACTACCGTTTTCGCCATCCGGTCTGATTATTCCTTTACCCGTTTTTATGTTTTCGATTACACTAAAATAGAAATAAATTAAAAAAAGTTTAAGGGGTGTTTGTATGAGAGATCCAAGAATCACACAATTGGCAGACGGATTGATCAATTATTCAACCGAATTAAAGCCAGGCGAACGCGTTCTCATCGAGAATTTCGGCGTCGAGGAGTCGCTCGTCGAGGCACTGGTCGAAAAAGCGTACGAAGCCGGGGGGCATCCGTTCGTCTTGTTGAAAGAAAGCCGTATCTTGCGGAAGTTATACACGCAAGCAAGCAAGGAACAACTCGAGTTGATGGCCGACATCGAACGCAAGCAAATGCAAGCAATGGACGCCTATATCGGTCTCCGTGCGGGTGATAACATTAACGAGCTGTCGGACGTTCCCGCCGAGCAACAAAAGCTTGTCGGCGCCACAATCGGTAAAATGCATACGGAAGATCGCGTCAAAGGGACGAAATGGGTCGTCTTACGTTATCCATCACCGTCGATGGCCCAACTCGCCGGAAAATCGACGGAGGCGTTCGAAGACTTCTATTTCAACGTCTGCACACTCGATTACGGCAAGATGGACCGGGCTATGGACGCACTCGTCACGCTCATGGACCAAACCGACCGTGTCACGATTAAAGGACCAGGCACGGAGCTCACGTTCTCAATCAAAGACATCCCAGCCATCAAGTGCTCAGGTCAAATGAACATCCCGGACGGAGAAGTGTTCACCGCACCGGTCAAAGATTCAATCAACGGCGTCATCACGTACAACACCCCATCGCCGTACCACGGTTTTACGTTCGAGAACGTGACGCTGACATTTAAAGACGGAAAAATCGTCGAAGCGACAGCGAACGATACCGAGCGCATCAATGAAGTGTTCGATACGGACGAAGGAGCTCGTTACGTCGGCGAATTTGCGATCGGCGTGAACCCTTACATCCAACACCCGATGAAAGATATTTTATTCGATGAGAAAATCGATGGCAGTTTCCATTTTACCCCGGGACAAGCGTATGACGATGCCTATAACGGCAACAACTCTTCCATCCATTGGGACCTCGTCAATATCCAACGTCCTGACTATGGCGGCGGTGAGATTTGGTTTGACGACGTCTTGATCCGGAAAGACGGCCGTTTCGTCGTCGACACGTTACAACCGTTGAATCCAGAAAACTTAAAATGAACGAAAAAAGGTGCGCCTACAATTGGCGCACCTTTTCATTATAGTTTCGTCTTTCTGCCGAGAGCAGCAGACATCATCCAAATTTCTTTTTCGAGACGCTCGATGTGGGAAACGAACGTATCTTCGATCGCTTCGTCCCCGTCTTCAAAGTTTTCCATCGCATCTTGCATCTCTTGACGGATTTGTTTGAAATCATTGATCACGTCTTTGATCATCTGTTCTGTATCGGCGTGACGATCACCTTCTTGTAGTGTCGAGTGCTCTAAGTACTCTTTCATCGTCGCATACGGTTCCCCGTCATTCATGAGTAAACGCTCGGCGACATCGTCATACAGCTCAGCGACCAAGTTGTAAAGCTCCTCTAATTTTTCATGGTATGTGAAGAAGTGAGGTCCGCTAATATACCAGTGGTAGTTATGAAGTTTGACGAATAATAGGCCGTAGTTGGCCACCTCTTTGTTCAACGTATTCAATGAGCCTTGGCTTGCCATCCTTAACATCTCCTTTTCTGTGTTCAGTCGATAATACTATTTCCTTCTTTAATCGAGTTTAAACACAAAAAAAGCGAATGGCCCGGGCCATCCGCTCACAACTTACGCTTCGAGTTTGACGAAGTTCTCATACTCGCGTTGATACGTCTGAATATCTCCTGCTCCCATGAACAACAAGACCGCATCGCGATGTTGACGGAGAACGCCGACATCAGGACGTTTCAATACGTTCGCACCGTCGATCCGCGATTGAAGGTCTTCGATCGTGACCGTTCCTTCTTGTTCTCGGGCCGAACCAAAGATGTCGCACAAATAAACGGCGTCCGCTTCGGCGAGTGATGACGCGAAGTCATCCATAAACGACTTGAGACGCGTGTACGTATGCGGTTGGAAAATCGCGACGACTTCCCGTCCGGCATACTTTTTACGTGCCGCTTCGACGGTGGCACTGATTTCGCGCGGGTGATGCGCGTAATCATCGATCAGGACTTGCCCATCGAGCGTCGATTCACTGAAACGGCGTTTAACGCCGTTGAACGTCTCGAGGCGCTCTTTCACAAGATCTTTCGATAAGTTCTCGTAGTCGCACGTCGCGATGACGGCAAGGGCGTTCAAGACGCTGTGGTTACCATATCCCGGAATGCGGAACGTCCCATAGAAATCGTCACGCAAATAGACGTCAAACGTCGTCCCGTTATCCGTCGAGTTCACGTTTTCGGCACGGAAATCGTTATGGGCACCAAACCCGTAATAGACGATCGGCACGTTCGCTTGAATCTGTTGAAGATTCTCATCGTCACCACAAGCGATAATACCTTTTTCCACTTGTTTCGCCATTTCTTGGAACGCATCAATGACATCGTCTAAGCCAGAGAAATAATCTGAATGATCAAAATCGACATTCGTCATAATCGCATAGTCTGGGCGATAGTAAAGGAAGTGACGCTTATACTCACACGCTTCAAACACGAAGTTTTTCGAGTCTTCCACGCCTTCGCCCGTACCGTCTCCGATCAAGAATGATGTCGGCTCAATCCCACGCATGACATGAGCGAGCAGACCCGTAGTAGACGTCTTTCCATGCGATCCTGTGATGGCGACACTTGTATAATGATCCGCTAGTTCACCAAGGAACTCGTAATATTTATAAATCGTCAAACCGAGCTCACGCGCGCGCAAGATTTCAGGATGATCGTCAGTGAACGCATTTCCTTGAACGACGATTTGACCTTCAGTAATATTTTCAGGATCAAACGGAAGAATTTCGATACCTTTCCGTTTCAATGCTTCTTCTGTAAAAAATGTTTTGTCAACGTCCGAACCTCGGACTTCATTGTTCATATCATTTAAAATTTGAGCTAAAGGACTCATGCCCGTTCCTTTAATTCCGACGAAGTGATAACGGTTCATCTGTAAATAGCCCCCCTAATTCATTGCGGTTTGCAGAAAAAGCGACAAACCTTTGTCATTATAGCAAAACTCATGGAGTCGTGCTATTACAGATTATTGTTTTTTTGAGCAAGGCGTCGGCTGCGGTACATCGCCATCCGGTCTTGCGGAGTCATCATGACGTTCAATGGAGGGCTATCCGCTTTGTAAGACACGTTGACAGCAGGTGTCAACTCGGCTTCGTCAAGAGCGTGAAAGGGCTCGTCGGTATCGGTCTGTAATGTTTTTGCAACATCCTCGACGACAGGAGCTACTTCTTCGACCGATGTCACTCCGATTGAAACGTCCGCTGAAGCTGCCTCTTCTTTTTCTTCACGGACGACGATCTTTGACGTTTTCAAATGGGTCGAACCCATGAACACAGAGGCAAAACCGTCTTCTAAAATAGATACGTCTCCGAGTAACGGTTTCAGATCACTCAACGAGTCGGATGCGTTGTCGGCCTCCGACACAGAAGACTCATCAGCGCTCACGTCAGACGTTTCCGGGGAAATAGTCGTCTCTTCTGGCTCAGAAGGCTCGGCAACAGTCTGATGTTCTGCCGAGACCGTTTCCTCTACCACGAATGGTGACTCCATCGACTCGTTCACTTCCACGACAACCTCGTCTGGAACGAAAGATTCTGTAACTTGCACAGGTTCGTCGACGACTATTTCCTCGTTAGCAGGCACTACAGTCGATGGTTCTGGATCAATATCAGGCTCGCTTTGATTGATGGACAGATCGTCTCTCGTCTCGGGCGAATGCTCGGTCGGTAAGTTGATCTTTGGTTTCGGTCGCGCATATCCATAAATCGGAGATGGGACGTCAGACGGAATAAACTCGCCCGTTGGTTCAGGTTTTGGTGCAGGCGCACTCTTCTTCCCTTCTTGGGATAGTTCGCGCCGAATTCGCTCTGCTTGCTGTTTTAATGAACGTTCATATGCATCCATACTTGATTCCTCGCTTTTTCGCTCAATCCTCATTTAGCAAAAAATCGGTCGAGTTTAGCGACCGATTTCAAATGCTTTCCCTACTTCATATTCGTCATCTAACACTAAAATCCCTTTTTCTTGCGGCGCATCAGGAAGGTTCAACTCGCGTGCTGAACAAATCATCCCGTGCGAGCTCTCGCCACGGAGTTTAGACGGCCGGATAATGAGACCAGACGGCATGACCGCTCCTGGTTTCGCGACGACGACCTTCTGCCCGGCCGCAACGTTCGGTGCTCCACAAACGATTTGAACCGTACCTTGATCGATCTCGACTTGGCAGATCGATAATTTATCCGCATCGGGATGTTTCTCAGCCGATTCGACATAACCGACAACGAACGTCGGTGTGAAGTCGACGCCCGATAAATCCGCTTCGATATTTTGCTTGCGTAAAATGACACCGAGCGTCTCAATCAATTCTGCCGTCAAGTCGACCGACCCATGCCAGTCACTGACATTGAAATAATTACTCGCATTGAACACGTTGTAGCCGTTCACTGATCCGTCCGCCGCTTTAACGATGGCGACATCGTCTTTTCGTTCGACGACTTGATGATGGCGATCACCTTCTTTTAACAACACCATGAGAACATCGCCAATTCCTTCACGGTTATAAAAAGCATTAATTTGCATACGTAAATACGCCCCTTCTTTCAAACTAGACACAAATAGTTTAGCAGATTATGCGTCCGTTGGTGGGTTCTTTTTTCCAACAATAAAAATTGGTTCGAGAACGCCGTCCTCATAATGAAACGCGAGAGCTGTCACCGGGACGCGTCCGTTCGTAAAAAAGTCGAACATGAGCTGTTGCATCGCGTCGTATCCTTGATCGTTCCGGATATCGGCGATGATCATCACATCTTGATGCGGCACCCCGACTAACATGTCTCCTTCGATTCGTCGATCCATGACCCGTAAAAATTCGTCATTGAGGATACGAGACGCCTCGTAGCCGTCACGGGCAGACAGGAAATAGAATTTGTTGCCGGCGACATCGTCTTCTTTTAAGTCGGTCGGTAACTTTTTCACGTTATCCCGCGCCACTTGATCGACTCGCTCTTTCGTCATCGTCATATTCAAATGCCGCTCTTCAATCAAACGATACCCGTTGCCAAGGTCGAGGGCATAGTAGACTGCCGTCTCCGCCGTATGAGGTGTCATGACGAGCGCTTGTCCGGTTTTTGTTTCTGTCGAGAACGAACCGGCCCGAATGACCGGGAAAATTTGGGCTTCGTTGCCGACTAATTCAATCTCTTGGTCTGCTGTAAGGGCCGTCTTTATATAGTCGACGATTTCTTCAACCGCAATATTGCCGCGCACTTTTGCTTTGGCAACAAGTGGGGCCAGTCGAATGTTGACGCCGAACCGGTCAGCTGCCCGTTCGATTCGCAACACTTCATTTTCTCTGTCATAAGACGTCCGATACCCGTCAGTGAATTGACGTTCGATCGCTCGCCGCAGTTCATTCCGTTCCATCTAGATCACCCTAACTCGCTAAGAAATGCTTCGACTTGCTCCGGCGTTTTACGTTCGCGTCCGACGTAGCGGTCCACTTCTTGCCCACCGTTAAAGGCGACAAAACTCGGAATCCCGAAAATATCGAGTTCTTGTGCGAGTTCCATCCATTCGTCACGGTCGACGTAGTAGAACGTCCACTCGTTGAACTTTGACTCCAGTTCGGGCATGAACGGATCGAGGAAGCGGCAATCGCCACACCATGTCGCTGAGAACATGAACACACTTTTCCCTTGCTTCGCTTCCGTATATTCAGTCATCGTTGTCAGTCGTTTCATCTTCATCACTCCTGTTCTATTTTCCACGTTAATGATAGCATAAGTCCGTTCTCACAATCCGCTCTCGTGTTTTGCTATAATCAAGGGCGAAGACTATTTGAAAAAGGTGACGATATGACAAAATGGACGCGTGAACAATTAAATCCGGATATGAAACACCCACTCGAACAGCTCGTCGGCGCCGTCGGAATGCTCTCCATTCTCCGCTACGGGTACTTGTTCATCGATACAGATAAGACACGAAGTCAAATTCTCATTTGGCTCATCGTTGGATTCGCCATCATTTACATCGTAGAACGTGGATTGAAACGCCTCGTTCGCTACTTGCCGATTGTCAGGAAACGTTTTTTACTTCCCATCTACGCATTGATACTCACGCTGTTCTTCGTCAGCTTTAGAATCCCGCGCGAAACCGTCGAGACCGTCCGTAACTTCTTCGGCTGGTGATCTGCTCGGCGTCATATGAATAAGCGTCTCGCAACTTGGCGAGACGCTTATTTTTGTGTGTCGGTTCAATATTCGATTTTCATATCATTCGGCTGAATCCGGTTCATCCGGGTCAATACTTGATATACCGCATAGCTGAGTATGGCCGGACCGACGATCAAGAAACCGAAGACGACGATCAACGTATGCCAACTGAAGCCCATCGTTTCGAGCATGACGATCGGACCGACGAGGCCGCTCGTCCCCATCCCGGCTCCGGCCGCGACACTCTCTAATTCAAACAACAAGATGGCGATCGGGGCTAGCACCGCACCGGCAACCGTCGGGGGCAGTAGGATCCATGGATTTTTGACGATATTCCCGACTTGAAGCATCGACGTGCCGATCCCTTGAGCAACCGATCCGCCGATGCCGTTGTCACGGTAACTCGTGATCGCGAACCCGACCATTTGGGCCGCACAACCGACCGTCGCCGCACCGGCGGCGATCCCGCTAAGCCCGAGCATGAGCGCGATGGCCGCGCTTGAAATCGGGGCCGTCAACGCGAGACCCATGAGCGTCGCGACGATGACGCCCATAACGAGCGGTTGTTGTTCAGTCCCCCACTCGATCCACGTGCCGAGTTGGGTCATGAACAGACCGACATATTTCCCGATATACGTCGCACTCAAGTAGCCGATCGCGATAGTCGTGAATGGCGTCACTAAAATATCAAGCTTCGTCGACTTCGAAACGAGTTTGGCCAGTTCGACCGAAAGAAGCGTCGCGACGTAACTACCCGCCGGCCCGAACTCATAGCCGAACGTCCCGACGACGAGCGCTGAAAACAAGATGAGTGGCGGAGCCTGGAGCGCATAGGCGATCGCAATCCCGATGGCTGGTCCCGTCAAACTGATGGCGACGTCTCCGATTTGTTGGAGTGTATCACCGAGGGCGGCGACGCTCGTATCGAGCAGTTGTCCGCCAATCGTCTTCATGATCAAACCGATAATGAGTGTACTGAATAATCCGAGTGCCATATAGCTGAGCGCCGTCACAAAGTAGAGTGACGGGCTGAGCGTGATCCCTTTCTTCTTGAGCATGGGATTCACCTCTCTTTCCATTGTCTTGTCAGTCGTAAAGTTTCTGTCTTCACACTTTTATCAGTATAATCTTTTCCCGGTAAATATCAACAGAAAAAAACGCCACTCGGTTAAAGTGGCGTCGTTCATTAACGGGATGCGCGAAGCGTTTCCATCGTCGAACGGTCTAACCGTTTGACGAGCGCTTTTAGAAGCGCTTTGGCCGCATCGTAGTCATCCGTGTGCAAAATCGAGGCGTGCGTATGAATGTAACGGGCTGCGACGCCGATGACGGCGGTCGGCACACCTTGCCCACTCATATGGATACGACCTGCGTCCGTCCCACCTGGTGACACGAAGTATTGTGTCTTAATGTTTTCATCTGACGCTGTATCGAGCAAGAAGTCACGCATCTCAGGAGACATGACCATGACGCGGTCAAGAATCCGGATGAGCGCACCTTCGCCGAGCTGACCGAATTCCGTCTTATTGCCGGAAGCATCATTGGCTGGCGACGCATCGAGCACGAGCGCGACGTCCGGCTGAATCATCTCGGCAGCCGTCTGGGCCCCGCGCAGGCCGACTTCTTCTTGGACAGTCGCACCCGAGAACAAAATGTTCGGGTGATCTGCTTTGGTCGTTTCTTCGAGCAACTCGACGGCGAGACCGACGCCGTAGCGGTTGTCCCATGCTTTGGCCATAATTTTTTTCGGATGGTGGAGCGGAGTGAATTCACTCGTCGGCACGGCAGGAACTCCTGGCCGGACGCCCCATGACTCCGCCTCTTCTTTTGAGTCGGCACCAATATCGATGAACATCTGCTTGATTTCCATCGGTTTGTTCTGTGCCTCAGGCCCGAGTAAATGCGGAGGCGTCGAGGCGACGACACCCGGGATTTTCCCGTTCGATGTTATGATGTCGAACCGTTGTGCCATCAGCACTTGGCTCCACCAGCCGCCGAGCGGTTGTATGTACAGCATGCCGTTCTCTGTAATCCGTGTGACCATGAACGCGACTTCATCCATATGAGCGGCGACCATGATGCGTGGTCCCGACTCGTCCCCGACTCGTTTCCCGAAGATTGAACCGATTCCGTCCGTCATCACTTCATCGACGTGCGGGGTTATCCGATCGCGGACAAATTGCCGAACTTCTGATTCGAAACCAGGCGCTCCTGGCAATTCTGTCAACGTCTTAAATAATTCTCTCGTTTTTTGTTCCATTTTATTTCATCCTTTCACTCGTTCTGGTCTCATTATATACAGAATATTTCGATGGAAGCGAATGCTTTTCATTCCAATGGGGTACAGGTTTTGGTACGATGTATGTGATAGCCATAGTTCAAGGGGAGGTAGTCATATGAAGAAAAGGTATTGGTTAGTTGGAATCGGGGTTGCCGTCGTTGCCGCACTTATGACGAAAAAAGTGTTAGATGAACGAAGCTTATCGGCTGAAGATGCGCTCGAGTACACGAAACGGGCGTTCTCAGCGAAAGGTCACGTCCAAGGCGCATGGATCTCGGCATCACCAGAGATTTATACTTATGACGGTCGTGAGTATGATGTTTACAAAGGCGGGATTTCGGTCCTCGAGAGCGACGAAGAAAAAACGTACCAATTCACGGTCGATTCAGAGACTGGCGCTTTACTTGAATATGCATGAAACAAAGTCGGCGAAACAATTCGCCGACTTTTTTGTTTAGTCCGTTCGAAAGAGTGGAAAATTGAGAATGGTAGTTTTCAAACTTAAAAAGGAGTGATCCCACGTGAAAAAACTGATTGGTGAAGCAAGTGAACTTGTGTCGCAAATGGTCGAAGGGATGGTCCACGCCCATCCTGAACTGTACGGTCGCGTCGAAGGGGTGAACGTCATCTGCAGAGCGGACGGCGCCAAGTCCGGAAAAGTCGGACTCGTCTCAGGTGGCGGAAGCGGGCATGAACCTGCACACGCCGGTTACGTTGGCGATGGGATGCTCGACGCCGCTGTCTGTGGTGAAGTGTTCACGTCCCCGACCCCAGACATGGTACTCGAAGGCATCAAAGCGGCAGACGGCGGCAATGGTGTGTTACTCGTTGTCAAAAACTATGCTGGTGATGTCATGAACTTTGAACTAGCCGGCGAACTCGCCGACGCCGAAGGGATCAAAGTCGATCACGTCGTCGTCGCTGATGACGTCGCGATTGCGAATAAAGAAGACCGCCGTGGCGTAGCGGGCACGGTGTTCGTGCATAAGATTGCCGGAGCCGCAGCAGCGAGCGGGAAGTCATTGGAAGAAGTGAAAGCGCTTGCCGAGAAAGTCGCATCTCACGTCCGCTCGATGGGAATGGCGGTCGAGCCGTGCTACATGCCCGTGAGCGGTAAACCCGGCTTTGACCTGAACGAGGAAGAGATGGAAATCGGAATCGGGATTCACGGCGAGCGCGGTGTCGAACGGAAACCGACGACCGACGTCGATTCGATTGTCGACGACCTACTCGAACATTTGACAAAAGAAGTCGAGCCTGGAGAAGTCGCCGTCATGGTCAACGGTATGGGTGGGACACCGCTGTCTGAGCTTTACGTGACGTACCACTTCGTTGCCAAAAAATTAGAAGCAGCTGGTTACACGTTAAAACGTAAATACGTCGGTAACTATATGACATCTCTCGAGATGCATGGTTTCTCCATCACCCTGTTACCGCTCGACGATGAATTGACAAGTTATCTTGACGCGCCATCAGCGGCGCTCGGTTTCAAAATCTAACAAACGAGGTGTTTAATCGATGTTGACGATTGAAGGGTTCAAACAAGCGCTACGCCATGCCCAATCTGAGATTGAAGCGAATAAAGATACACTGACAGACCTAGACCGGGCGATCGGGGACGGTGACCACGGCATCAATATGTCACGCGGCTTTGATGCAGTCGTTGCAATCCTCGACGATGAGTACGCTTCTCTCGGTGAGTTGAGTAAGAAAGTCGGGATGACGCTCATGTCAAAAGTCGGTGGTGCGGCCGGTCCACTCTACGGTTCGGCATTCGTCAAAGCAGCACCGAAATTTGGTGACGCGACCGAGGCCGACTTCGCGCTCGTGAAAGAAGCGCTAGAGGAAGGGACGGCTGCGATCAAAGCTCGTGGCAAGTCCACCGCCGGGCAAAAGACAATGGTCGACGTCTGGGAGCCATTTTTAGACGGTTTGAGTGAATCAGATGATTTCACCTCAAAGTTGGATCATCTCGTCAATGAGACGGAGGGGATGCTGGCGACGAAAGGCCGCGCCTCATACTTCGGAGAGAACTCTCGCGGTACAATCGACCCTGGCGCGTTGTCCAGTTCAATCGTCTTGAAAGCGATCATGAAGGAGGTCGATTGACATCGTAGAGCTCATCATCGTTTCGCATAGCGCTAAAATTGGTGAAGGGATTCAAGATTTGATGAAAGAGATGGCTCCAGCCGTTCCGATTCATCTTGCGAGCGGACTAGAAGACGGCAGTATCGGAACCGATGTGACCCGTATCCTCGAGGCCATCGAAACCGTCGGCAAAGAGGCACTCATCCTGTCCGATATCGGATCGGCGACGATGAACGCTGAGCTTGCCATCGATATGTATGAAGGCGATAAGAAAATCAAGTTCTATGACGGCCCGATTGTCGAGAGCGCGTTCGTCGCAGCCGTCTCTTCAGGAAACGGCATGGGTCTTGATCAAATTATGGAACAGTTGAAAATGACGTAAAAAAAGAGCCAATTCGCGAAAAGCGAATTGGTTCATCTTTTTTTATGTTCGATGACCTTGAGGCGCTCTGCCCGGCACAAGATTGAAAAAATGGTATGTATACAGTCTCTCCAGGCCAGTGAACTGGCCAACTTCTTCATGTTTTATGCGGTGGCTGCCATAAGGTTGGCGCGATGGACGATGGAGAAGTCGACATGGCGGTCAATCTTACGGACGAGGTGGTTTTTCGGGACCAACTGGTCTAACGAGGCGTCGGTGCGGATCGGTTCATGATGATTCCCTTCCTGTTCGGAGGCGGTGACGGTCCATACATACCGTTTTCCGTTTTCATCGGTTCTAAGAACATATCCAGGGCTTTTCTCGTCGGCCATCGAGGCCTCAGAAAAAGACAAACGGCCGCCAAATGGCGACCGTTTGCGTTGCTCGTCCTTCCTGCGCCCCGACTCCTGCAGGAAAGCGTGGGCGCCGGAAGGACGAGCGATTCTATTGATGTTAGTCAACAAGCTGAAGAGCCTCTCGGCTCTTTTTTAACGTGGATTATCGTTTTTCTCATAAATCGGATTCATGTAATCTGTCGTCGAGTAGAAGCGTGGTACGACGAAGAAAAGAATGAGCGCCGGAACCGCGATTAAGAGCAACATGATCAAGACCGGCAGCCAGTAGATGATCTGTTGACCGAGCATGTCGATGTTCGCGTCCGAAAACTCGGTCGCACCTTCGACTTCGACAAGGTCAGCCGTTGCAAGAATCTTGTTGTCCGTCGCATCGTAATAATGGAACTCCGTCTTACGTGTGATGAAGATGCCGTCACGTACCGTATCGAGTTCGACGACCGCTGCGATGACTTCGTTGCCGTTCGAGTGCGTGAGCGTCTCTTCTTTGACGATTTTAGCCGTTCCTTCTTTATAGTCGTAATGCGTCGCTTTCAAATCCTCTTCGAGTGCGTCTAAGAACGCCTCGTTTGCCGAGGTATTGAGTGGTGCGATTGTTAGAATGAAGATTACTGCAAGCAGGCTTGCCCATGCTTTTTTCAACATCCCCATATTCCCCCTTCTCTAATTCCAATTTAGCGTCATTCCTATTGTACCAAGAAGAAAGAAAAAAGTGTGAAGAAAATGCTATCAAAATAAGAAAAAAGCGTGTCAAATTTTCGGTCGGAACGCTGCTTCCATCCGGTAGATCGGCTGACCCATGGCGCTGAAGCGCTCTTCGTACTCGGTACGAACGTTGTCACCCGGTTCGTTTGCGTGCAAATCGAGTGAAATATCCGTGAAGTACATGCCGTATTGGCTCATGCTCTCGAGCGAATATTCGAACAGACTTCGGTTGTCCGTCTTAAAGTGGATTTCGCCCCCGCGAGGCAGAATCGCTTCGTATGTGGCTAAAAACGTCTTATACGTCAAGCGACGCTTCGCATGTCTCGTCTTCGGCCAAGGGTCCGAGAAGTTCAAGTAAACGCGGTCGACTTCCCCTGCTTCGAAGTAATCGACGAGTTGCTTCGCATCGACGGTCAAGACGCGTACGTTTGGCATCGGCGTTTCGACGAGTTTTTGGACGATCGAGACGGCAACGCTCTCGAATAGCTCGATGGCGATAAAGTTGGCGTCCGGGAACTGTTGGGCCATCCCGAGAACGAATTGCCCTTTCCCAGAACCGACCTCGATAAAGAGTGGATTGTCGTTACCGAATTCGGTTTTCCAACTCCCTTTCAACTGTTTGGGATTCGTGATAAATACATGTTCTTGGGCTTGCATATAGTCTTTAGCCCAAGGTTTATGGCGTAAGCGCATTGAAATCCTACCTTTCGTTCATGAAATGTTCAAGTTTCTGCTGACTGAGCCGCTTCACGCGAGCAGTCCCCTTGCGATTATACACGAAATCATTGTTTAATGAACATGAATCATCCCTCACAAGGAGGTTAAATCAATGAGCACGTTAGATCAATTCTTAATCTTTTATGCGGCCCCGCTCACGTTTTTCGGCGCCGTCATCGCTACGTTCGTCTGGGCGTACTTTATGAAACCTGAAGATGTCTGATGTATATCGAAAGGGATGACTCACATTCGTGAGCCATCCCTTTTTTCATTGCGTCCGTTCATCCGCTTCGTCGAGAAGCTCACGAAGCACGGTCAAACCTTCAGCTCTTGCCATGGCGCTCTGTTCACCATAGATGGTCAACACCGTCTGGGCAATCGCGTACCAGTGCATTCGGTAATGCAGATCGGCGGTCAGCGTGATCCCGTAATGGCTGAACCACTCTTCCCAATCGACTTCATCGACATAGCTATAGACGACCATCGCCAAATCAAACGCGCGATCCGCGATAATGGCGTCGTCCCAATCGGTCAAATAAAGAAGTCCCGACTCATCCTCAATCCAATTATTGTGATTGAGGTCAGAGTGACAAACGACTAGTTCGCGCTCGTCATCGGGCAGCCGATGGTCTGATAACCAACGGACCGCCTCATCGATCGTCTCATCTGCCTCATCTTGCTCATAGGCGGCACATTGCCGGTACAACAGTTCTGAAGTGACCGGTGTATGGTTTAACTGCTGTAACATGAATAATAGCTCTTTCGAATGATGGATCTTTCCGAGTTGCGCCGCCACTTCGGAACGCTCCATGTCGGCAGGCGATAACTCGCGACCTTCGATGAACTGTTGGGCACTGAGAACGTCTCCGTTGAACATCCGCTTCGTCCACAATAGTTTCGGGACGATGCCTTCGGCGGATAGAATCGCTAAAAATGGAGACGAATTCCGTTTAACAAAGATTTTTTGTTGGTGCGTCGTCGCTACGTACGCTTCACCCGTAATCCCGCCTGCGGAAGCCACTGTCCACTCTTCACCGAGGGCACCGATTATATCTGAATACATGTTCATCACGCTCAAATCTCATTGGAAGTTAAAAAGATACAATCACAATATTAACACGCGATAATCGTCATTGACAACGACTCGACTTGAATCTGACTCGGGTTTCGAACAATCGGCGTCAAACTCGCCTTATCCCCTTGCACGTATACGTTCCAGTCGCCTTCGGCTTGGAACGTCACTTGCTCGAACGTCCCGTTCAAATACACACGCACTCGCTGCCAAGCATCGTAAGAATGGCTTGCTGTCAGTTCGTAAGCGATCACACCAGGCGGCGACGGGAGAAACTTGAACTGCTCGACTACTTTTTGCCGGGTATCATATCGGAAACACGTGTGGCGCCGGCGTAACTTGAGCAGCGTTTTCACATACTCCACTTCTGTCGCCCGACTGTCACGAAGGTCCCAATCAAAATGATTGATCCGATCAGGGGCGTTGTAGCTGTTCTCTACGCCTTGTTTCGTCCGACCGAACTCTTGTCCGGCGTGAAGGAACGGAACGCCTTGTGACGTAATGACGATCGCCGTGGCCAGCCGTTGCATCCGTAACCTCGTCGTCTCATCCGTATCCTCACAAGCGAGCAGCAATTTATCAAACGTCGTATAGTTATCGTGCGCTTCCACATAATTGATCGTATATTGCGGACTCGGGAACCGACCGACGGTGACGTTCGGAATCTGAACGGCACCGGTGATGCATTCACGAAGTTCCCACTCCCGCCATTCGTTCCCGGATACGAAGCCGCGCTCGCGCTCGTTGAACGAGGAACCTTTCAGCGCATCTCGCATCATATCGTTAAAATGACCAATTCGTGGCATATGCGCCGCATTGTGGGAAGACGCCTTCAAGGACGGGCCGAGCGGTGTCGCCAAATCCCAACCTTCTCCATAGATCAAGATAGACCTGTCGACTTTATCAAGCGACGTCCGAACTTGGTTCATCGTTTCCACATCATGGATCCCCATCAAATCGAATCGAAAACCGTCAACTTGATACGTCGTCGCAAAATAAGTGATGCAATCGACAATCATGCGACGCATCATATACCGTTCAGACGCTGTGTCATTCCCGACACCGGTACCGTTTGCGACCGTCCCGTCGTGCTCATACCGGAAATAATAATACGGCACGAGCGCTTCAAGCGACGACTGTTCACGAATGAACACATGGTTCATGACGACATCGACGACGACGCGCATCCCGGTTTTGTGTAACTCATTCACCATTCGGGCATATTCGAGCACTCTTGTTGTCGGGGCGCTTGGGTCTGAGGCGTAGCTCCCTTCTAAAGCGAACCAATGAATCGGGTCGTACCCCCAGTTATAAGGCATGCGTGTCAACTCGTCGACGCTGCCGAAGTCATGCACCGGGAGCAATTGTAAATGTGTGACGCCTAACTCTTTCAAGTAATCGAGACCGGCACTCTTGTCACCGGTCGTCCGAATCCCGGTTTCGACGATGCTGCCGTACAATCCGTTTAGACGGCTCGTCGAAGCGGGGTGGCTCGTGAAGTCGCGGATATGAAGTTCGTAGATGACGGCGTCAGTCGCTTTTCGGAGCGGCGGCCGTAACACCGGTTCAACGTGTTTCGCAATCTCGGCTTCGACATCGACCAATACGCCAAATTCGCCATTCAGGCTGACGGCTTTCGCGTAAGGGTCGACGATATCGTTCGTTTCGACCGGTGTTTTGACGTGAAGACGGTACAGTAAACCTTCGTAACCTTTTGGCACCTCGGCATGCCAGACGCCGCGGCTACCGCGCATCATCCGAAATCGCTCGATTTCCCGATGCGTGTCTTCATCATGCACCGTCACCCAAATCGAGAAAGCGACAGGTGACCAGACGAATACGTCAATCACATTTATGCCAAAGAGGAGTCCGAGCGGTCCATCGTAGGCGTATCTGCGTTCAAACTCATTCGTCTGGACAATTTCTCTCGGGACGACCACGATTGTTTTATGTCCAGGATGAAATACGGTATAAACCGATTCCAGCGTTACCGGGCGCGCGAGACGGATGTCCCGTTCAATCGTCCCGGCCTCAGTTGATCGTTCTTCGAGCACCACGTAAGTAACAGGGCGCCCATTTTGTTCGATTTGTACTGGAATGGACTCATATTCGGCGATGACTTCGAGTCGAACCGTCTCAAATGAGAGGAGCGTTGCCCGCTCGATTGTCACATGCGTTGTCGCCTGTTGATCAGGTGTGTGATACATACTCGTTCCATCCTCTCCTACTGATCCAAAAATTGTCGAAACGGCATCTGTGCTGTCGTATCTAGAAGTTTCGCCACATCTCGAATTTGTTGGGCTTTCACGATGGATGCCCTCGCATTGACTTGTTTCATCCATTGGTCGTAATCCGACCGTGAAACAAACTGGGTCGCGCGTGTCTCCGGCACATGATCGAAATAGCCGTTCGGAGCCAACGCCACTTTTTGGATGACCCCATCATAGGACGGAAGAAACTGCCTTACGATTTCTTCGGTGCGTGTCAATGCGATGAGCGGATTGACTACACGTTTATTTTCCCCTTTGAGCGGTTGATGAATCCAAGTCTTCTGTTTCGACACGTGATAGATGCTGCGGTCACCTTCAAGCCATTCAACGAGATAAATATGCGACGGCCCAACGATGATATGGCTTAGTTCAACCATGGCCCCGTTCCACTCGACGACAGGACGATACATGAAAAAGTGATGCTCGTTCCATTCTGTGAGCATATGCCGATAACTATAGTCCCGCAAAAAAGCTAATAGTGGCATGTCCGCTTCTGTTGCCCCTTCGCACGCAAATTGAAGCTTTTGGATGCGGCGCCGGTTTGTGAGCAGCGTTTGAAATTGTTTTTCCGTCAACGGGTTCGCTTCGAGCTCGATGCGCTCCGTACGACGCCAAAATTTCCACCACGGGTTTTCAAACTCCATGATTTCCGGCGGAGTTAGCCGATTTGAGTCGTAGAGTCTGCGCATTCGCGCCGTATCGGATTCGATATACTCTTGAAAACGATTGAATTGATCGAGCATGTTCCGTTCATATTTAGAAATTACGTCAAAAATTTTAATCGGGATCGCCATGTGTCCTCCTCTGAATGCGCTAGCGGAAATACTTCAACTGCTTCATAGGCAGGAGTCTTTGTCGGATTGATTCGATAGAGCACTACTTCTGTGATTGCTTCTTCCACGTCAAACGCAGGTGCGATATAAGGGATCCGCTCGCCGGTATCCCATTTCTTTGCAAGGGTGACGTGTGCTGCGAACGGTTTCCGATCGATTGCTGAAATCTCTTCTGCCAATTTGCGCCGAAGTGTACTGACGAATGTCGAAAGCGCTACAGACGGATTCGGGATGATTGTCAGCACGCGCGGACGATCGGGTCTCCCAAAATGATCAATCTGCTGAAAATATAACGTGAACGGCGCCGTTTCGTGCGCCACGTCTCGAGTGATCTCTTTGACTGCCTCTACTTGGTCATCGTCTAATGCCCCTAAAAATTGAAGCGTCAAATGAAATTCCTCTGGTCGATAAACCCGGCGATAGGAATAGAACGGTAAGATGTCCCGTTGGATTTGTTCAAACTGTCGCGCTTCAATCGGGAGCGCTATAAAATAATGTGTCGACATCGCTCGTCATCCTTTCTCACGGAACCGTCTCAGTCCCAAGAATAAAATCGCGCCGATGACACTGACTGCTGTGTACATCCAAAATACACCGATAATGCTGTCTACTTCAATGATAATCCCGCTCAACTGATTGAATGCGGCTGTCGCCAAGCCCGATGTGACAGCCATATAGACGCCAATCGCTGTCGAGGTGACGTTTAAGCTGACGAGACTTCGGACAAACTGAAGTGCAACCGGAATGAGCAACCCGACGACGAGTCCTTGAACGATGGCGAGCAACCAAACGACCCACAACGACGGTTCGAGTGCGAGCCAACCGTTCCGAAGCGCTGAAATCAAAGCTGCCCCAGCGAGTACGTTGACAGTGCCGAGACGTGCGACAATTTGATGCGCCACTTTCATAAACGGGATCTCACAGAGCACCGCCACTAAAAACAACGTCCCGACGAGCGTCGTCGAGCCGCCGATGCTCGTCACATAAATGCCAAAGTAGTAGTTGTTTGCGTAAATCGGACCAAAGACGAGCATGCCGCCGACTAAAAACGCCACGAACGGTGCATTCCAAATGGCTGACCAAGCGAACGGGGCTGCTGTCGTCGTATGGGTTACACCCGTATCCGTAATTTGCTTCAAGGCGACGGTTCCGACGACGAGCACGATCGCACTAAGCAGAAACGTACTCGATAACCCCCATGACGTATCCGCAATCCGGCCGATCATGAAGACCGCGATAGCAAACCCGGCCGAGCCGAACAAACGGATGGCTCCGTAATCGATTTTAGCGCGGGACGTGTAATCGAGCGTCATCATATCGACGAGCGGAATGTGGGCACATTGAAATATCGACCAGACTATCATCAACAGAATGATCCAGACGTACGATGTCGCAAATAAAAATGTGATCGAGATTGCCGCAGCCGCAATCATTGCTAACATTAACCAGGCGCGGGTTCGGCCCGTGCGGTCGGCCAGCATGCCCCAGAGTGGTTGTACACCAATCGATAAAATGGGCAAGATAGCGACGATCGTCCCGACCTCACTTGGTGACAAATCAAAACGTGCTTGTGAGAAGAACAAGGCCATGTAAGGGATGAGGGCGCCTTGTGCGAAAAAGATGGCGACATAAATCGATTGAAACGATTTTTTTTGCTGGTTCACGTTCAACTTCCTTCCTAACAGACAGAGAGCCAACCGATGCAGTCAGCTCTCAAAGGTTATTATTTAGCGAGCTCATAAATTGCTTCCGCATAGATTGCGGCCGCACGTAATAAATCTTCAACTTCCATATACTCGTCGACCTGATGGGCGACATCTTTCGCTCCCGGGAACAACGCGCCGAACGCGACGCCGGCTTCGAGCGAGCGGGCATACGTACCGCCTCCGATTGCCATCAGGTGCGCTGATTCACCAGTTTGGCGCTCATAGACGCCTGCTAATGTTGTCACGAGCGGATGGTCTTCCGAAACGTGGTGTGGCGGCATATGGTGTTTTGTCGTCAATTCGAAACCGAATGACAACGCGATTTCTTTCAAGTTTTGCAGACGTTCCGTGAACTTTGCCGTATACGGGTAACGGATGTTGACCGTCGCCATCCGCTCCGTGTCGTTGTAGCGGAAGACGCCACCGTTGATCGTCAAATCCCCGGTCTCGTCGCTCGCTTCAATACCGAGCGAGATGCCGCGTGAGTCCGCAAAGACGTGACGGACGAACTCGATGTAGCGCTCACCTTGAATATCGAGCGCGAGCGTGAGCAGGAAGCCTGCGAGCACGTAGGCCGCGTTCACCCCGTTGTCTGGTTCCATCGCGTGGGCCGCGACGCCTTTTATTGTGAACGTGTACATCCCTTCTTCAAAAACACACGTCCCGTCCGCTTCATACTTCTCGAGATACGCCTCGAATTGGTCTTCGAGCACTTCATTCGTTTTCAACACCGCTGTCGCAACGTCTGGCACCATGTTCGGGCGTTCCCCGCTGATGAACGAGACGAGGTGATGTTTCGTTCCCGTGCCGTGCTGAATCGGAAGTTGCTTGAGCACGCCATCGTATAGACCTTTCTCGGCGTTGATGATCGGGAAATCGGCGTCAGGCGCAAACCCATACGTCGGCATCTCTTCTTGTTTGAAGTACTCACGGACGCAACGCCACTCGCTCTCTTCGTCACAGCCCGCAATGAGCCGGACCCGTTTCGATAGTGGCAAACCGAGCTCTTTGACGATCCGCAGTCCGTAATAGGCAGCCATCGTCGGTCCTTTATCGTCATTGCTGCCGCGTGCAAAAATTTTGCCGTCGGTGATTGTCGGGTTGAACGCCCCATATGTCCACCCGTCCCCGGCCGGTACGACATCGAGATGGCACAAGATGCCGACGAGTTCTTCACCTTCGCCGTATTCTAAATGTCCCGCATATCCGTCGACATCCTTTGTGATAAAGCCATCACGTTGACCTAGCTCGAGCATATAGTCGAGCGCTTGACGGACTTCTGGGCCGAACGGCTCGTTCGGTCCTGTTTTCGATTCGTTTAACACGCTCGGAATTGTAAGTAATCCTTTAAGATCGTTTAAAAACGCATCTTTTCGTAAGTCGACTTCTTGTCTCCAGTTCATGTCAATCTCCCCTTTGCGAATGTTCTCTCCCTTATTAGTATATCCAAATGTCAGAAAGACGAACATTTATTTCGAAAATAATTTTTCGTTCGTCTTTAAGCTCTATAACCGATGATTTACAGTTCGTTCATTCGATATTTACGTTCATAACATGTTCTTTACATTGAAATCGTTCGTTCTTTTCTCTTGCTTTTCTGTTTAGGAGCGTTATACTTAAGATGTAATTTTAGAAAATAACAATTTCATATTTCATTCGTCGTCCGTCGGTTTCGTCTTTCACCATTCTACGCATTGGGAGGTCATCCAATGAAAGGTTCAACAGATCGTATGCTAACCCGTATTAAGTCGATTTATTTATTTATCAACGAAAGGGATTGCGTTACCACTTCAGAACTAGTAGAAGAGTTCGGCATCACATCACGCACTGTCCAGCGTGATTTGAACGTACTTGAATACAACAATCTTGTAGAAAGTCCGAGTCGCGGCACGTGGACGTCATCGAAACGTTCACTGAAGACGGCAAATTGAATATAATTACAAGGGGTTCCGCGAGCGGGGCCTCTTTTTTTACATAAAAAATGAGACCGGATGCCTTTCCGACATCCGGTCTCACTTTTCACTCCTGATTCATGACAAAAACTGTTCGACTTCTGCTTCAGTCAGTTCACGGTATTCACCAGGCTGTAACGATTCATCGAGTTCGAGCGGTCCAATTTGGACACGTTCGAGCTGTTCGACGTGCTTACCGACCGCAGCGATCATCCGCTTGACCTGATGATACTTCCCTTCCGACAACGTCAGGCGAACGACCGATTTTTGGCCCGTCTGACTGAGCACTTCAAGACGCGCCGGTTTCGTCGTGTATCCGTCCTCGAGAGCGACTCCTTCCGCGAACGTGCGGATGTCCTCGACCGCAATCTCACCGTCGACTTCGGCGATATACACCTTGTCGACGTGTTTACGCGGTGACATGAGAGCGTGGTTGAACGCCCCATCGTTCGTGATGAGCAGCAGGCCCGTCGTATCTTTGTCGAGACGACCGACAGGAAACAGCTCGTAATGGGCGTAAGCCGGGTCGATCAATTCGATGACCGTCGACTCAACTTTGTCCTCGGTCGCACTGATGACACCAGCCGGCTTATTCATCATCAAGTAGACGAACGGACGGTACTCGACCGGCTCACCGAGCACGGTGACCGTCTCACTGTCCGTGTCGACGTGACGTTTCGCATCTTTCACAGGTTGGTCGTCGATTCGAACCGCTCCCTGTTTTAATAACAGTTTCACGTCTTTACGTGAACCATAGCCCATATTGGCTAACAACTTATCAATTCGCATTATTTTTCCTCCGATATTGGAATCGTTTTCCTAACAGTTTCCCGGCCAAGTGGCTTCTCCATCCGAGATAGCCATACACGACGAGCCCGATCCCGAAGCCGACGACGGTCGCAACGATGTCATTGCTCCAACTCGGTTGGTCATTCAGCGTGATGAACAACGACCCATACACCGCAACGAACATCGCCGCACCCATCGCAAACATGAGGATCGTGCGACGTAACAGTTGTTTGTATGGGAACTGAAGTGCCCGTTGAATCTTCCACACCATGAGGATGATCGCCACGATGTATCCGGCAATCGTCGCATAACCGGCACCGATGCCGCCGAGCGCGTATACGAACGGGACGTTCAAGACGACTTTCGTCAAGAGCCCCATCGCTGTCGCGAAAATCGTGAAGTATTGTTTATTGATTCCTTGTAAAATTGCCGCAGCGACCGAGTAATAGGCGAGGAAGAATGCACTCGGTGCGTAATGGAGCAAGTAGACCCACCCTTCCCGGTCACCCGGGAAGAGCGTCCCAAACAACGGCTCTGAGAGCGCGACGAGTCCGATGACGGCTGGAATCGTCACGAAGAACGATACTTGGAAAATATGATTGACTTGATTGCGGACTTTATCCATGTCCCCGTGTGTGAACGATCGGGTGACGAGTGGAATCGTCGCCATCGACACACTGGCCGCGATCGATACCGGGATCAAAACGATCTTGTGGGCGTTACCGGTCAAAAAACCGAACGCCGACGTCGCCTCAGCCACCGATTTCCCAGCGTTAAGCAGCGTGTTGACCATCGTCAACTGATCGACGAACTGGTAGAGTGGTGTCGACAAGCCGACCATGACGATCGGAATCGAGTAGCTGAGCAATTCGAGCAAGAGCGATTTCATCGAACGGACCGGCGTTCCTTCAGGGTTGTCGGTCTGTCGATGAATGTCTTTTCGCTTGCGCCAGTACATCGCGAGGACGACGATACTCCCGATCGCACCGATGAACGCGCTGAACGTCGCGATCGTCACGGCGAGCACTTTCAATCCGTTCAGTTCCGTCGTCTCGACCGCCGCCGTCCCGCCGAGCGTGTCAGCGAGCGGACGAACGAACTCCGAGTCTGAGAAGACGAACAAGACGAGCATCGTTCCGCTGAGCAAGAACATGATGCGTACGATCTGTTCGATGACTTGTGAGATGGCCGTCGGGGCCATATCTTGATGTCCCTGGAAATAACCACGGACCATACTCATCGCCGGGATGAGCAAGAGCGCAAAACTGACGCTTCTTGTGACGAGCGTGAGCGAGTCGATATACTGTTGATTATTTTCCGAATTGCGGACCATGAGCTCCGACAACCACGGAGCGGCAAAGAAGAGTAAGAAAAAGGCGACGACACCGGTCGCGAGCATCAGCTTCATCCCTTGCCGGAACAGCCGTTGACTCGTCCCATACTCGCCGAGCGCGTTATACTTGGCGATGAATTTTGAGACGGCAACCGGGATCCCTGCCGTCGAGATGGCGATCATGAGCGCATAATACGTATATGCCGCTTGGTATAACGTAACACCGGCAATCCCGACCATCGCTTGGAACGGGAACGTGTACAGCAGTCCGAGCGCACGGGAAATCAAGTTCCCGGCTGATAAGAGCAGCGTTCCTTTGACGAAGGATTCTCGTCCTGAATCTTGTTTGACGCTTGATGACATGAGATACCTCCATCTATTCATACAACGTTTGAAATGTCCTAGTTTTACAAAACGACCGTTTCTCATTATACTCTTACTGTTGCGGATAATAAAGTTACGATAATTTTACGTGTCGATTTGAAACAGAAACGAGGGATACTATGATGAAAGATGTCATCGTCATCGGAGGAGGCCCAAGCGGCCTGATGGCGACCTATGCAGCCGCAAAAGCCGGAGCGAACACGCTCCTGATTGATAAAGGTTCTAAGCTCGGACGCAAACTCGCCATTTCAGGAGGAGGACGTTGCAACGTCACGAACCGGAAACCGGTCGACGAGTTGATTCAGTTCATCCCTGGTAACGGCCGCTTTTTATATAGCGCCCTCGCCCAGTTCGATAACCAGTCCATCATCGATTTGTTCACGGGCTTCGGCATCCCGTTGAAAGAAGAAGACAACGGCCGGATGTTCCCGGTGACGGACAAGGCCCAGGACGTCGTCAACACGCTCCTCCGGGCAATTGATTCGCTCGGTGTCGAGATTCGGAAGAACGCGAAAGTGAAAACGCTCCATTTTAATGAAGCAAATGAGTTCGAGGCGGTCGAGCTAGAGGACGGGGAACGAATCGAGGCCAAGGCTTGCGTCATCGCCGTCGGCGGTCAATCCGTCCCCCACACCGGCTCGACAGGCGACGGTTACCCGTGGGCCGAGAAAGCGGGGCACACGATCACCGAGCTGTTCCCGACCGAAGTGCCGATCCTCTTGAACGATTCGTTCATCGGGACGAAACAGTTGCAAGGGCTATCGCTTCGTGACGTCGCACTCACCGTGCACGGTAAAAAAGGCAAGCCGATCAAAACGCACCGCGGCGACATGATCTTCACCCACTTCGGTATCTCGGGTCCGATCGCACTCAGATGCAGTCAATATACGATCAAAGAACGCAAACGCAGTAAAGAACGGGTCGTCGCATTGTCACTCGACTCGTTCCCGGACATGGCGCGCGATGAGCTCGTTCAATCGTTATGGAATCAAGTCCAAGCCCAACCGAAACGTGCCGTCAAAAACGTCTGGAAAGGGTTCATCCCGGAACGGATGCTCGACCTTCTCTTGGCTGAACTCGCTTTCGGCGAAGAGGACGCGAGCCAGTTGAAACGACAATCGGTCATCGATTTCGCGACGCGTCTCAAGACGTTCGAACTGCACACGACAGGTACGCTCGACTTCGACAAGGCGTTCGTCACGGGCGGCGGTGTCTCGGTCAAAGAGATCGCCCCACAGACGATGATGTCAAAGAAGGCAGACGGTTTGTTCTTCGCCGGCGAGGTGCTCGACATTCACGGATACACGGGCGGCTATAACATTACGGCCGCTTTCACGACCGGCCACTGCGCCGGGTCACATGCGGCGGAATTCTCCACACTCGAGCCTGCAACGTAAAGAGAGCGTGGACTAACAGGAGTGATATCGCTCGTCCTATCGGCGCCCACGCTTTCCGCAGGCAATCCCGGAGCCGCATCGCGACAAACGTCGCTGCTGGGTCTCCGGCGGATTGCTTTCCTGCAGGAGTCGGGGCGCCGTCTGACGAGCAACGTAAACGGTCGACATCGGTCTACTGCGGACTCGACTTCAATTTTATGTTAGGCAGAGCGCCTTAAGGCCATCGAACATAAAAAAAGATGAACCAGATCGCTTTTTACGATTTGGTTCATCAACAACCTGAGAGCGTGGTCCTAGTGACCACGCTCTCTTATTTTTCTGCCATTTGGCGACGGACCTCAGCCTCGAGTTCCGGCTCAGGTGGCATCCACCCTTCAGGCTTCATGACTTTATTGTCTGACGCGCGCAGGATTGGCAATCCGTCCGGGCCGAGTTTCGCCATGTTGGCACGCTGGACGATTTCAAACAGCGGCACCGGGTCGAGCCCGAGCTCGACGAAACTCCCCATCACGAAATAGAGTGCGTCCGTGAGCGCATCACCTTGTCCGACGAGCCGGTCGACGTCGTTCGTCGGCGGCGCTTCTTGGAGCGACTTGTGCACGGCTTTCTCAAACCCTTGTTGGAACGTCGCGACGGCTTGCAAAAACTCGTCTTCCGTCCGGGCCGACTGGTGCAAAAATTCGACGACCGCTTCTTCTGCCGTCCAGACCGACCGTTTCACGGCCCGGTCAAGTTCGAGCGGGCTCGGCACGCTTGCTTCCGGGTGACCGAACGTTTCGTGAAACTGACGTACTTCTTCATAAAAATAACGTTTACTCATTTGATCCGCTCCTATCAGTCGACCGAGACGAACGCGTCAAGGTCGAACACATCTGGTCGTACGATTGCAAAAATTTCATTGTCTTGCAGGAACATGCCGGTCGAACCGTAGACGCGGGGCGTCACCATTTGACCGTTCATCGTCCCTTCGCCTGGGTTGATCGTGTATAACACGAGTTCTTCCGAATCGAGGACGTAAATCCGTCCTTGCCGTTCGACAAGACCGACCCCACGGAACTTCTCAAACTTCTGTTGAATCGAGGCGCTCATCCCTTCCGTCGTGAGCGACTTGCGTGATTCAATCGTCCACTCCGTCAACGGTTCGACGTCTTCTGTTTCTTCCGTTCCTTCTGATTGAAGTGCCTCATCTTCCGGAGAGACAGCATCCGTCTCGATCGTTTCTTCAGCCGATTGGGTCGGTTCATCCGTTGCTGGGTCGGCTTCCTCATCCGGTGTCGCTTCGGCTTCATCCGGCGTTTCCGCCTTCATAATCCGTTCTTGAACGTAGATGAGTTCGATATCCGGCGCCGCTGCCGTGCGGTTCATGATGATGAGCCGTTCCGTCTCTTGGTCGTACCCGAGCCCGAACAGCCGATCGGTCGAAACAAGCCCGCCGATTGCTTTTCGTTCGCGCTCCATCCAACGTCCTTCTTCTCGCTCGATCGTCACGATGACACCGGTCGATGTGACGGCATAAATTTTATCTTCTGCAATCATACGCATCCCGATAAAGTCACCGAGCGGGAACGATTGATTCTCGGTCTCGAGCTTGAGCGAAGCGTTCACTCGATTCGCGTTTCCGCTCACTTCAAAGAAGTCGTTGTCTTTCGTCAAGACCAAATAAGCCCCGATCGTGTCGCTATAGTAAACCTCGTCAATATTCTGTATTTGTTCGAGCGCATCGGTCGTATCGATGTCTTCTTCGTCTGGCGAGGCCTCGACCGGAGGCATCGACGTCGCTTGATGACTCGTTTGAATCTCAATCTTTTCAAATGTCGCAGCGATTTGGCTTTGAATGTCTTCGTCTGAAAAAACGAACACGTAACAAAGAATCACGCCGACTACGACCGCAAACAACGTCGTGTACAGTACGTAAGATCGTTTCATGGACGCTTAGTCCCCTTTATATTCAGTGTCGCCCTTTAGTGTAACAAAACCGCCTCAAAAAGAAAACGGCATCCCCAAAAAGAAAGGAACGTGTGACAATGTCACACATTCCTTAACTTATCCTACGACGATGTTAACGAGTTTACCTGGGACGACGATCACTTTACGGACCGTTTTTCCTTCAGTGAACTCTTGTACACGCTCGTTCGCGAGTGCCTCCGCCTCAAGTGCTTCTTTTGAAGCGTCGCGCGTCACGTGCATCTTCGCCCGAAGCTTACCGTTCACTTGGATGACGACCTCGATCGTATCGCTGACGAGTTTCGACTCGTCGAACGTCGGCCACGCCGCATACGTCAACTCTTCTGCCATCCCGAGACGCTCCCACAACTCTTCAGCCAAGTGTGGTGCGACCGGAGCGAGCATCTTGATGAAGTTGACCATCTCTTGCTTCGGTAACGTGTCTTGCTTGTACGCTTCGTTGATGAAGACCATGAGTTGCGAGATCGCTGTATTGAAGCGAAGTGCCTCATAATCTTCCGTCACTTTTTTCACAGTCTGATGGTACGTGCGCTCAAAGTCGGCCGTCGCAGCGACGTCTTCGAGTTTCGCTTGTTCAAACAAACGCCAGACACGGTCGAGGAAACGACGTGCCCCGTCAAGGCCGTTTGTCGACCACGCGATGGCCGCATCAAGCGGTCCCATGAACATCTCATAGAGACGAAGCGTGTCGGCACCGTGTGATTTGACGATATCGTCCGGGTTGACGACGTTGCCTTTTGATTTCGACATCTTCTCGTTGTTCTCACCGAGAATCATGCCTTGGTTGTAGAGCTTTTGGAATGGTTCGTTCGTCGGGACGATCCCGATGTCATAGAGCACTTTGTGCCAGAAACGCGCGTAGAGCAAGTGTAGGACCGCGTGTTCCGTCCCACCGACGTACAAGTCGACCGGGAGCCAGCGCTTCAACTTCTCAGGATCGGCGATCATGTCTTCGTTATGCGGATCGATGTAGCGGATGTAGTACCAGCAACTGCCGGCCCATTGCGGCATCGTGTTCGTCTCACGACGACCCTTCTCACCCGTCACCGGGTCTGTGTACGTCAACCACTCGTCTGCGTTCGCGAGTGGTGACTCGCCTGTGCCTGACGGCTTGATCTCATCGATGATCGGAAGTTCGAGCGGAAGCTCTTCGATCGATACCGTCTTGAGCGTCCCGTCTTCCATATGAACGATCGGGATCGGCTCGCCCCAATAGCGTTGACGGCTGAACAACCAGTCACGGAGACGATACGTCGTCTTCGCCCGGCCCGTGCCGGCAAGTTCAAGTTCTTCGATGATTTTGGCGATGGCATCGACTTTATTGAGACCGTCGAGCGCTCCTGAGTTCACATGTTCGCCGTCTTCCGTGTAAGCCGCTTCATCCAAGTTACCACCTTTGACGACTTCACGGATCGGGAGGTCAAACGTCTTCGCGAACTCATAGTCTCGCTCATCGTGGCCCGGTACGGCCATGACCGCACCCGTGCCGTACGTCGACAAGACATAGTCAGCGATCCAGATCGGAAGTTTTTCCCCGTTGACCGGGTTGACCGCGTAAGCGCCCGTGAAGACACCCGTCTTCTCTTTGGCGAGATCGGTCCGTTCGAGGTCGGTCTTCTTCGAGACTTCTTCCGCGTACGCTTCGACCGCGACGAGTTGTTCCGGCGTCGCAATCGCTTTGACGAACGGGTGCTCCGGCGCGAGTGTGACGTACGTCGCTCCGTAAAGAGTATCAGGCCGCGTCGTGAACACGGTAACGACTTTATCGTGCCCGTCGACTTTAAAGTCGACTTCGGCGCCGACCGATTTTCCGATCCAGTTGCGTTGCATCTCTTTGACGCTCTCTGGCCAGTCGAGTGTTTCTAAATCATCAAGCAACCGCTCGGCGTAATGCGTGATGCGGAGCACCCACTGTTTCATCGGGACGCGGTAGACCGGGTGGTTCCCACGCTCAGACAATCCGTCGATGACTTCCTCGTTAGCGAGTACCGTACCGAGGGCCGGACACCAGTTGACCGCCACTTCGTCGACGTAGGCGAGGCCACGCTCATAGAGCTGCGTGAAGATCCATTGCGTCCACTTGTAGTATTTCGGGTCGGTCGTGCTGATCTCACGGTCCCAGTCGTACGAGAAACCGAGGTCTTTCAACTGACGGCGGAACGTCCCGATGTTACGCTCCGTGAACTCGCGCGGGTCGTTCCCTGTGTCGAGGGCGTACTGTTCGGCCGGAAGACCGAACGCGTCCCAACCGATCGGGTGAAGGACGTTATAGCCTTGCATCCGTTTCATACGGGCGATGATATCTGTCGCCGTATAACCTTCCGGGTGACCGACGTGAAGTCCGGCTCCTGACGGGTAAGGGAACATGTCGAGGACGTAGAAACATTCCTTGTCCGGGTCTTCCGTCGTCCGGAATGAATCTTTCTCTTCCCAACGTTTTTGCCATTTCGGCTCGATGTCTTGATGTTTAAAATAGCTCAAATTTCTTCCTCCTCTGCATAATAAAAAGCCCTCCGCCCCGGTAAATGGGACGAAAGGCTTGAAAGCTCTCCGCGGTACCACCCATGTTGCATGTCTGCCACTTGAGACGCCGGTAACGAGGCGTAACTTCGGTTCACCCTACTTTTAGTTCAGGCGAACAGCTCCAAGGCGAGTTCTCGCGGTCCATATACCGGTTTACACCAACCACCGGCTCTCTACAATATCGACCTTACGATACTATTCCTTATCAACGCAATTTTTATCTCACCTCTTCATTCTAGCGCAAGATAAAAATCCACGTCAATGTGAACTTACAATCACGTTTTAATTTGTTTGAGCGTCGAGATCGTTTTCACTGCGAAGAAAGCGATCAATCCGAATCCGACCTTGTTGACCAAGTCGGCGACGTTGTAGATGAGCTCACGCACTAACTGAACCTCTACCCCGGTCGCGAACAGCGTGACCGCGTAACCGATCGGGTAAATCGCCCAACCGATCAAGATGAACAGGCGCATGTTGAGCAGCGCTTTCCGAATCGGGGCCGGCGACGATTCCGCCGCTTTCGTGACGTTCGTGAACAGCAAGTAGATAATATAGATCCAGGCCAAACAACCGACTAGATAGCCCCATAATCCAAGTTGCGTAAAGCCGCCGTTCAAGTTGATCGATGATTCACCGAGATATCCCGAAACGATCATAATAATGTCGGCGACGATCAATTTCGTCAGCAGTCCCGACTTCATCTTCCCTTTCAAACTGAGGAGCAACGGGAACTTCACGAGCAAGAGCGGTGTTGTCACGAGCCAATCGATATAACGAATCTCGGTTGGGAAACCTGTGATCTCAGACAACAGTCCCGAATCACCAACGGCGTCCTTCATGAAATAGTAATGGATGGCAGCGACAAACGTGACCAAGGCAGCGACCGTGGCGACGGAACGATATTCCGGATCGAGGCTGTTTCGTTCCACTAGAAAATAGAGCGTCGCGGCGGCCATTCCGACAAATCCGACCCAAAACATGTATTGGGTCGCGAGCACGAGTAAATTGACTTCTTCGTTCATGGTGTACATCCCCTCATCGGCTAGAAACAGGAAACGACGGAACGATTATGTGAAAGGATCCTTTACCTAGATTTTAAATGAGATTGCAACATCGCATGCGAATTGAATACGCGGTCGATGTGCAATTCGAATCAAGTTTGACGATTCAACGAACTGATTTTCATAAAGAAGAACAGCGCTGTGATAATGAGTAGAAGCAGCAATCCAAACACAGCGTTCATCCCGAGCAAATCGAACGTGAGTCCTGAGAGCGTCGGTCCAATCATCCGTCCGACCGACGCGGCGATGTTGACGAGTCCTTGGAACTGTCCGGCTTTACCTGGAGGTGCAAGTTTTGCGGCGATCGTCGGAACGGCCGGCCAGATGAACATCTCACCGATCGTCATGACGATCATCGCGACCATGAACATCGTAAATCCTCCCGCGAACGGGACGATGATGAAAGCAGCGAGGAAGATGATGGCACCGACGACGAGTTGGCGCTTCAAATCGTCTTCAAAGTAGCGCAGCGCCCGGTTGAGGAGCGGTTGAGCGAACACGATCAACGCTCCGTTGACCGTCCACAGCAGTGAATATTGGCTGATCGTCACACCGAGGTCTTTCGAATGGACGGCGATCGTTCCTTGCCACTGGACGTAGACGAACCAGAGTGCGGCATAACCGATGGCGACAAACCACATCGATTTCATCGTCGCGCCAGAGAGCGTCGTCGCCGCGGCCTCGATCTGAGACTGGACGATTGGACGACCCGGGTTTTTCAAGTAACGCAGGCCGAACAACAGCACAACGACGAAAAGGACCGACAAGAAGAAGTTCGCATAGAAGATCCACTCGATGTTGATACGCGCGATCTGACCGCTCATCGCCGTCCCGAGGGCGACACCGACGTTTTGGGCGACGTAGATCGCGTTGAACGAGCGCCGGCCGCCTTCAGGCCAGATCAAACCGGCAAACGCGTACACGGTCGGAAAGACGAGCCCACCCGAGAACCCGATCAAACCGAGCCAAGCCAAATACCCGAAGAACGTGGAATGAAACAATAAGAAGCCGAGCGAGCTCGCGAGCAACAGCCCGACCGAGATGACGAGCGTCCGCTTCCCGCCGATGCGGTCGAACAACGTCCCGCCGATATAGTTACCAGCGATGGCGAGCGCTGAGTTGACGAGTAGCGCAATACCTGCGAGCGTCATCGACTCGCCTAAATATCCATTAATATAGAGTGTGTTAAATGGCCATAAAAAAGACGCCGCCGTTGTGTTGAGCGCCATCGCAATGACTAGAATCCATACCGAAATCGGCATTTTATTGTTCATACCCGTTACTCCTTTCATTCCTTTAAACGATAAAAAATCCGGCACGACGGCCGAATCTGTGATGAGTCCTTCTCCAAGCTAACGGAACGCTACATAACTGTCAAGAAAAATTACTTATTATGAAGTAAAGCAAGCTCCACCTTGTGATAGCATGAGCAAGGAAGGAGAGGATAGCATTGAATAATCCGTTTGGCCAAGCTAGATTCCACAAATTAAATGAAGCGTATCGTCGCGAATTCGGCGAGAAAGTGTTCAAAGTCCCGCTCGATGGCGGCTTCACGTGTCCGAACCGCGACGGCCTCGTCTCAAAAGGCGGCTGCACGTTCTGTTCGGATGACGGCAGCGGCGATTTTGCCGGCAACGCCTGTGATCCGATCCCGGTCCAGTTCGCCGAGGGCACGGCCCGTCTGCATCGGAAATGGAAGCAGGCGTTGTATATCGCCTACTTCCAAGCGTTCAGCAACACGTACGCACCCGTAGAGCGCTTGCGCGAGCTGTTCGAACCGGCACTCGCAGAAGAAGGCGCCGTCGGACTCGCGATCGCGACACGACCCGACTGTCTGCCAGACGACGTCGTCGACTATCTCGCTGAGTTGAACGAGCGGACGTCACTCACGGTCGAACTCGGCCTGCAGACGATCCATGATTCAACCGCGAAAAAGATTAACCGGGGCCACGACTATAAGACGTTCCTCGATGGTCTCGCGAAACTGCGGAGCCGGAACATTTCCGTCTGTGTCCATATCATCAACGGGCTTCCCGGTGAAACGCCAGACATGATGCTCGACACGGCCCGAGAAGTTGCTAAAATGGATATACAAGGAATCAAGATCCATTTGCTCCACGTCTTAAAACAGACGCCGCTCGCCAGACAATACGAGTTAGGGCTGCTCGAACTCATGGACGAGACGACATACGTTTCGCTCGTCTGCGATCAGCTCGAGTACTTACCGCCTGAAATCGTGATTCATCGATTGACGGGCGACGGTCCACCCGACTTATTGATCGGACCGACGTGGAGCCGGCACAAAATGGCCGTCTTGAACGCCATCAACGCCGAGTTGGAACGTCGTGATTCCTTCCAAGGAAAAAAGAAGGATGAGATCTATGGGATTAATGAGAGTTTTACCGTTCGCGAAGCATCTATTAAGTGAACACGTTACAGACGGTGCCGTCGCCATCGATATGACGGCCGGCAACGGACACGATACATTGTTTCTAGCAGAACGAGTCGGCAGCGGCCACGTCTACGCGTTTGACGTCCAAGAGGCGGCAGTCAAGGCGACGACAGACCGCATCACCGCCGCCGATCTGCTTGATCGTGTCTCGGTCGTCCACGACAGCCACGACACGGTCAAGGCGGTCGTCGCGGATGAAACCCGTCCGATCACGGCGGCCGTCTTCAATCTTGGCTACTTGCCCGGGAGCGACAAGTCGATCACAACGACCGGCAACACGACGATCGACGCCCTCGAGCAATTGCTCGACGTGATGGCCGTCGGCGGTATCATCGTCGTCGTCATCTACCACGGCCATGAGAGCGGGAAAGTCGAGCGGGACGAGGTGCTCACGTACGTCGAGTCACTCGACCAAAAACGAGCCGGCGTCCTCCGTTACGGTTTCGTCAACCAAATCAATCATCCGCCATTCATCGTGGCGATCGAAAAACGGGCATGAAAACAGGCGACTCACGCGAGTCGCCTGTTATTTATTCCCGAATCAATTCATAAAACGTTAACAGCGTCTCCGCGAACTTTGTGTTCAATCGTTCATAGCCAAAGTGCGGGAACCCTTCGAGTCGACGGATGTAGACTTGGTCGCCGCCGATTTTGCGGCAGACGTTCAACGTCAGCTTCACGTCGGCGAAACGATCGTCCGGCGCGTAGAAGCAAGCGAGCGGTAAGCGAGGTAAATGTTTCTTCTCCTCTTGATGCTCAACGATCTCTTCTTCGATTTCGCGGTACTGCGCGTATGTGATCTCGCCGAAACGAGATGACTCTTCCCCGCCGCCGGTGAACGTCATCATACTGAGCGGCAAATCGGGGCGGAACCGGTCGACCGCACTGGCGACGACTTGCTTGAGCCCGCCGATTTGGCGGGACGAATGCCAATCAAAGAGCGGGGAGATGTATGTCAAACTCCCGAGCGGCACGTCGTACTCTTGCAGGAGGCGGTTCGTCAAGAGCGCCCCGAGACTGAAGGCGATGACGTGAATCGGTAGTTTGGACTGACTCGCTTCCCGTAGCGTGTTCTTGATCAGCTGTTTATGGTCTTCTGCCGTTAGTCCGACCGTCTGTCCGGTCACGACGAGCACCTCATAGTCGACACTGAGTCGCTGCAAAAATGCTTCGCTGAGTCGGGACGTGAACTGCAACGGGTAAACGATCACGATGACCCCTTTTCGTGATTCTTCTTCATATGTCATGCTGTCACCTCATTATTAGTATGTCTCATCAATTCTAACAAAAAACATCAGCCGCTGACTGATGTTTGAAAGAAAATCCGCCTGGAGTCTTAGCGTGGGTCGTAACGCAAATGGATGAGCTCCATCGGTTGATCGTACACTTCTTCTTGAATTCGGTTCAGTTCGGTGAACGCTTGGTGGCTTAAGAACGCGATTGCCTGCTCGTTCGAACTCTCGACGTACAGCTCGATCGGCTGCGCTTTCCGCTCTTGGAGATGTGTCAGCAGTTCCGCCCCAAGTCCTTGGCGATGGTGAGCCGGATGAAGATAGAGACGAAGCACTTCCCACGTATCACCGCGGTCGATCGCATGGTAAAACCCGATAACGTCTCCTTCGGCCTCACCGACGATGAACAACTGTTCTTTCGCTTCTTCACTCGAACCGATGGCCCGGACGATCTCTTCTTGTTGATAGGCGCGCTCCATCACCTTAGACCGAACGTCATCTGTCACACTGATGGTCGCAAGTGCGATATCTCGAATCGTGGCGGCATCTTCTGGTACGGCTTCCCGCATCTTCATAACAGCTTCCCCCTTTTGGCCAATCTAGTACTATCATTCCCCATCACGTAAAAAATATCCTGCCCTTCTATTACTTTTTCGTGTCGAAATCAAGCAGAACGTTATTTTCTATTTTAACTAGGGTATATGAGTACCAATGCCAACTTACAAAGGAGTGTTTAGACATGGAACCAACATTACAAAACGATCCGCACGCAGCTAACGCTAACAACCCGAATCGCCAATTCGACCAAACCAACTCGGGTGGTCCTAGAATCAACGTCGTGACCGGGATGCTTCTCGGTGCGCTCGTCGGCGGTCTGATCGCCCTACTTAGCTCGTCGAACCGTGAGACGACGAAACAGTCACTTACGAATGCGAAGTCGTCTGTCGGCGGTCTCGTCGACACGATCAAAGAAGATCCGTCCGGTAAAGCGTCTCAAGTCATCGAGCAAGTGAAATCGGCGTCAGGTATGATTCAAGAAGTGTCGACCGATGTGCAAAACGTCTATGAAAAAGTTGTCGGTGAAGTCGACACGGTCAAAGAAGACGTGAACAAAGTCGTCGAGACGGCCCAGGAAACAAAATCAGATTTACAAGATATTGGTGAGAAAGTCGTCGAGGCGAAAGATACGGCACTCGGCAACGAGAACGCAACAAACGAAAATAAACCACAAGCATAAAAAAACGACCTTTCTCGCGAAAGGTCGTTTTTTTATGCTTATGCGAAACGTTTTGCGCCTTCTTCAAGCACTGCCGCTTTGTCCGTCTGCTCCCATGGGAGTTCAACGTCTGTGCGACCAAAGTGTCCGTAAGCTGCTGTCTGTCTGTAGATCGGGCGACGAAGGTCGAGCATCTTGATGATGCCGGCCGGACGAAGGTCGAAGTTCTCACGAATGAGTTCAACGAGTTCAGTCTCGCTCAATTTACCAGTGCCGAACGTGTCCACCGCGATTGAAACCGGGTGTGCGACACCGATCGCGTATGCAAGTTGAACTTCCGCTTTGTCAGCAAGTCCAGCTGCCACGAGGTTTTTCGCCACGTAGCGGGCCGCGTATGCTGCCGAACGGTCAACTTTGGTAGGATCTTTACCTGAGAACGCACCACCGCCGTGGCGAGCGTATCCACCGTATGTGTCGACGATGATTTTACGTCCTGTGAGACCTGCATCACCTTGTGGTCCACCGATGACGAAACGGCCAGTCGGGTTGATGAAGTATTTTGTCTCGGCGTCGATGAGTTCAGCCGGGATGACTGCTTCGATCACGTGTTCTTTAAGGTCCGCTTGGATCTGCTCGAGCGTGATGTCTTCTGCGTGTTGCGTCGAGATGACGATCGTATCGATACGGACCGGGTTGTTGTCTTGGTCGTATTCGACAGTTACTTGCGTCTTACCGTCTGGACGAAGGTAAGTGAGCGTTCCGTTTTTGCGGACTTCTGCCAAGCGACGTGACAATTTATGAGCGAGTGAAATCGGGAGCGGCATGAGTTCAGGTGTCTCGTTCGTTGCATAACCGAACATGAGGCCTTGGTCACCGGCACCGATCGCATCGATTTCTTCGTCAGTCATTTGACCTTCACGAGCTTCGAGCGCTTGGTCGACACCGAGTGCGATGTCTGCCGACTGCTCGTCGATTGCTGTGAGTACAGCACAAGTCTCAGCGTCAAAACCATATTTGGCGCGCGTGTAGCCGATCTCACGAACAGTTTCACGTACAACTTTCGGGATATCCACGTAAGTCGATGTCGTGATTTCACCAGCTACGAGCACGAGACCTGTCGTGACAGACGTCTCAGCCGCAACGCGGGCGTTTGGATCTTCAGCCAAAATTGCATCCAAAATCGCATCTGAGATTTGGTCACAAATTTTATCCGGATGTCCTTCAGTGACGGACTCCGAAGTGAAAAGTCGACGGTTCAAGTTTGACATTTCGAAAAACCTCCTATTAATAAGGGTGATGTGTGGACGGTACTCGTTCCCCTTACGCGTTGCTTTGGGACGGTAATGAAAAAAACCTTTCGCCACGTTCAATGGGAAAGGTTGAATCGTTCTTCCTTACCCTCTTATCGTTCGAAGCTGTCGCTTCGCTTCAGGATAGCACCTTTTCCGAAAAAGACTACAGGATCGGACGGTTGCTGGGCTTCGTAGGGCCTTGTTCCCTCCACCGCTCAGAATAAGAGTATCCGTTACGAACACCATCATATAAATGCCATACCGTTCTGTCAAGCGTATCTGCTTAATTTGTAAATTTCTTCGTAATCACGGAAATCATTTATGTTTGTGAAATATCAAACATTTTTTTGACGGTTTCCGTTTTTTCACTCCCCGCTTATACAGAATATGTTAGAATGTCTTTGTAAGAAAGCGCTTACTTTAAAGGGTAAAGAAATGCTTGTTTTTGATTAGTGTGTCACATATAATAAAAAGTGTCATACTAATTAATCGCGGAAGTATGCGGATTTCATCCACATCTATTTAGGGGAAAGGTGGGACTCAGGATGGCGACTACGCTCCTGAAAATCGAAGAATTAATTAAGGGTGCCGATGTATTACGGAACTTAACCGTTCCAGAACTGGTGGAAGAAGCCATTCGTAACGGTGAAGGCGTACTGACGAAAGACGGGGCTTTATCGGTCAGTACAGGGAAATTCACAGGGCGGTCACCGAAAGACAAATTCGTCGTCCAAGATGAAGTCAGCAACTCGTTAGTGGACTGGGGGCCGGTCAATCAGCCGATCGCAGAAGACAAGTTCACCGCTCTTCTCGACAAAGTCCTCACTCATCTCGAGACGAAACAGAAGCTGTATTATCTCGAAGCTTCGGCTGGAGCTGACGAGCACTACACGCTACCTGTACGCGCCATCACCGAGTACGCGTGGCACAGCTTGTTCGCGAAGCAGTTGTTCTTGCGTGAGTGGCCGGCGAGAGCTGCATTTGACCCGTTCACGGTCATTTATGCACCGAGCTACAAGGCCGACCCAGCAGTTGACGGGACGAACTCAGAAACGTTTATCCTCGTCTCGTTCGCCAAGCGTACCATTCTGATCGGGGGAACAGAATACGGCGGCGAAATTAAAAAATCGATTTTCTCGGTCATGAACTTCCTATTACCTGAACAGCACGTCTTGTCGATGCATTGCTCGGCCAACGTCTCGGACGCCGGAGAGACGGCGCTCTTCTTCGGACTATCGGGCACGGGGAAGACGACGCTATCAGCCGATATGGAACGTCATCTTATCGGTGACGATGAACACGGTTGGTCACCAGACGGCATCTTCAACATCGAAGGCGGTTGCTATGCCAAGACGATCAACTTGTCGCGTGAGAACGAGCCGCAAATTTATGACGCTATCCGTTTCGGATCGTTGATCGAAAACGTCATCTTGAACGAAGACCGCTCACCCGACTACAAAAACATCTCGCTCACCGAGAATACGCGAGCAGCTTATCCGATTCAATACATCGATAACGCGATGCTCCCTTCACGGGCCGGTCACCCGAACACGATCGTCTTCTTGACGGCCGATGCTTACGGGGTGCTCCCGCCGATCAGCAAGTTGACGAAAGAGCAGGCGATGTATCACTTCTTGTCCGGTTACACGTCAAAACTAGCCGGGACGGAGCGCGGCGTGACCGAGCCACAAGCAACGTTCTCGACTTGCTTCGGCTCACCGTTCTTGCCGCTCGCGCCGGAACGATACGCCGACTTGCTCGGCAAGTTGATCGAACAGCATAACGTCGACGTCTACCTCGTCAACACGGGTTGGACCGGCGGGGCTTACGGCGAAGGGTCGCGTATGAAGCTCAGCTACACACGGACCATGGTGAACGCCGCGATCAACGGTCAGTTGCGTGATGTCGATACCGTGAAGCACGACATCTTTAACGTCGACATCCCGGTCCATATCAACGGCGTCCCACAAGACGTGCTCAACCCGCGCGACACTTGGAAAGATACGGCTCATTATGATGTCGAAGCGCGAGCGCTCGCCTTGAAGTTCCAACAAAACTTTAAACGATTCACGAAAGCGAGTGAGAAAGTCATCGCGGCCGGTCCAATCGTCTTTTAACTCAAAATGACTAGTACCCCGATCGGGTACTAGTCATTTTTTTATCGCGATCGCTAACATCCAATCCATCGCCCGGTCCGTCGTCTTCCATTTTTCCCAGAACGGGAGCTGATGGGCGAACGGCAAGATCCAGAGCTCTGCTTGCAAACCGATCTTGTCGGCGAGGGCGGTCGCATGACGAAGCCGGACTTGCTCGTCGTCCGTCCCATGAATGAGTAGCGTCGGCGCCTGCCAGTCTTTGAAGAGCGGAGACCGTTCGACATACGCCTCATGGACCGCCTCCGGGTCTCCCCCGGTCATTCGGCGCAACATCTTCCGCATCGAGCGCTGTTCTTCATACGTCCACTCCAAATTCGTCACACCCGCCCACGACGTGACCGACGTGACGGGACGTTTTGATGCGAGCGACAACGCCATCATGCCGCCCCGGGAAAAGCCGAGGGCGTGGATCGTCTGGTGCGTCCGGCTAACGCGGTCATACAGAGACACGACGTCCTCTAAGTCGGCGCCTCCGAAATCCTCTTTCCCGGTCCCCCCGTGGTTCCCGCGATAGACCGGCGCCACGACATGGAACCCTTTCGCCGCGAACTGCATCAGCCGAGGCAACCGGACGTCACCGATCCTCCCGGTGCCGCCTCGTAAATAAAACAGCACCTGGCCGTTCGGGCGTTTTGGAGTGATCGTGTAGGCGACGACTTCTTCCCCGTCACTCGTCTCGTACCAACCTCGATGAACGGGATATCCCGCATAAGGAGGCAGGACGTCGACTCGATCAAACCAACTTTTTGTCATGGAGTACTTTCATCGTCTCGGGCAACACTTTATCTTTCATCATGAAACTGTAGCGGCCGTTACGGAGCAGGTTCGTCGGTAACATGTCCAACAAGACGGCCCCATCGGTCTCATCGACGGCCGGATGATCCTCGAACCGCTCGATCTCCGCAAAATAAATATTTTTGATGACGGTGTCGCCACGCCCGAGCACCCGGTACTGCCCTAAATAATGGAGCGTCTTGACGACGCCTCCCGTCTCCTCGTACACTTCCCGAATCGCCGCGTCGTCCTCGTGTTCTCCGGGTTCGACTTTCCCTCCCGGAAATTCGAGTCCGCGCTGCTTATGCTTCGTGAGCACCCATTTGTCCGCATAGCGGGCGACGACCCAGACGTGAAGCGGCGCATCCGAAAATGGATAGTGCTCGAAGCTCAACTCGACTTTATTGTGATAGTAGTCCGTGAATGTCAACATAGTCCATCCCTTTCTTTCCCGTGTCTACTCTCACTTTACCTTGTCTCACCCTAGTTTCAAACAAAAAAATAGGCCCGCCGAGGCGGACCTACAACAAATCATTGGTTTAAGCGCTTTTCAAGCTCAGCTTTTTGTTCTTCGTAACCTGGTTTTCCAAGCAACGCGAACATGTTCGCTTTATATGCTTCAACACCTGGCTGGTTGAACGGGTTGACTCCGAGAATGTAGCCGCTCATCGCGCACGCCTTCTCGAAGAAGTAGAACAAGTAGCCGAGATGATATGGCGTCATCTCTGGCAATTCGACGACGAGGTTCGGCACGTTTCCGTCCGTGTGGGCGAGGAGCGTTCCTTCCGTCGCCTTGTCGTTGACGAATTGGATCGTCTCACCGGCAAGGAAGTTCAAGCCGTCGAGGTCTTGTGCGTCTTCAGGGACGTTCAACGCGTGACGGACGTTCGTGACACGGATGACCGTCTCGAACAAGTCGCGGCGACCTTCTTGGATGTATTGTCCCATCGAGTGGAGGTCAGTCGAGAAGTCAACTGCCGCCGGGAAGATCCCTTTGTTGTCTTTGCCTTCTGACTCGCCGTAAAGCTGTTTCCACCACTCTGATACATAGTGGAGTGCCGGCTCGTAGTTGACGAGAAGTTCGATCGATTTACCTTTCGCATACATGGCGTTACGGACGACCGCGTACTGGTACGCCTCGTTCTCTGAAAGTTCAGGTGAACTGTAGGCATTTTCCGCGTCACGCGCACCTTCCATGAGGGCATCGATATCGATGCCTGCCGCCGCGATTGGAAGCAAACCGACTGGTGTGAGGACAGAGAACCGTCCACCGACATCGTCCGGAATGACGAACGTCTCGTAACCTTCTGCATCAGCGAGCGTCTTCAAAGCGCCACGGGCACGGTCTGTCGTCGCATAAATGCGCTCGCGTGCGCCGTCTTGGCCGTACTTCTCTTCCATGAACTGCTTGAGGACACGGAAAGCAATTGCCGGCTCTGTCGTCGTTCCCGATTTTGAGATGACGTTGACTGAGACTTCTTTGCCTTCGAGTACTTGAAGCAACTCCGTCATGTACGTTGACGAGATGTTGTGGCCCGCGAAGAAGACTTGTGGGGCGTTACGCTCCTCTTTTGACAACACGTTGAAGAATGAATGTTGCAGCATCTCGATGGCTGCACGAGCGCCGAGATACGACCCACCGATTCCGACGACGACGAGGACGTCCGAGTTGTCGCGGATTCGTTCAGCGGCCGCTTTGATGCGTGCGAACTCATCCGTATCAAAATTCGTTGGAAGGTCGACCCAGCCTAGAAAATCGCTGCCGGCACCGCTCCGGTCGTGGATGACCGAATGGAGTGCTTTCACCGTTTCTTGCATTTGATCGACTTCGTGTTCCCCGACGAAAGACAGGGCGTTAGAATAATCGAAACGTACTGTTGACATGGCATTTCCTCCTTTAAATCGCTCATCTAAGAGCCATACATGACCCATCATAAACGGAAACGACGGATTCGTTCAATCATTATTGCAAAATAGGCATCAAATCGCCTTATTTGCTCAATTCAAGAATCGCAGCCACGTCTTCGCGTTCGAGTGTACGGAAACGTCCGAACGCTCCACGTTTCATCGCTGAATCAAGGATCGCCTCAAACGTCGACTCGTCGATCTCATAGTCGCGGAGCGAACTTGGCGCACCAAGTTGGTCGAAGAAAGTACGAACCGCTGTGATCGTGCGTTTCGCCGTCTCGAGGTCGGTCGCACCCGGTTCGACGTTGAACACTTCTGTCCCGAGTCGTGCGAACCGTGCCGCGTTGTCTTCTTCAAGGACGTGCTCCATCCAGCGTGGGAAGAGGATGGCGAGGCCGCCGGCGTGCGGGATGTCATGGACAGCCGAAACGGCGTGCTCGATGTTGTGCGACGCCCAGTCGCCAGAAGCGCCCATCTGCAAGACCCCGTTCAAGGCGATCGTGCCTGCGAACAAGATGATGGCACGCAAGTCGACGTTCTCTAAGTCGTCGACGAGCTTCGGTGCCGACTCGACGACCGCTTTCAAGACGCCTTCAGTCATCCGCTCTTGGACCGGAGCGTGGTTCGGGTGGAAGTACTGCTCGAAACAATGGCTCATCATGTCGACGATGCCATAGATCGTTTGGTCTTTCGGCACCGACACGGTATAGCGCGGGTCGAGGATCGAGAACGTCGGATAGACGAGCGGGTGGCCCCAACCATATTTCTCTTGCGTCTCCCAGTTCGTGATGACCGAACCGGAGTTCATCTCAGAACCTGTCGCCGCGAGTGTGAGCACCGTCCCGAACGGTACCGCTTCAGTCGGGATATGGTCACGGAGGACGATGTCCCATGCGTCGCCGTCATACGGAATCGCTGCCGAGATCAATTTCGTGCAATCGATGACTGAACCGCCGCCGACCGCGAGCAAGGCGTCGATGCCTTCTTCGCGTGCTTTCGTGACCGCACGTCTCACCGTTTCAATCCGCGGGTTCGGTTCGACACCTGAGAAGTCGACGAACTCGATGTCCGCTTTATTTAATTCAGCAACGACTTCCTCATACGTCCCGTTCTTCTTGATGCTCCCGCCTCCATAGACGAGCATCACTTTCTTCGCGTCAAGCGCTTTGAGCTCGCCTGTGAGCTTCTCGATCTGATGCGTCCCGAAGATTAATTTCGTTGGGTTTTTGTATTCAAAGTTGTGCATAAGTCATCCTCCTCCAAAAATATGTAACACCTACACTATATACCCTGTTTTTCTGGATTGAAAAGTGATTAGCCCTGACTGTATATGCGGTCGATGATTTGATGAAGCAGGACCGCCTGTTCGGCCTGCTCGTATGACGGCTCATGCCGACACGCCTCAAGGAAGGAGCGAATCTGTGTCGCGTACGGGTCTTGTAACGTCAAATGAGCCGGCGTCTTGTCAAACAGAGCGCCATGTTCTTCCGTATGGATCGTGAGCGGGAACAACGACGCCCCGCCGGCTGTCCCTCTCAGTTCCACGTTCATCGTATCCTTCGGCCCGATGTTCGCCATGAAGCTCGCGTCTAAAAAGAGTGAGGCCCCGTTCTCGAACGTGACCATCGCCCGGGCCGTGTCTTCAACCGAGAAGTTGTCGGCGTCCCAGTCGCCCATCAGACCGACACCAGGACGCGTCCCAAGATACTGTCCGACGTGACCGACCACGTCGACCGGTTTCGGATAATCCATCAAATAGAGGGCGAGGTCGAGCATATGGACGCCGATATCAAGCAGCGCCCCGCCTCCTTGAAGTTCTTTGTCCGTGAACACGCCCCAACCCGGGATGCCACGGCGCCTTAGGGCGAGCGCGGTCGCCGCATAGATGTGACCGAGTTCATTTGAGTCAATCAAACGTTTCAGCAGTTGCGTGTCCGTCCGATGCCGGAAATGGAAGCCGTAATTGAGCGTCCGGCCGGCCCGCTTGGCCGCTTGTAGCATCTCGTCCGCCTCACGCTCCGAAATGGCCGGCGGTTTCTCGCAAAGGACGTGACAACCGGCATCGAGCGCCTGGATGACATGGTCTTTATGCAGGGCGTTCGGTGTGCAGACGCTGACCGCATCAAGCTGCTCGTTTGCGAGCATGTCCGCTACCGTGTCATAAACCCGTTCGATCCCGAACTGACGGGCAACCGCCTCCCCGCGCTCGCGTGTCCGGTTCATGACCGCGACGACATCCGCCCCGGCCGCGATGTAATGCGGGATGTGTGCGTTTGTGGCGATACCGCCCGTCCCGATGATTCCAATTTTCATGTAAATCTACTCCTTTCTCTATCTCTTTCGGGAACATCTGTTCAATTTCCTGTACAAAAAAAAGGCGACCTATTTGGAATAGGCCGCCTTTCATCACTTACTTTTTGAAGTTCGTGTTTTTGATCCAGTCTTCGAGCTTGTCCTTAAGGACTGTGAAGCCTGGCGCTTCTTCTTGCTTGAAGTTTGAAGCTTCGTTGCGGCGTGGTGCGCCACGACGAGCTGGCTTAGCCGACTTCTCGCGTTTTGGTGCTTCTTGTGTCGCTTTCATTGAAAGCTTGATTTTCTTAGATGCTTCATCAACATCAAGAATTTTCACTTCAACTTCTTGGCCGACTTGAACGTACTCGTTCACGTCTTTCACGTAGTCGTGTGAGATTTCAGAGATGTGGACAAGACCTTGTGTCTCGTCGTCGAGTGCGACGAACGCACCGAAAGGTTGAATTCCTGTTACTTTACCTTTTAAAACTTGATCTTTTTCGTATTTTGCCATTACAAACACTCCTATGCTAAATTCATCAACTTACTATAACATACTTTTTTCGATAAAGTGTAGAAAATAGTAAAAAAGATTATTTAGGATTATTTTGACGTTTCAAAGTCGCACCTCAGGGTAAATACAAATCAAGCAAGACTTCAAGTATTCCCCCCTGATTCCGCTAGGCTAACGCCTAGCCCTTTTTTTGTTTTAAGATGTCGCAACCGTCCGCTGCTAGCTGATTTCATAGACATCCCCACTAGCCATCTCGTCCAAACTCATCGCGAATCGACCGACCGATATCCCCAAGTTCATCGCGGTCGGATCGTACGAATATTCAAGGTTCGGGTGCTTCACTCATTTACCTTCTAATCCGCCCTCAATCTCGACCCCATAATCTATATTCACACGCCACTTTCGTATATCTTCCCATTTTATGTTACATCGTTCAACCCATTTTAGAATAATCGGTCGATATTCGGTCGTGGGCGAGGCGCAATCACCATTCACCTTATCGCTAAAACGTCAACAGACCCTCATCGCTGAGAGTCTGTCGTTGACGTTGCCAGTTCAAACTGTTTCATGAATCGATCGATACGGCGGATCGCTTCTTGAAGCTGCTCGATCGACGTCGCATAACTCGCACGGACAAAGCCTTCCCCGCTCGCTCCGAACGCATTGCCCGGAACGACCGCCACTCGCTCTTCAAGCAGCAACCGTTCGGCGAACTCCTCGCTCGAAAGCCCAGTATGGCGGATGGACGGGAATGCATAGAACGCACCACCCGGGACGTGGGTCGGGAGACCTGCGTCGTTTAACGCCTGGATAAAATAGTTACGACGCTGGCGATAACTCTTCACCATCTTCGGGACGTGTTGGTCGCGGCTGCGCAACGCCTCAAGCCCTCCAAATTGGACGAGCGTCGGCGCACACATCATGCCGTACTGATGCACTTTAAGCATTTCCCGGGTCACGACTTCCGGGGCGCACGTGAAGCCGAGGCGCCATCCGGTCATCGCGAACGCTTTTGAAAAACCGTTGACGACGATCGTCCGCTCGCGCATATCGTGGAGCGTCGCAAAGCTCGTGAACGGGGCATCGTAAGACAGCTCCGCGTAAATCTCATCGCTCACAACCCACAAATCATGTTTCGTAGCGAGTTCCGCGATTTCGGCGAGTTCGTCGCCCGTCATCGTCGCACCGGTCGGGTTCGACGGGAAGCAGAGCAAAATCGCTTTCGTCCGTTCCGTGATCGCTGCTGCGACGTCTTCCCGATTCAAGCGAAACCCAGACTCTGGACGACAAGCGACCGGGACGACGGTCCCACCGGCTAATTCAATGAGCGGCCCGTAGGAGACGAAAGCTGGCTCGACGACGAGAACCTCGTCACCTGGGTTCAATAAAGCACGGAAGGCGATATCGAGCGCCTGAGACGCCCCTGTCGTGACGATCAATTCGGTCGCCGGGTCATACGTGACGTCAAAACGGTCGGTCATGTAACGAGCAATCGCTTCACGCAGCTCGAGCAGACCCGCGTTGGCACTATAAGCCGTATAGCCTTGCTCGAGTGCCGCGTAGCTCGCTTCGCGGACGTTCCATGGCGTGATGAAGTCCGGCTCTCCCACCCCAAGAGAGACGACATTTTCCATCGTCTGTGCCAAATCGAAGAAACGGCGAATGCCAGACGGCTTCATCGAGACGACTTGATTCGATAGCGACTTCATGGCGTGATGTTCAACCGTTTGTCTTCGACTTGTGGGGTGAACAAAATACCGTCATGCTTGTACGTCTTCAACTTGAAGTGGGTCGTCGTCGACACGACCGAGTCAAGCGGTGACAGTTTGTCCGAGACGAACGACGCCACGTCTTGGAGCGAACTCGCCCGGATGACGACTTGCAGGTCGTACGCGCCCGACATCAAATAGAGAGCCGTCACTTCCGGGAAGCGGTAAATCCGCTCCGCGACCTCGTCAAACCCGCGACCTCGCTTCGGTGTGACTTTGACGTCGATGAACGCCGTGACATCGTGACGGTTAATCTTCTGCCAGTTGATCATCGCCCGGAAACCGAGCAAGATGCCGTCCGCTTTGAACTTCTCGAGCATCGCTTCGACGGTCGCCTCATCGGTCGCGAGCAAGTCCGCGAGCAACTTCGTCTCGAGGTATCCTTTTTCTTCAAGCAATTCCAAAAGTTCTAACTCTTTTGTTGTGTACATATTAGTTGTCTCCTTCCGTTCTACCGGGAAACGTCCCTGCGAACGACCTTTCTGTCTGTCTCACGTAGTCCCGCCGTTCGGACTGGACGATATGAAAATTCTTCATCTCCATATTCACCAAGCCGTGTTTTTGACAAAACCGCTCAAAGTAGCGTCGACGCGCCTCATCTTGTTTCGCCGATAAGTTGTCGGTTCCATTAAAAGCGTAGAGCACCGTCGCCCGGGCTGGATGAACGACCGTCCCGTGCTCGATCACACGTAAGATAAAGTCCCAGTCCCAATAGTTATAAACCGTCTCATCGAACATGCCAATGACGTCGTGAAGCCGCTTGCGGTAAAGCGTGCCGGACGGAATGAACGTCGAGTCTTGCCGAATCCGGTCCAAGTCGAGCTCGTAGGCGAACGCCTCCCACTCCGTGACGACCCTCCGCCCGTCTTGCCATGTGAACCGAAACAGTTCCGCATCGGTGAAGACGAGGTCTGCCGTCGTCAAATCATCGAGCGCTCGTTCGATATGGGTCGGCATGAGTAAATCATCGTCATCTAATAAGAGAATATACTCGCCTCTTGCCTCCATCACGCCTCGGTTTCGCGCTTTGACGTGATGATTTTCTTCAAGCTCGATCAACCGAACCGACAATCGATTCAAAAAAGGCGCCAAAAGATGTTGTTTTGGCGGCCCATCATTATTTACTACAAGCACTTCGAACTGTTGAAACGTCTGTACCGTCAAACTTTCGAGCAGTTCCGTCAGTTCCGCCTCGCGCGCGTAGGCCGGAATGACGATCGAAACGAGCGGGTTCATCCGCGGTAAGCAGTTTCGACGTGCGGTAAGATTGCTTCCCAGCTGACGCCGTTCTCTTTTGATACTGTGACAAAATCGCCGTAAGCGAAGACGCTCTCGACACCTTCGATCGTGACGAGTTTCGCGAGAAGCGGTTGCTCTGTTGATTCGCCGGCTTTCACGCTTTGGCTCTTAGCTCCGAAGACGTTTTCAGGAAGTGTGATTTTCATTGCATTTGGATTAGGTGTTGGATCGATTCGTAACATGTTGGTTCCCCCTTATAATTGACAAGCTTCTGAAGATGTAAGTAATTGTCTGGCAATGGCGCGCGTATCGCCCTCAGACGGGCACTCTCCAAACGAATCCGTCAGAATACGACGAATCGTTTCATTCAACTCCGCTTCCGAGTCGATCTGCACGAGCGCCACTGTGATGTCATCGAACTCTGGCCCGTAAGACCCAAGCCCGTAACCGAGCGGGTCCCATGCTAATAATAAATCTTCTGAACGCATTTTTAAAACCCTTCTTTTTAGCTTTGATATTATATCGTACTTCCTCAATCTACCGTACTTTTGACGATGGCGCTAGCCTTACCTCGGATTTCCCGCTTTTTCAAATCGAGCCAACACTATATCTAGTATTGGGTCCTGGTCATAACCTTTTTAATAATTTATGGAATCAGTGACATTCTTCTTGATTTCCGTATTGACAAATCGGATTGAACGCTTACAAAAAAAACGGACAGCTTTGACCTCGGGCGTCAGTAAATCTTTTTTTTCGTCTCATATCACGTCTCAAAACGGTTGAGAGCGCCGTTTTAGAGTAAAAGTAATTCATAGTATCACAGTTTTATGAATTTCAAAGATTGCAAAACTAAATATGGGTGATTTATGATTAAAAAGAGAATAAAACGTCAATATATAGTTAACGGATATTTATCACGTTCTCTACCCAATGACGTTGTATCGGACTAGTTCCGCTATACCTTTATAATTTCTACACCTGAAGAAGGAGTGATCGTTTTGACATCCCCTATCCACCACGAGACGATGTTGCCGGCAACACCGACCCTTGCCGACGTAGCGACATTGATCCAATCCTTAACACAACGTTACCCGCAGCTCAGCGTCGCACGCTACGAGGAACGTTTGATTCGAGCACTCGATTCAAAATCACTGACACAAGATGTAGTATATGACTTGATGACGATGCACGCCCTCGATATGTTGAAGGCTGAAGAGCCGGACTGGACATTCGTCGCGACCGAGATGTACTTAAACCGTCTCTACCTTGAAGCAGCACGCAACCGCGGGTATGACGCTTCGATGCGTTACGGCTCACTCTATTCGATGATCGAGACGCTGACGAACAAAGGCATCTTCACGTCGGCGTTAATTGACACATACTCTAAAGAAGATATCGCTTATTTAGAGACGTTGATCGACCCGTCACGCGATCGCCTCTTCACTTACATCGGCCTACGGACGTTATCGGACCGTTACCTCGGACGCGATCACGTTAAAAACTTATATGAGCTCCCACAAGAGCGGTTTATGGTCATCGCCATGACGCTCATGCAAAACGAGGCCGCGTCTAAACGGGTCCAACTTGCCGAAGAAGCCTACTGGGCGCTATCGAACTTATACATGACCGTCGCGACGCCGACGCTCTCGAATGCCGGTAAATCGTACGGGCAGCTTAGCTCTTGCTTCATCGATACGGTCGATGATTCACTCCGCGGTATTTACGACTCGAACACGGACGTGGCCACACTTTCAAAAGGCGGCGGCGGCATCGGGGTCTACCTCGGCAAAATTCGTTCACGCGGAAGTGACATTAAAGGATTCAAAGGTGTCTCGAGCGGTGCGTTGCCTTGGATGAAGCAGTTGAACAACACGGCCGTCTCGGTCGATCAACTCGGCATGCGTCAAGGCTCGATCGCCGTCTACTTGGACATCTGGCACAAGGATATCTTTGAATTCCTCGATGCCAAGTTGAACAACGGCGATGAGCGCCTCCGCACTCATGACTTGTTCACCGGCGTCTGTTTACCGGACTTGTTCATGCGTACTGTCGAAGCGCGGGGCGATTGGCATTTGTTCGACCCGCATGAGATCCGCACAGTCATGGGCTTCAGTCTTGAAGATTTCTACGACGAGACGGATAACGGCGGTTCGTTCACCGAGAAATATATGGCTTGTGTCAATAATCCAGAGCTCACACGTGTAACGGTGCCGGCCATCGACCTCGTCAAACGTTATATGCGCTCACAGCTCGAAACGGGTACGCCTTACATGTTCTTCCGGGATGCGGTCAACCGCGCCAACCCGAACAAACATGCGGGTATGATTTACAGCTCGAACCTCTGTTCAGAAATCGCTCAGAACATGTCGGCGACGACAATCGATGAAGAGTACACAGCAGACGGGAAGATCGTTATCACGAAGACGCCAGGCGACTTTGTCGTCTGTAACTTGAGCTCAATCGCGCTCGCACGTGCCGTCAAATCCGACGTGCTCGAGCGCCTCATCCCGATTCAAATGCGAATGCTCGATAACGTCATCGACCTCAACACGATCGAAGTGCCTCAAGCGATGATCACGAACCAGAAATATCGTTCTGTCGGTCTCGGCACGTTCGGGTGGCACCATTTGCTCGCCCTCGAAGGCATACGCTGGGAATCGGTCGACGCCGTCCAGTACGCTGAAAAACTTTACGAAAAAATCGCCTATCTCACGATTCACGCTTCGATGGAACTCGCGAAAGAAAAAGGCGCGTTCAGCGTGTTCGAAGGTTCGGAATGGCACACGGGCGAATACTTCAGTCGCCGCAACTACCGGTCGCATGACGAGCTCGACTGGGACGGACTCGCGGCCGAGGTTCACCAAAACGGTGTCCGCAACGCCTACATGATGGCCGTCGCACCGAACTCGTCGACAGCGATCATCGCCGGTAGCACCGCTTCGATCGACCCGATTTATAAGAAAGTATATTCGGAAGAGAAGAAAAATTATAAGATCCCAGTGACCGTCCCTGACCTCAACCCGGAGACGAACTGGTTCTACAAATCAGCGTTTGAAGTCGACCAACTTTGGAGCATCCGTCAAAACGCGGCCCGCCAACGCCACATCGACCAAGCGATCAGTTTCAACTTATACGTCAAGAACGACGTGAAGGCGACTGAAATGCTGGCGATGCACCTCGAGGCATGGTCGCTCGGTATGAAATCGATCTATTACACGCGTTCAACGACCGTCGAAGTCGATGAATGCGAATCGTGTTCGTCGTAACATCTGTTTAACGAAAGGTGGGACCTAACCATGAACGTCGCAATCGTCTATAGTTCAATGAGCGGGAATACAGAAGAGGTCGCCGAGTTGATTCAGGCGACCCACATCAATCGGGGCGACCGTGCCGTCTTGTACGAAGCGGACCGCATCGGCCATCGCGAGGCCGGGGCGCTCGCCACGTACGACCTCGTCTATTTCGGGTCGTACACGTGGGCCGATGGCGTCTTGCCAGACGAGATGAAAGATACGTTCCGGCTTCTCTTGAAAGAGCAGTCGGTACCGATTCGTCAAGCCGCCGTCTTCGGGACGGGTGACAAGATGTTCGTTCATTTCTGCCGCGCTGTCGACGAGATGGCATACCACCTTTCGAAGTTCGGAATCCCCCTTGCCGGTGAACTGTTGAAAATCGAACAGTCGCCGCGCAACCAACCGTACAACGTCCGTGCTTGGACCGAACGGTTGGCACGAAACGCCGAAGAAGGAGTACACGTCTATGACTATTCAAAAGATCAAACTACTGTCGCCCAAACATCCTAACCGGGCGACAGCCATTATCGGTGGCGAGACGAGTTCGATCGTCAACTGGAACGATATCGCCTATCCACAATTTTATACAATTTATAAACAGTTGCTGTCTAACTTTTGGATCCCAGATGAGATCTCGATGTCAAAAGACATGCAACAATGGCCGCAACTGACCGAGCGTGAACAAGACGCGTTCAAGCGCATCATCGGCTTGTTGTCGATTCTCGACTCGGTGCAGACGCGCTACATTCTCGAGTCGGCGATGTTCTCTTCCGACTCGTCGGTCCACTCGGTGCTCGCCATCATCGCCCAGCAAGAAGTCGTCCATAATCAATCGTACAGCTACGTGTTGTCGAGTCTCGTTCCGCTCAGCGAGCAGAACCGCATCTTCGATATCGCCAAAGATGACGAGATGGTCATGAAACGTAATCAGTTCATCTTGGACTTGTATGAAGACTTCCGGGCCGTGCCGAACGCGGAGAACTTCGCGAAGTCTCTCGTCGCCTCGGTCATCCTTGAAGGCATCAACTTCTATTCCGGATTCGCCTACTTCTATAACCTCGCCCGTCATCAGAAGATGGTCGGGACGTCGACGATGATCAGCTATATCCAACGGGACGAGATGCAACATTCGCATTTCGTCAGCCAGCTGCTTCGCGCCGTCTTGACCGAGAACCCGGAAATTGACGCCGACGGAAGCTTCAGCCAGTTCGTCTACGACACGATGGGACAAGCGGTCGACCTCGAGATCGAGTGGTGCGAATACGTACTCCGTGACCTCGATGGCCTCGATGTCAGCGAGATGCGTGATTACATCAAATACCTTGCCAACAAACGCCTGCGCGTTATCGGGTTGAACGATTTGTATGAAGGCTTCAACGAGGACGTCATGCCGTGGATCCGTGCCTATTCGGACGACTCGCTCAACGCGACGAAATCCGATTTCTTCGAACAAAAATCACGCTCATACGCGAAAGTGACTGACGCCAACGGTTTCGACGACTTATAAGCCAAGCCCTCGCCCATTCGGACGAGGGCTTGTTTACTACATAAAAGGAAGGCCCCGGCTCGTGTTGAGCTGGGGCCTTCTGTATACTCCTGCGCGAGCAGGTTGGAATTAATGGTACGCTCTCACGTATTGGGCAATACCTTCAGCAACACCGATTGCCATGCGCTGGCGCGATGCTTCACTGCGAAGGTGGACAATATCTTGCGGAGACGAGATGAACCCGAGTTCGACGAGTGCTGACGGCATCGTGTTATACGTGATGACGTAGTAGTTCGCCGTCTTGACACCGCGGTTTCTCATCCCTGACATTTCACCCATCAAATTCGATTGGATGTTCGTTGCGAGCACCCGACTCTTGGCACTATGGGCCGACGAGGTCGAGTAGAACGTTTCGACTCCGTTCGCCGCGGATGTCGTCGCCGCGTTCGTATGCAGGCTGACGAAGAGATCGCCACGTAAGTTTCTGGCCGCTTGGACACGTTGATTGAGCGTCAAGTAAACGTCTGTCGAACGTGTCAACCGGACTTCGTAACCATACTTCGAACGAAGATACGCTTCCGTACGTTTCGTCACGTCGAGTACGACCGTTTTCTCATAAAGCGAACTTCTCACTGCACCCGGATCGGTTCCACCGTGTCCGGCATCAAGAACGATGACCGCACCACTTGATACGCTAGGTTTCGAAGCCGAAGCATACGCCGTTGAGATGTAACCATCACGGTTGTTGTATTTAATCTTGTAGAAGCCGTTCGATGAACCGTAGTGGTCGACTTGCGTGCCGTGTGCAAGTTTCCCGAGTATCGTCGAGCTGGCCGAAGCCGTCGCTCTGACGTTCAAGACATCACCCGGCGTGTTGATATACACTTTCCCTTGTGGCGATGCAGCAGGTGCTGATGGTGCCTTACCAGCAGTCAACCATGAAGTCGGTGTGAAGTAGGTCTTCGTCCCGACGAAAACGTTTGACCAGCTTGAGTTGTATGTGCTGTACGTGACGGCCGTGTACTGCGGCAAGACGAGCAATACCGACGAACTCTGGTGCGTTTTACCGAACAAGTTGATGTTGCGGTTGGCGTATCCTTGAACTTTCGTCTCGACTGGCTTTGTCGTTGTCGGCGGTTGAACCGGGGCAACGCCTGGTGTGATCCATGCCGTCGGTGTATAGTACGTGTCGCTGCCGATATAGACGGTCGACCAGCTCGAGTTGTACTTACTCGATGCGACTACCGTGTTCAACGGGAGTACTTTAACGACTTTCGATGCTTGGTTGCGCGTATCGAACAATTTTAATTCCCGATTCGCGTAGCCAGTCTCTGTCGTCGTCGCCGGCTTCAGTGTTCCGGCTGTAATTCCTCGAGTCGGTGTGTAGTAGGTCTTCGTGCCTTCATAAATAACCGACCAGCTCGAGTTGTGGATGCTGAACGTGACAGCGCGCTTGGCCGGGATCGTTTTCGCGACCGGTGATGTTTGTAGCGTGCGATTGAACAGCTGAATGTCACGATTCGTGTAGCCTGATTGCTTTTTAGGCGCTGAAGCGACTAACTTTGGCGCAAGGTAAGCTTTCGCCGCATAGTACGTCTTTCCATTCAAGAACACTTTGGCCCATGATGAGTTATGGACGGCATAGTTCACTTCAGTGCCTTTTCTAAGCGTCGTAACGATTTTTGCATCACGGTGTGACGTCACTCGAACGTTCAAGTTTTCTGTCGTGACGCCTGTCGATGATGCTGCTTGCGTCGTGATCGCCGTCGGTGACGAGGCGATCCGTTTAATGTACGGGGCCGAAGCATAGTAAGTGCGACTATTTAGATACACTTTATGCCATGACTGGTTATAAGTCCCATACTTTACTTTTGTGCCTTTCGGTAACGTCGTGATGACCGCTCCCGTCGTGCTTGGTGTCGATCGAACGTTTAAATTGACAGTCGTTTCGCCATCTAATGTCGATGCCTCAACCGCAGGGATTTGAGCACCGAACAACAACAGCGATAAGATGAGAGCAACTTTCAATAGCTTCATTTTCATCCAAAATATTCCTTTCTTCTCGCGCTAATTTATACTAACAACACCTTCATAGTAGCATAACGCTTTTTAAAAAAAAGTAAGTATTTGAAAAAAAGATGAATATTTTTGATAAAAAGGGGAATACTTTTCTACCAGTTTTTACGAATAATAATAAATTTGTCTATCCCATGCCATTCTTCGTCGATTATGAACGATTCCGGCACCTTCCAGTCTTGCTCGAGAGAGGACGTCATGATGAACGGATCGTCTGGTTGAAGAATGACGAACCCATCCAGCCCTTCGACATGGGCAATCTTAAAGAATCGTTCCATGTTATATTCTCGTTCTCTATATCGGCTCGCTTCCTCCGAAGGTTTAGCCTCAATTCCTCCCCAATATCGACCAGATTTAAAACGCGTGTACAATCGCACCGCCGATTCGGTGATCGGGTCAGGCGTATGGTCGAACCGCCCGAAATCGCGCGCGGATTTCTCATCGATCAGCGAACCGATTTCAGCATACAAATCAAGCTCAATCTCGCGTGCGATATCGAACACCGCTGCTTGGACGCTCTCGATTCGATACTGTAACGAACCCGGCGTCGATGATGCTTTCAATTTTTTATCCCCTTCGTAGGCGTTCAAGGTCCGGGCAACCTCCCCCGCTTCACGAACGAGCGAATAGTAAGCGCGATGAACGAGGCGCTCGCCTCGTCCGTTCGATTGATCGTCAAGTTCGATCGCATACTGATTGGCGAGACAAGTTGAAATGACGAATACATCTAACAGCTCTTCCACGAGCGCTGCCTCGTCCTGGTCATGCAAGGCACCACCCACTTCTCCCACTTCTTCTAATAATCTGGCCAAGCCTGATAGCGGCCGCCAATACCCTCCTAAGTGGATAATCATCCGATCGATTTTCTGTTGAATCTCCTTCATATTTAATCACCTATCCATCCTCTTCATTTACCAGTTGCGTGGTATACTATGCTCAATCCAATTGTTAGGAAAGGGGCAACCCCTCATGTCTCCTGTAAGACTTTGGCAATTACTTCGATTTCTCCTTGTCGGCATCGGACTCGTGCTCGTTATTTGGGGACTGAGCGTCCTCTTTACGTACACGTATCCTTTCGTGTTCGCTTTCTTGTTATCCTTGTTGACAGTCCCCCTCGTCAACTTGTTCGAGCGTCAGACGAAGATGCCGCGTGCCCTTGGCACCCTCGTTTCACTGCTAATCGTCATGAGTCTTGTCAGCGGCGTCATCGCCATCGTCGTCACCCAATTGATTCGTTACTTGACGATTGCGGCCGAAAAACTTCCAGACCAGATCGAGACGTTCACTGCCTACGTGCAGCGTATGTTCAATCAAAAAATCGCCCCGTTCGTCAACGACGCCTACGACAGCATCCAACGGTTAAACCCTGGTCAAACGACATCGCTCGAAGGTGGCATCACTGAAATCGGCGTCCAACTCGGTGCCGCGATCGGCGTCCTGTCTCGAGGTGTCGCCGGGCTCCTGCAAGACATCCTGAGCGCACTCCCGCTCGTCCTGCTCTTGTTCGTCGTCATCGTCCTAGCCTGGTTCTTCATCACGAAAGACTGGCCGTCTTACATGCGTTCGATCGAGCGGTTGAACAAACGAAAAGGCTTTAAAGAGTTCGAACTCGTCATGCTCAATTTACGCTCGGCTTTGTTCGGCTATGTCCGGGCCCAATTGACCCTCATTTCCATCACGTTCGGAATCGTCTTGGTCGGGATGTTCATTCTACGTGTAGACAATCCGTTCTCATTCGCCTTGTTAGCCGCGTTCTTTGATCTGTTGCCTTACCTGGGTGTCGGAACACTCTTAGTGCCATGGGCAGCCTACGCGGCCATCTCAGGCGACTGGTTCAGCGCGATCGGGCTTCTCGTGCTCTACATCCTCGTCATCGTCCAACGCAACTTGGCCGAGCCGAAGATCGTCGGCTCTCATATCGGCCTCGATCCGCTCGCGGCTTTGATCTCGATCTTTGTCGGTCTGCAACTGTTCGGTGTCCTCGGTTTCATTTTAGGACCAGTCCTCGCGGTATTGCTGAAAGCACTCTACAACGCCCAAGTATTTCATTACATATGGAAGTTCGTCCTCGGACCGATCCAGACACCAAAAGAGCGATGACCGCGTCATCGCTCTTTTGTCTTCGGTACCGCTACGAACGGTAATCCCTCTGTTTGATGCGGATGCGTCTCTAATCCTGTCGTCCCGGCCTCATAGGCGGCGACGGCAAGGATACATGCGTCGATGATATCGTCGACTTTGACGTTCGACATCTTCCACTTCCACGGCGAACTTTTCGAATAGCGCCGCAACAGCTCGATCCGTTCGGCTTCGCCGGCCTCAGTCTTTTTGCTGAAATCGGCCTCGTGTCCGGTCATGACGGCGAAACAGACCTCCGGATGCGACTCATACACGTCTTCAGCCGTGATCGTTTGAAACTCACGAATACGCGGCACGAGGTTCCATGCTTGCTTGCTGATTCCTTTTCCAATCAGTTCGCGACTTCTCACATTGGCGGCTTCATACGTCTGTTCCATCACGACGTCTTGAATCGGCGGCGTGAAGATCGACGACTTCCGTTGCTTCAACTGGGCCCGCATCCACGCATCGCACGTCCGGTCCGGGTTTGAGATCGTCCCGAGATCGTTCGGCATGTCGACGAAGTGCATTGCCCCGTCAATCAATAAATCTTCCAACTGTTCTGAGATGGTCAAGCACAGCGAGATGCTATCGTACGTGATTCGCACCCAGCCTCCGCGTGCCCCATCAATTCCTACTCCGACCACGGCGTCCCTCCTGAATCAAAAACAAAACTCCGAGCACCGCACTAAAGACGGATACCCCTAACAACAACTGGCTCGGCCAAGCCGCATAGCCGAGACCTGCGACGATGGCCAAACCGATCAACATTAATCCGAATTTCAACGCTTCCATCCTTCGAGCATTGACGCAAGTGTACGTACCATAACACCGGTCGGGCCTTTCGGACCGAGATAGTTCGCCGCAGAACGCTCGCTCGTTCCAGCGATATCGAGGTGGAGCCACGGCGTGTCACCGACGAACTCGCCGACGAACGCGCCACCGAAAATCATATGACCGTAACGGCCCGGTGAGTTGTTCAAGTCGGCGACTTCAGATTTCCGAACTTGCTTGATGAACACATCAAAGTAAGGCATTTGCCAAACGAGCTCATTCGTTGCTCGGCTCGCCGTCTCTAGTGCTTCATAGAGCGAGTCGTCGTTCGTCAGGCAACCAGTTACCTCAGTACCGAGCGCGACGAGTACACCGCCTGTCAGCGTCGCTACGTCGATGATGGCTTTCGGCTCATACGTCTTCGCGAACGTCACCGCATCGGCAAGAACGAGTCGTCCTTCCGCATCGGTATTGAGCACTTCGATCGTTTTCCCGTTCATCGCCGTAATGACGTCGTCCGGTTTGAACGCGTCTCCTGAAATCATGTTGTCCGTTGCCGGAATGACGCCGAGCACGTTGACAGCCGGTTTCGTCGTCGCGAGCGTCTCAAACAGACCGAGCACGGTGGCGGCACCACCCATATCGCCTTTCATCCCGACGATCCCGTCTTTCGGCTTGATCGAGTAACCGCCCGTGTCGAACGTGACACCTTTTCCGACGACGGCAATCGGCGCATCGTCCCCGGCACCGTTGTACTCGAGCACGATCAACTTCGGCGGAATTGTCGAACCTTGATTGACAGCGAGCAGCGCCCCCATACCGAGCGCCTCCATCTCTTCTTTTTCAATGATTCGATGGCTGAAACCACGACGCTCGGCCAGGTCGACGGCGTAGTCGGCTAGTGCCACTGCGTCCAAAATGTTAGCCGGCATCATCGTCAACGTCCGAGCTACGTTGACCCCACGCCCGTAAGCGGCACCCGCTTCGACGTCCGCTTCGTTCACGTCTCCTAAAAGTGTGATCGTCACGTCCGGTGTCGCCGACTTCGGCGCCGACTTATATGTAGGATGCTCATACGTCGCCATCTCATACGCTTCGGCGAACAAGCTCGCCACGCCTGGTTCAAACGTATCGAGAGCGACCGCAACGTCCGTAAAACCGCGGCCTTTGATTTCTTTCGCGACTTTCCCGAACCAGTTCCGCAAGTTTTCGACGGACGAATCGTTCCGTTGTCCTAAACCTACGAACAAAACGCGTTTGATGTTCCCCTCAAACGTCGGCACGATCGAGACTTCCCCTGTCTTCGTCGAGATGTCAGCTGACTGGATGAGCGATTTGACGCGCCCGTTGAACAACGTGTCGAGCCCTGTTTCGACGGCGTCGGCCGCCCCGATTCCGACAACGACCGTGTCGTGTGAACCGGTCCAGTCTAATTCAGCGAATTGATACATATTTGCCACTTCCCTTCTTTATATAAGGTAAGCATAACGAACTTCATCAAAATAATGAAATAGTATGCGCAATCGTCGCTAATTCTTCAAATTCAAAGGCCATCTCCTCGTTGTGACGATGATTTATTTTATGATAGGATAGGAAAGTACGCAATCAGGCATCCCTCGTGCTCGAGGCGAGGCCACTTTGTTCGGTCGAGGCTTCCCCTAGTAGTAGACCGTTGCTACTTTAATCTTCCGGGTTTTTCGTTAGTTCCTTTTTCATTTCGGGTAAGAACTAACGAGGTAACCGTCGGAAAAAACACTATTTCTTTGAAGAGAGGGATTACGCTTATGTCACACATTAAAGGTATTGGCGCATCTGCAGGAATCGCAGTTGCGAAAGCATTCGTCATGGAGACACCTTCATTTGACATCCCGACGAACAAAATCGAGGACGTAGCCGCTGAGAAGGCGCGCTTCCAAGCAGCCATCAGTCAGTCGAAAACAGAACTCGAAGAAATCCGCCAGATCACACTGCGTGAACTCGGAGAAGACAAGGCTGAGATCTTCTCGGCTCACTTGCTCATCGTGGAAGACCCAGAGATCGTCTCGCAAGTGAACGAAAAAATTGAAAGCGAACACATGAACGCTGCGAAAGCGCTCGATGAAGTCGCTCAAACGATGATCATGATCTTTGAATCGATGGACAACGAGTACATGCGCGAGCGCGCGGCTGATGTCCGCGACGTCACAAAACGCGTCATGGCCCACATCCTCGGCGTCACGTTCATGACACCTGCTTCAATTTCAGAGGAAGTCATCATCATCGCTGAAGATTTGACACCGTCTGACACGGCTCAGCTCAACCGCAAATACGTCAAAGGGTTCGCGACAAACATCGGCGGTCGTACGTCACACTCGGCCATCATGTCGCGCTCACTTGAAATCCCGGCAGTCGTCGGAACAAAAGTCGCACTCGAAGAAATCAAAAACGGCGACCTCGTCGTCATCGACGGGACAGAAGGAGACGTTTTCGTCAATCCGTCTGAAGAACTCGTCAATGAATACGTCGCAAAACGTGCGTCATTCGAAGCGTACAAAGAAGAGTTGAAGCAACTCGTCAACGAAGAGTCTGTCACGGCAGACGGTCATAAAGTGAAACTCGCGGCGAACATCGGGACACCGAATGACCTTGAAGGCGTTCTTAAAAACGGTTCTGATGCGATCGGTCTTTACCGGACAGAGTTCCTTTACATGGATTCAGAAACGTTCCCGACCGAAGAAGAGCAGTACACAGCATACAAAACAGTAATCGAAGGTATGGAAGGCAAACAAGTCGTCATCCGTACGCTCGACATCGGTGGAGATAAAGAATTATCTTACCTCGACCTCCCGAAAGAGATGAACCCGTTCCTCGGCTATCGCGCCATCCGCCTTTGCCTTGAAGAAACGGACTTGTTCCGCACACAGCTTCGCGCCCTTCTCCGCGCCTCGGCTCACGGTGACCTCGCTATCATGTTCCCAATGATTGCGACACTTGAAGAGTTCCGCGCAGCGAAAGCCCTTCTTCTCGAAGAAGAAGCGAAGTTGAAAGCAGAAGGCGTCGCTGTCGGTAACTACGAGACAGGGATGATGGTCGAAATTCCTTCGACAGCCGTCATGGCGAAACAATTCGCGAAAGAAGTCGACTTCTTCTCTGTCGGCACGAACGACTTGATTCAATACACGATGGCAGCTGACCGCATGAACGAGAAAGTCTCGTACTTGTACCAGCCGTTCAACCCGGCCATCTTGAACCTTCTCCACAACGTCATCACAGAAGCACACAAAGCAGGCAAATGGGTCGGCATGTGTGGCGAGATGGCTGGAGAAGAGCTTGCGATTCCAATCCTGCTAGGACTTGGCCTCGACGAGTTCTCGATGTCGGCTTCAAGCGTCCTTCGCGCACGTAGCCTCGTGAAACGTTTGACGAAAGCTGAAACAGAAGCGATCGTCAACGACGTCCTCAACATGGATACAGCCGAAGAAGTCGTCAACTTCATCAGCCAAAAATTCGATATTAAAGCATAATCAAAAGTGGCTCTCGCAATTTGCGAGAGCCACTTTTTTTTGCGCTTATTCCGCGCCTTTGTCATCCGTTCTAAAATCGAGCGCTTCCCCGGCGACGACCGTCTCTCCGAACGGTACGACGACGACTTTGCCGTCCCCGTTCGTCCAAATGATCGGCGTGATGAGCGACGGGACTTTGTCACGGATCAAGTTGAGGTCGACATCGAGCAGAATATCTCCCGCTTCGACGCGGTCGCCTTCTTTCACTTTGGCGACGAACCCTTCCCCTTTCAGATTGACCGTATCAAGACCGACGTGGATGAGAATCTCGCGTCCGTCGTCCGCGAGCAAGCCGATCGCGTGTTTCGTCGGGAAGAACGTCGTGATCTGACCGGTGACCGGTGCCACGACTTGGCCGGAACTCGGCTCGATCGCGAACCCTTCACCCATCATCCGGCCCGAGAAGACTTGGTCCGGTACATCGTCAAGCGACAAGATGACACCCGACATCGGTGCGAGGAAGCGATGGTCGGCATGCTCGGCCGCTTCCGGCGTGATGACCGCTTTTTCTTTCGGTTTGTACTCGCCACCTTCGATGATGGCGGCGATTTGCGATTTGAGTGTATCGGACTTCGGTCCGAAGATGGCTTGAATGTTATCCCCGACTTCAAGCACACCGGCGGCACCAAGATCTTTCAGCAAGTCTTTATCGACTTGTTTGACATCGTTCACGGTGACACGGAGTCGTGTGATACAAGCATCAAGATGCTTGATATTCTCAGGGCCACCGAGGCCAACGAGCACTTCGTACGGAAGGTCATCGTCGACAACCGTTCGGGCGCCACGCCCTTCGGCGACGACGTCACGACCTGGAACTTTCAAATCGAACTTCGTGATCGCGAAACGGAATCCAAAGTAATAGACGACCGCGAAGACGAGACCGACTGGAACGACGAGCCACCAAGCGGTCCGGTTCGGTAATACCCCGAACAACAGGTAGTCGATGAGTCCGCCCGAGAACGTCATCCCAATTTTAACGTTGAGCAAATGCATCGTCATAAACGAGAGTCCAGCGAACACGGCGTGAATACCGAAGAGAAGTGGTGCGACGAAGACGAACGAGAATTCGACCGGTTCAGTGATACCAGTCAAGAATGAAGTGAGGGCGGCTGAGAAGTAAAGTCCTTCCACGTCTTTACGACGCTCTTTCGGAACGGTGTGGAACATGGCGAGACAGGCGGCAGGCAATCCGAACATCATGAACGGGAACTTCCCGGTCATGTACGTCCCGGCGGTGAACTCGACGCCGTCACGAAGTTGGGCGAAGAAGATCCGTTGGTCCCCCTGAACGAGATCCCCGGCTTGGTTCGTATATTCCCCGAACTGGAACCAAAACGGCGAGTACCAAATGTGGTGCAGACCGAACGGAATCAACGAGCGTTCGACCAATCCGAAGACGAAGGCGGAAACCGCCACGTTCGCCTCAATGATCGTGCTCGAGAACGTATTGATGGCAGTACCGATCGGCGGCCAAATGTAGGCGAGCGCGATCCCGATCACTAAACTGAACGCGGCGGTCGCAATCGGAACGAAACGTTTCCCGGCAAAGAATCCTAAGAAGTCCGGCAACTTGATGTTAAAGTACTTGTTATACGCGAACGCGGCAATCAAACCGGCGATGATACCACCGAATACCCCCATTTGGAGCGTCGGGATGCCAAGTACCGATGCATAGGCAGGATCCCCCTGGACAATTTCTGCAGTAATCCCGTTCCACGTGCTGATAACTTTGTTCATGATCAAATAACCAACGATAGCTGCTAACCCGGCAACACCGTCTCCGTTGGCCAGTCCAATGGCGACCCCGACGGCGAACAACAGACCTAAATTGGCAAACACGATATCCCCGGCATCGGTCATGACTTGCCAAATGAGGACGAGTGCATCGTTTGCCAAGAAAGGTAACAGCGAAACGAGATCAGGATTTTGGAACGCAGTACCAAATGCAAGTAATAGACCGGCTGCCGGCAAAATCGCAACCGGAAGCATGAGCGCCTTCCCGATCCGCTGCAATACGCCAAACACTTTCTTCCACATCATGGTTCCTCCTTTTGTCAGAATACTTACTTTTCCCCATCTGATACCAGGCTGAAACCGTTTCCCCATACAAAAAAAGCCAACCCTTAACGGATTGGCTTAATACTTAGTTTGCTTTCTTTTCGTTACCTGAAGCGATGACCGCTTGCATCTCTGATTTCAATGCATCCGAACGCGGTCCAAAGATCGCTTGAATGTTGTTACCGACTTCAAGGACACCAGCTGCCCCGAGACGTTTCAACTCTTCTTTGTTCACTTGGCTCTTATCTTTAACTTCGACGCGAAGACGTGTGATACATGCGTCAAGGTGTTTGATGTTTTGTGAACCACCGAAACCAACGAGGATATCTTGTGCAAGTTCCGAACCAGTAGCTGTTGATTGCTCAACGACTTCATCTTCACGGCCCGGTGTTTTAAGGTTGAACTTACGGATAACGAAACGGAATCCGAAGTAGTAGACGACTGCGAACGCGAGTCCGACTGGAATAACGAGCCACCAGTCTGTACGGTTAGGAAGTACACCGAAGAGAAGGTAGTCGATCAAACCGCCCGAGAACGTCATCCCGATTTTGACGTTCAAGATGTGCATGACCATGAATGAAAGACCAGCGAAGACTGCGTGTACTGCGAACAAGAGTGGAGCTACGAACAAGAATGAGAACTCGATCGGCTCTGTGATACCTGTCAAGAACGATGTGAGTGCTGCCGAAGCTAAGAGACCGCCGACGACCGCTTTACGCTCAGGACGTGCTTCATGGTACATCGCAAGTGCTGCTGCAGGAAGACCGAACATCATGAACGGGTATTTACCAGTCATGAACGTACCGGCTGTAAGCTCGGCACCGTCACGGATTTGAGCGAAGAAGATCGCTTGGTCACCGCGGACGATCGTACCAGCTGCATCCGTGTATGATCCGAATTCGAACCAGAACGGTGAGTAGAAGATATGGTGCAAACCGAACGGGATCAACGAACGTTCGATCAAACCGAAGACGAATGCCGCTAACGTGCGGTTTTCAGTCAGCATGAAGTTCGAGAACGTGTTCAATCCGTGCTGAACCGGTGGCCAGATGAGAAGCATGACGAAACCAGCGACGACAGCCAATACAGCTGTGACGATTGGGACGAAACGCTTACCAGCGAAGAATCCAAGGAATTGCGGCAATTCGATGTTGAAGTACTTATTGTATGCCCAGGCCGCTATCAGACCGACGATGATACCACCGAAGACACCTGTTTGAAGTGTTGGGATACCAAGGACTGACGCGTAAGCCGGGTCACCTTGTGCGATGATCTCAGGTGTGAGTTCGAGCCAAACACCCATGACTTTGTTCATGATGAGGAACCCGACGATGGCTGCGAGTCCGGCAACGCCGTCCCCTGCTAAACCGATCGCGACACCGACTGCGAATAAGAGTGCTAAGTTCGAGAAGATAATTCCGCCTGCTTGCTCCATGAGCTGAGCAAACTTGACAACGCCTGCGTTCGTCAACCAACCAGCGCGTGACGTAAGGGCCGGGTTTTGCATCGCGTTACCGAATGCGAGAAGAAGACCGGCTGCCGGCAAGATCGCAACAGGAAGCATAAGCGCTTTACCGACTTTTTGAAGAACACCAAAAATCTGCTTAAACATGATAAATCCTCCTTTTGTAATTGTTTATTCTGAAACCGAACGTAGATGTCAGACAACCGACGTATCTAAACGTTTTCATAATGAACGTTTATAAAAACAGAAACAGGCATGAATAAGGTATAGAACGTAGACTTCTCCTCAATAGAGAAATCGTAGCCGTTCCACTCCTTACTCATGCCTGATCGAATCAGTAACACGTAAGATACGTGGTATCAGTTATCTACTTGTAGTCAGTCGCTGGAGATGCATCGTCAAATATGTCGCTTCACCTCGTGGGACAGGACGCTTTAATTCGCGTTCCATGATGCCCATCAGCTCCCAAGCAGTACTATAGCATAGCGGATATTCTTCACGCAACACCTTTTCTATTTTTTGTGGGGCCTCGACCGTCTCACCTGTCGCAACCCGCTCAACGGCGTACCTTAAGTGCCGAAGTAAGCGCTTATAATCGAGCGAAGTCCGGTCCATTTTGACGTTCAAACGACTCTCAATCGTCTGAACGATCTGGCCGATGATTTGATTGTGACGATTGACTTCGAGGACGTTTTTAAACGTCGTCGCCGAATGGATATGAAGGGCGATAAATCCGACCTCGGCATCAGGAAGCAACACATCGAGGCGCTCGTGGATCATGTCGACGATCCGTTCAGCGAGCGCGTACTCGTTCGGATAGAGCGATTCAGTCTCGAGTAAGAACGGATTCGTCACTTCCATCCCTTGCTCGATCCGTTTCATCGTAAAGAACAAGTGATCGGTCAGGCCGATATGGATATGTTGATCGACTTTTTTTCCCGTGTTGCTCTCGATGAAGCCGACGATGTCTTGCATGAAGGCGATGAAATCTTCATCGACGTGCTTTACGAGCTCACGGTATTGAGATTGCTCTTCCTTATCCGTCAATTGATACACTTTCTCCGGGACGCTGGCCGGGTCGACGAGATCGCCCGCTTTCTTGCCGAAGCCAATCCCCTTCCCAAGCAGAATGACTTCCGGATCCGTATCATGTTGACAAATGACAACGCTATTATTCAACACTTTTTTGATCGTATACATCGGTAATGTCAAACGTATCGCATCCCTTACTAATTAAATCGTTATCTTATCTAGTATATCGGTTCAGCTTCTAAAAAAGTAGGCAGAAACCAAAAAAAGACGAACATTTCTGTCGTCTTTAAAACATCGAGTAACCGCTCTTACGCAAGTACCGGATGGTGACTCCTGCCAAGATGGCACCGAGCAATCCGAATCCGAGCATAAAAATGTCGAGAAACTGCAGACCAAGCAGACGCTCATAGACGTTCGCGAGCGCGGTCGATGTTTCCGTGACGTAGCTTGACAGCTTGACGTTGTCGATCATCATGATGACGAAAATCGGATAGATGAACACGAGCGTCCACGTCTTTTTGAGCAGCATATTCAAGATGAACCCGATGCTGAAGAAGATGACTAAATATAAAATCGCGCCAATGACGGCTTGGATGATGTGCATGTGATTGCCCCCTTTTCCCGTTGTCTATTATACCGAAAAGAAATCCGCTTGGTCAAAGAAGTTCACTGAATCGTTGACATGAAAAAGCAGCCCGTTCAAATGAACAGGCTGCTCGTTGGCTCAAACGAATCAGAATTTACCTTTTTTAAGGACGAGACCGTATTTTTTGAGCTCGATAAAGTGTTTGTTGTCGATGACTTTCTTCATGAATGAAGCGTTGCGACCGAAGATCTTTTTGCCCATGACGATTCCGATTCCATCGTTATGACCAAGTGACGCGACCGTCCCTTTGCTCTCATACGTGAACTTCGAAGTCGACTTGCCGTTGATGAGCGCAGCGATGTTTTTCGCCACGTTGTGCGCTTGTTGCGTCGCAATTTGCGCCGTCGGCGGGTACGGACGGTTCGAGACAGGATCCATGACCGCTGAGCAGTCACCGATGATGAAGACGTTATCGTGGCCAGGGGCACGGTTGTCCGCCTCGACCATAACACGGTTACGGACCGCTTCGAAGCCAGACTTCTCAACGATCGGGCTACCGCTGACGCCGCCTGTCCAAAGGATCGTGTTCGCTGCGATCGTCTCCGTCGTCTCACCTTGGAGTGGACCGAACGTGACGACACCTGGCTCTACAGCTTTGATGCCGTTGCCGAGTTTCATCTCGACGCCGTTACGCTCGAGCCATTTTTGCGCATACGTCGTGAGTTCCGGGTCGAACCCTGGAAGAACCGTTGGCGCTGCCTCGATGTTAACGATGCGGACCGCTTCACGGGGAACATCGTACTGTTTGCAAAGTTCAGGGACACGGTTGACGAGCTCACCGAGGAACTCGATACCTGTGAATCCGGCACCACCGACGACGATCGTGACGAATGAACGGTCAGATGATCCGCTTGTCTTGTATTGTGCGAACGAGTACTCGATATGTTCTTTAATTTTACGAACGCTGTTGAGCGAGTTGATCGTCATCGCGTTCTCTTTAAGGCCCGGGATACCGAATGTTTCCGGTACGCCACCGAGGGCGAAGACGACGTAATCGTACTCGACAGTCGATCCGTCTTCGAGCATCACTTGTTTGGCTGTAGTATCGACGCGATCGACGATCCCTTTGACAAATTTAACGCGTGACGCATTGACGACGTCGTTAATGTAGACACGAGCTTGCTCAGGCTTCATCGTTCCGGCCGCCGGCTCATGAAGCCAAGTCGTTTGGTAATGGTAATCGTGTTTGTTGATCAACGTGATGTTTGCATCTCCAGCTGAGAGCGTCTTTTGCAGGTTTACTGCCGTGATGAGTCCACCGAAACCTGCGCCGAGGATAACAATGTTAGGTCGTTTCATGTTCATTTCCACCTTATTTTAAAAGTTTTGTTTTCCTGAACAACTATGTTGTGTGTTTTTTCACATAGACGTTCACAATAAAGCCTAATTCTTGTTCAACCAATGTTCACAATTGCTTCCCGTTCATTGTACGACGTTTAATCCGTTTTCTCAATGAAAAAGCTTATCTTCTTGAATTTTTTTCGAAAGTATTGCATCTTTGTACTGAATGGATTTAGTTCACGTTAGACCATATAATAGAAGTACACGCTTCATGAGGAGGAATTCGATGAAATCGACGAAAGATGTAGTCATTATCGGTGGTGGTCCAATCGGACTGTTCACCGCATTTTATGCAGGTATGCGCCAACTCGATGCGACGTTGATCGAAAGCTTGCCGCAACTAGGCGGGCAATTATCGACGCTCTATCCAGAGAAATATATTTATGACATCGCCGGCTTCCCGAAAGTGAAGGCCCAAGATCTAGTCGACCAACTGAAAGCGCAAGCCGATCAGTTCGAACAAGATTATCGCCTTGGCGAGACGGTCGAAACGGTCGAGCGACTCGAAGACGGTACGTTCCACATCTCGACGAACAAGGACGAGTACCATACGAAAGCGATCATCATCACAGCCGGCAACGGCGCGTTCGCCGCACGTCCGCTCGGACTGGACGGTTGCGAAGATTATGCGAACCTTCATTACTTCGTCGACAGCATGGAGAAATTCCGCGACCGTCGCGTCATGATCGCCGGCGGCGGCGACTCGGCCGTTGACTGGGCACTCATGCTCGAAGGTATCGCCAAAGAAGTCCATATCGTCCACCGTCGTGACCGCTTCCGGGCTCACGAGCATACGGTCGAACAAATGAAGGCCTCGACGATCAACGTCTGGACGCCTTATAATATCGAATCGCTCTCAGGTGCGACGCATATCGAGTCTGTCGAACTGACGGACAAAGATGGCGAATCGAAGTTCGTCGACATCGACGACTTGATTTGTAACTATGGGTTCGTCTCATCGCTCGGCCCGATCAAAAACTGGGGCATGGAGTTTGAGAAAAACACGATCCGTGTCGACTCACGAATGGAGACAACAGTCGCAGGCATCTTCGCTTGCGGTGACATCGCCACGTACGAAGGCAAAGTGAAATTGATCGCGACCGGCTTCGGTGAAGCACCGATCGCCGTCAACCAAGTGAAACAGCTCGTCGACCCGACAGCGCGTCACCCACAACATTCAACCTCGGTATTTGCCGGGAAATAAAGACTGGCCTCTCATCTGCGAACGATGAGAGGCCGTTTTTTCATTTGCGGATCGTTTGAATGATGACACGGTCAATCCAATCATCGAGTTGCGTGAACACGAAGCCAGCTTTTTTCGCCTCGGCATTCGACATGTAGTAGTCGACGTCCGTATCGTACGGGGACGACTCCCCATCCTTAATGATTTGGACCGGTTTACCGATATGCTGTCCAATTCGTTCCATGAGCGCACCTAGCGAGATGAGGCCGTCGCTCGCGGCGTTGAACGGCCCCCTCACGTCGGCACGGCCGACCCATTCCAAGAAAGCTGCCGCCTCGAAACTTGAGATGAATCCCATCAACGCCTCCGGGTGATGTAATACGATCGGTTCTTCGTTCCGAACCGCGTCGACATAAAATTTTAACCGGTCGGTGTAATCATCCGGCCCTAGGACGATCGGCAACCGCACCGTCGTGACCGGGAATGAGGCCCGATGGAAGAAGTACGATTCGGCCTCTCGTTTCCCTTGTCCATAATCATGTTCCGCGTCGAGGTGATATTCGTGATGGAGCGGATTGAAGTCGCTCTCTTTTAAAGCTGCCTCTGGCGCATAGACGGACATCGTCGACGTGAGCACATATTTCCCGACCCGGTCCATGAAGGCGTCTGTCGCGATCTTCGCCTGATACGGATTGAAACAAATATTGTCGTAGACGAGGTCATACTCGTTGCGTGCGAGGTCTTTCATCGTCGCGACCGACTGACGGTCGCCTTTAATGGAGCGGATCCCTTCCGCTTCCGGCACTTGCAGCTGTCCGCGTGTGACAATCGTCACGTCGTCCCCGGCTTCAGCGAGCCGCAGTGCGAGCCGTTTCCCGAAGTAACGTGAGCCACCAAAAATCAACACTTTTCTCATCACTCCTACCCCCTTCTCATCCTTCTTCCACCAATATTCCCGTTCATTTCCTCTCATTAACATACTCACCAAAAAAGGTTGCCGAACATGTCGGCAACCCGTCTATCGTTTAGCAATCCCCGGGCGTGCCGGCGTTCGCCGCCGTCCGGAAACTCGAGCCGCAACCGCACGTCGCGATCGCGTTCGGATTTTTGATCGTGAAGCCACCGCCGAGCATCGACTGCTTATAGTCGATTTCGAGCCCGTCGACGACACCGTGGTCAGCTTCGGCGACGATGACGCGGACGCCATGATGGTCGAACTGGACATCCTTGTCCGTCTTGTCTTCATCGAACCCCATCCCGTAGGATAGGCCGGTACACCCACCGCCTTGGACTTTAATGCGTAAGAATTGGGCTTCAGGGCGTTCGGTCTGTTTCATCATATCGATGACTTGTAGTGCGGCTGGCTCTGTTAAATGAATCATCTGAACTCCTCCTCATTTATCTTCACTTCAAGTCAACTGACTTGTGATTTTGTGAAATATCTTGTATAACTAAACTGTAACAAAAAAAATTAAATCGTTCCATCTTCGGGGCAGGGTGAAATTCCCGACCGGCGGTATTGAAGACAAGTTCTTCTCAGCCCGTGAGCGAGCAAGGCGTTGCTTGCTGATTTCGTGAGATTCGAAAGCCGACAGTAAAGTCTGGATGGGAGAAGATGGCGGCATCCGACCGATATCCGGATGTTTTCTTTGGCGTGGTTTAAACGTTCATGAGAACATCTATTTCGTATGCGCGTAAACTCTCCCGATTGTTCACACAATCGGGTTTTTCTATGCGACGGGTGCCATTCATCAAGGAGCGACAAAAGGAGAGATTTTGATGAAAACAACGCGCAACAAACGATTGACAACACTGGTGACGCTATCGATGCTCGGGGCGATTTCATTCGTCCTCATGCTCTTTAACTTCCCGCTGCCCTTCCTGCCACCCTTCCTAAAAGTGGATTTCAGTGACATCCCAGCGCTCGTCGCCGGTATCGTCTTCTCGCCACTCGCAGGTGTCGTGGTCGTCGCTCTAAAAAACGTCCTCTACTATGTCTTTAACGGTGGCGGCGTCCCGGTCGGTGAAGTCGCGAACTTCTTTGCAGGTGTCGCATTCATGTATCCGGTCGCTTGGTTCTACCATAAACGTAAAACGAATAAAGCGCTCGCTTCAGGCCTCGTGGCAGGTACGATCACGATGGCGATCAGCTTGGCGATTTTGAACTATCTACTCATCTTACCAGCTTACGCGTTCTTCTTCGGAATGGCCGAGATGGCCGATCCAGCAGTCAAGACGAACCTCGTCCTGTACGGTATCTTACCGTTCAACTTGATTAAGGCATTATTGATCACCGCCTTGTTCGTCCCGCTCTTCCTGAAGTTGAAGCCGTGGATCGAACGTCAACAAATGCAACTGCAAGCTTAATACACAAGCACCCAAAGGAACTTCTCCCTTGGGTGCTTTTTTCGATGCGGATAGTTACATGAACGAACAAGAGCGCCCACCGGAGTGAGCGCTCTTGTTTGTGAATAACGATTAGAGAAGAAGACCAGCGAGAGTCGCTGACATCAAGTTCGCAAGCGTACCTGCGAGAATCGCGAGGACACCCATACGTGCGATGTCGTTACGACGGTTCGGAGCCATACCACCAAGACCACCGAGAAGGATGGCGAGTGATGAGATGTTGGCGAATCCACAGAGTGCGAACGCGATCATCGCTTCTGTACGAGCTGACAACTCACCTGAACCGATGATTGGTGCGAACTCAGAGAAGGCAACGAATTCGTTCAAGACGAGTTTTTGTCCAAGGAAGCTACCGAATTGTACGGCATCTGCCCATGGTACACCGATGACGAACGCGAGCGGTGCAAACACGTAACCAAGGATCAACTGAAGTGAGAGACCTTCTAGACCGAACCAGCCACCGATTCCACCGAGAAGCAAGTTGACGAGTGCGATCAATGAAACGAAGGCAAGAAGCATCGCACCGACGTTCAACGCGAGGAACAACCCGTCTGACGCACCGCGAGCGGCCGCATCGACGAAGTTTGCTGCTTTGTTCTCTTCATCTTCAGCAATTTCGATATCATCATCCGGAGTTTCTGTTTCCGGGACGATGATTTTTGCAAACATCAAACCAGCAGGCGCTGCCATGAAGCTCGCTGCGAGCAAGTACTCGAGCGGAACTCCGAGCGCGGCGTATCCAGCAAGTACCGAACCGGCAACAGATGCGAGACCACCGACCATGACAGCAAACAATTCAGATTGTGTCATTGTTGGAAGGTAAGGCTTGATGACGAGCGGTGCTTCCGTCTGACCGACGAAGATGTTCGCCGTCGCTGAGAGCGATTCTTTACGTGACGTACCGAGTGCTTTTGCAAGTGCCGTACCGAGGATCCGGATGACCCATTGCATGACACCGATGTAGTAAAGAAATGCAATTAACGAAGACATAAAGATGATGATCGGTAAGACTTGGAACGCGAAGACGAAGTTGTCTCCCCCGACTGCCGTACCGAAGACGAAGCCGATTCCGGCGTTCGCCGTGTTCAAGACGTTTTGGACGCCTCTTGAGATAAATTCTAACGCCGAACGCCCTACCGATGTGAAGAGGACGAGGAACGCGAACGTAAACTGGATCGCGAAGGCGGCAAGAACGGTACGCCATTTGATGGCTTTACGGTTGGTCGAGAAGATGTAAGCGATTCCAATTAGTGCCAAAATACCAACCACGCTCATGATATTCATTGGTGTTGTGCTCCTTTCATATTGAAAACCCGATGATTGTGTTATACCCGAATCAAGATGTGCCCTACCGTTTGAAACGCTTTCTTTTTATGTTGTTAAACGTCAGACAACCTACATTCGAACCTCTTAGAATATACCAAACCGTTTTAAAAAAAGCAACGGGTCAAAAAGAAAAAAGTTTGAGAAATCTCAAACTTTTTTACCAGGCCATCTCTTCGATTTTTTCATACACGTTCGTGACGAGTTGCTCCGGTGTCTCCCCAATCACGACTTCTCCGTCGACGAGACAGAACAAGTCGAGCGAGCAGACCCCACAGTAGCCGGTACAGCCATATTCGACGACGTCTAGGTCAGGATCGGACTCTAGTTTGGCCCGGGCGATCTGTGAACCCATCGCTAAGTTCGAGGCACAAAACTCGATGATCGGATTCATCATTTTTTTCACCGTCTTTCTTCCCCTATTGCGGGAAAATGGTTCTTCTACGAGGTATTATATCATGGTACAGTTAGAGAGTAACAAAGGGGGATTTTTATGCGCAAATTAGTCGTCTTAGGAGGCGGTTACGGGGGTATGCGTGTAATCGAACGCGTCCTCGGCCATCAGCTGAAGGACGTATCGATCACATTAATCGACCGTCTACCTTATCACGGATTAAAAACAGAGTATTATGCACTAGCCGCAGGAACGGTATCCGATCGTGACATCCGTGTCGATTTCCCGGAAGAAGTCGACTACATATACGGGCAAGTCACGGACATCGATACGACCGACAAGATGGTGTTGCTCGCAAGCGGGGAAAAAGTGCCGTACGACGACCTCGTCATCGGCTTAGGCTGCGAGGACAAATACCATAACGTGCCCGGCGCCGCCGAGTTCACGTACAGTATCCAAACGTTAGAAGAATCGCGCAAGACGCAACAAGCGATCAACGGCTTGTCGCCCGGTTCGATCGTCTCGATCGTCGGGGCCGGGCTATCCGGTGTCGAGCTCGCGAGCGAACTCCGGGAGAGCCGTCCCGATCTGACAGTCCAACTGTTCGATCGTGGCCCTTCCGTCCTGTCCTTTTTATCGAATCGTGTCTCGATGTACGTTCAATCGTGGTTTGAAGAGCACGGTGTCGAAGTCATCAACAATGCCAACATCGTCCGGGTCGACCCAGACGGTCTGTGGAACCACGAACAGAACTTTGTCGCCGACTTGACTGTCTGGACGGCCGGAGTCCAACCGGTCGCCGTCGTCCGAAACCAAGGCTGGGAGCTCGATGGGGGTGGCCGCGTGAAACTGACACCGCATCACTACGTCCCTGATTTGCCTGACGTCTTCGTCGTCGGTGACAACGCCAGCCTCCCGTACGCACCTTCAGGTCAACTCGCCGAGGCACAAGCGGAACAAATCGTCCAAGTGCTGCTCTGCAAGTGGAAAGGCGTCGCTTATCCTGAGTTACCGGATATTAAACTCCGAGGCACGCTCGGGTCGCTCGGGAAGAAGGCCGGATTCGGCGTCTTCATGGGGAAACAGTCGCTGACCGGGAAAGTGGCCCGACTTCTCAAGTCCGGTATCCTGTGGAAACATAAAGTCATCAAATAATACGACCGAATCGCGAAATGGCTACCTTGCCATCTCGCGATTTTTTTATGTGATGACAGCCGCTTACCCGTTCATCCTTCTTTGCCTTGCGCCAAAAGTCTTGTATCTCTGTCCCTGATATACTTGTCTAAATTTTCAGATTATTGATTCGATTGACATATTCTATCCGATGGAAAAACTTGTTACTCTATGAGCACGGCAGTTCGACATCATGTCATCTCGCCTACATAATCTAAAGGGGGAAATCCATTGAAGAAGATCTGCAGCACCGTCCTCGCCTCGCTTCTCGTCTTGTCAACCGTCCCACAAGCAGTAGACGCCAGTCCTGACAAGGAAAAAGAACGTGTCATCGTCGTGTTCAAACAGTCGGCGAAGAAAATCCCGCTCTCGATTGAAGGTATGGAAGTCAATCAGCAATACGCCAACATCCCGGCTGCTGCCATCGAAGTGCCGAAAGCAGCGCTGAACGGATTGAAAAACAATCCGAACGTCGCCCACATCGAAGTCGATCAGACGGTACAAATTGAGAATCAAACCCAAGACTGGGGAATTCCAAAACTGAAAGCACCCTCGGCTTGGCAGAACGGCTTCACTGGCAAAGGTATTAAAGTCTCCGTCGTCGATACCGGAATCTCAGCGCATCCTGACTTGACGATTGCAGGTGGAGCGTCATTTAGCAGTGTGACGAGTTCATATGCCGATGACAACGGACACGGCACGCACGTCGCCGGGATCATCGCGGCACGTGACAACGGCATCGGAACGATCGGGATCGCCCACGAGGCAAGTATTTACGCCGTCAAAGCGCTCGAGGCGAACGGCAGCGGTAGCCTGTCGAGCATCATCGCCGGTATCGACTGGTCGATTTCGAATCAAATGGATATCATCAACTTGAGCCTCGGAACGACGAGTCCTTCGACGACGCTCCAACAAGTCGTCGACCGGGCGAACAATTCAGGCATTCTCGTCGTCGCAGCGGCTGGTAACAACGGCCGAGCCGACGGCAGCGGCGACCTCGTCAACTATCCGGCGCGCTACAGCTCGGCCATCGCGGTCGCGGCGACGGACATCAACAACAATCGCGCTTCGTTCTCCGCTACGGGCAATACAGTTGAAGTCGCGGCTCCTGGCGTGAACATCAACTCGACACTCTCAAGCGGCGGCTACGGTCAATTGAGCGGGACGTCGATGGCAACACCATACGTCGCCGGGAACTTGGCACTCATGAAACAAGCGTACCCGACGCTCTCATCTTCACAGCTCCGGACGCGTCTGTCACAAGATACAATCGACCTCGGCACAGCAGGTCGCGATACACTATTCGGCAACGGACTCGTTCAAGCGCCAACGTCAGGCGGCACGTCACAACCGGTTCAAGCACTAGCGGCTACGGTCACGACGTCAAAAGCGACGTACTACGCGGGCGAACAAGTATCGATCACGTCAACAGTTCGTGACGCGAACGGTCAAGCGGTCGCGAACGCGGACGTTCGTGTGACGGTGACGCAACCTTACGGCTCGACGCTCACAGGGACAGGTAAAACGAACTCAAGCGGAGCGATCACGTTCACGCTCTCGACTGGTTCTTCTTCACAACGAGGGACGTACCAAGTGAAAGCGGATGCGACGCTCTCAGGATACACGGCAAGTTCAGCGACGTCGTCGTTCCAACTTCGCTAAATCGAAAACAAGGTTGAACGAATGTGTATTCGCTCAACCTTGTTTTATGATGTCGTTTAATTCTCGTCAATCGCCGTATACACTTTACGCAACTGGACGACTCCTTCGTCGACGACTTCCCCGTTCAAGAGGACGAGCGGGTAAAACCATTCGTCTTGCTTGATCGCCTCAGCGATCTCATCGTCCGCTTGCTCGAAGTCGATGTATTCGAACTCGAACTTGCGCTCCGGATATTTCCGGGCGAGCGCACTTTGTAACCATTCATATGTCTCGACCGAGCTCGGTGCCCCGACACAGCTCGCACACTGTACTTCTGCCCCGTATACCGTGATTTTCATCGTCATTCCCCCTATTTATTTCTATTATACAAAAATCACGCAGCGCCCTTGTCACAAAACGCTCAGCGTTAAAGATTGAGAAACAATCTCAAACTTGCTAGAATGGAATAGAACCAGAAAGGGGTAGATACCATGGAAATGTTTGATCAAGTCCAAGAAGTACTCGATAAATTACGCCCGTTCTTGCTTCGCGACGGCGGTGACGTCGAACTCGTTGATGTAGATGAAGGCATCGTCAAACTTCGTTTGATGGGTGCATGCGGCAGCTGCCCGTCTTCAACAATCACTTTGAAAGCCGGAATTGAGCGCGCGCTCATTGAAGAAGTACCTGGCATCGTCGAAGTCGAACAAGTATTCTAAACAAAAAGGGAGACGTGAGTCATCCCTTTTTTTCATGCATGTGTCCATTCGTCCAAGCTCTCGACCATATAGGTCGGGAGCTTTTCTTGTTCTTGGATGAACGCCGGCCCGTGAACGCCTGAATTGACGTGCAGCGTCCGTAGCCCTCCGTTGATCCCAAACAAGATGTCCGTATGGTAGTTGTCCCCGACCATGACGACCTCGTCTTTCGTCAGACCGATCATCTCGAGGGCGATGTCGATCATGACTGGCTCCGGCTTGCCGATGAAGAACGGGTCTTTCTCCGTTGTCACCGTGAGCACGGACGTGAGCGCCCCGTTGCCCGGTAAAAAGCCGCGCTCGGTCGGGATGGCGATATCTCCGTTCGTCGAGATGAAGCGAGCGCCGGACCGAATCGCGAGCGCACCTTTTGCCAATTTCTCGTACGTGATGTGGCGGTCGAGCCCGATGACGACGTAGTCGGCTTTCGGTTCGTCCGTCACATGGAAGCCACGCTCTTCAAGCGCGATCCGGAGACCGTCTTCCCCGATCATATAAACGGTCGCCCCTGGTGTCATCTTCTCGATATAACGGGCCGTCGCCATCGCACTCGTCAAGACGTGCTCGGGCGTCACGTGGACACCCATCGACACGAGCTTATCCGCGACTTGTTTCGGCGTCATCGAGGCGTTGTTCGTGACGAACAAGTACGGGAATCCCGTCGCCTCGAGCCGATTCACGAAGTCGACTGCTGCTTTGATCGGCTCGGTGCCCGCATAGATCGTTCCATCTAAATCAAATAAGTATCCTTTAATTAAATTCATCTAATCACTCACTTTCCGGTAGAAATGCTGATACTGGTCCAAGTTCCACTTCTAAATAGCGGCGGACTTGCTCGGGAAATGCTGCGAACGTCTCTTTTTGACGTTCCGTCCAGGCGTCAAAGCGAGCCGAATCCGACGTGACGAACTCCCGGACGTAATAGGCACGCATCATGACGAGCTCTTTCGCCGCTTGAGCCGTCTCGGTGTCGAGCACGCGCTCGTCCAATAAAATGTCGACGATATCTTCATAACTCCCCGGATCGCGCATAATGAAGCCGTCGATCATCGAGTTGCCGACATCGATGACGCCTTCCATCAAATGCACGGCCAAACGCTCTTTCGCAAGTTCAAGTGTGAACGCGTCCCCTTCGAGCTGATCGATCCGATGCAACATCGTTTCCATGTGGGCCAGCGTCTCATTGATTTTTTCTCTATTCACAAAATACATCGTCATCCCCCCTGCCCCTTATCATAATCTTTTTTCCGACTCGAGAAAAGAATCTCCCCTATTTACATCATTTATCCGATTGTGATACACTAATCCACGGATTAACACTTTAATTAGTATGTCACATTAAATAGAAATCACGTGGAGGGTTCAACACTATGGAACGAGAATTAGCGTTAGAGATCGTACGAGCAACCGAGGCAGCGGCACTGGCATCATCAAAATGGATTGGTCGCGGCCAAAAGAACGAGGCCGATGACGCGGCGACGTCAGCGATGCGCGAAGTGCTCGGTACGGTCAATATGGATGCGACTGTCGTGATTGGTGAAGGCGAATTAGATGAGGCGCCGATGCTTTACATCGGCGAACGCCTCGGTACGACGTTCGGGCCGGAAGTCGATATCGCGGTCGATCCGCTCGAAGGGACATCGATCGTCGCCAAAGGACTCGGCGACGCCATGGTCGTCATCGCAGTCGCCGATAAAGGCGCTCTCCTCCACGCACCTGATATGTATATGGATAAACTTGTTGTCGGACCGAACCTGAAAGGGAAAGTCTCGCTCGACGAACCGCTCGAGTCGATCATCGAGAAAGCCGCGCTCTATAACGGCAAACGGATCGAAGAAGTGACCGTCATCATGCAAGACCGCGATCGCCACGAACATCTCCGTCAAGCGGCGATGCGTATGGGCGCACGCGTCAAACTGTTCGATGACGGCGATGTCTCGGCCGGGATCGCCGCAGCCATCAAATCGAACCCGATCGACATCTTCATCTCGACAGGCGGCGCACCAGAAGGCGTCATCACGGCAGCAGCCGTCAAGGCGCTCGGCGGCGATATGCAAGCCCGCCTTCACCCGATGAACGAAGAAGAGACGGCCCGCGTCATCTCGATGGGTATCGAGGACCCGCTCCAACTCCTCACGATCGACGATCTCGTCAAGAGTGACGATTGCATCTTTGCCGCGACCGGTGTCACGACGGGTGAACTGCTCGACGGCGTCAAGTTCTTGACGGACGATATCGTCGAGACGACGTCGCTCGTCATGCGTTCGAAGACGAAGACGATTCGCAAAGTCGTCGCTGAACACACGTTGTCGTTGAAGCCGTACCTGAACAAACAACAAGTTGAAGCATGACAAAACCTCCGCTCAAAATTTGAGCGGAGGTTTTTTATTAAAATCCTGTCGGCACGTCACCTGAAGTATGGTCCGTCATATACTGTGGTTCTGGACGCTTGTCTTTTTGAAGCGAGTCATAAAACGCGGCGTACGTCGTCGTGAAATACGGATACACGTACAAGAAACCGATTCCGAGCGTGAACACGCCGACGAAGAACCAACCGATGAACGAGAGGACGAGCTTGAACGCGTCCATCTTGTGACCATCCATCATCCGGCGTGACTCGGTGATCGCCTCGAGAGCCGACAGTTCTGGCTGATCACGTAAAATATAGTTCGTGAGCGAGTACGAGAACGCTTTGACGATTCCTGGGATCACGAGTAACAATGCCCATAAGAAGATGAACAACCCTACGAAGAACGGAGCGAGCACGTGCTTCACATAGCCGGTTTGGAACGGTTCAAATAATTTCGAGACGGCCGGCTTGTCGCCGCGTGACACGGAGAGGACGAGCCATGACCATCCGACCGTGAGCGGTGCGATCAACAACGTCAGAAGGAACGATAAGAACGATAACGTCATCTCGATAGACGTCAATGGCTCCATTGACTCTGCGTCAATCGTCGGTGCGAACGATTGGGGAATCCCGTTCAAGACAACGAACAAAATCAAAATCCCGGCGAGCAGCCAGCGATTACCTGTCAACATTTTTTGTGCGTGTTGTTTCCATTGTGCTGTCATAGTATCCATCCCTTTTTCGTATTCTTTCCTTAGTGTACGTCATTGACCGACAGAAGGTTTCAAAAAACACGAAAACAGGGAAAGGTTTCTTCTTTTCCCCGTTAATATAAGATATTGCCCATAAAAAACTGCGACATCGATAGAATAAATAAGAGCACACCTGTAGAGACCACAGTCAATGAGATCGCTTTAAACAACCGGCTTTTTAGAAATGTATTCCGATACTCGAACCGGCGAACGAGCAAGACATGGACCAACTCAAACAAAAGGACCGCGGCTGTGAAATAGAATGTCATGATACTACCTAACCCGAAGAACAGCATCGCCAATAAACCTAACCCTAAGTTATGGATTCGGTTATGAACATCATCGCGATCACCGACGGTCGTCGTTTGTACGTGTTGCATCCTTCCACCTCACTTCCAAAACCCGAACAGAAAAAGTTATCTTATATATAAATTATCACAATTTTCTTATCCCTAAACCTGTCACACCATCTTTTCACCTAAACGAAACATCTAGGAAATATATGTAATAAAAAAACGCTGATGTCATCAGCGCGTCATGAACCGGTCGAAGTTTCAGCTTCTTCCGCTTTATTGAATTTTCGTTTTAGTTTGAGCGGTTGTTTCGTTCCGCCGAACACAGGACCGTCTTCACTTTCATCAATCTCTGTCTCTTTCTTCAGGACGAAGAACGGACAACCAAAGTTACAATACTCATACACATAGTCCATCACATGATCGATTCGATTATCGTACGTGGCAAACTTCGACTTCACTTCATAAAATCCTTTGAGACGAAGTTGACCATGTCCCCAATCTCCGACGATGTAATCATATTTATCGAGCACATCACTATAACGAGCGATGAATGCCTCTTCGTCAAACCCGTCGCGTTTCTCTTCGATGACGGTATATCCATGGTGATTCACTCTAATCATTTTCACACCTCCACTTTCCTATCATATCACGCCCGTCGACAGTTCCCCTATCGTTTTCGGATCACATCATGACGCGCCATGATCGTTTCACGCAGCACGTCACGCAGAAGTTCCGGCATGTAGTAACGCTTCGGCTGGTCCGCCAAATACGGCAGGAGCGGACCGAACGTGAACATGTCGACCGTGGCGACACGATATGTCTGTTCAAGACCAATCTCGTTGCCACGAAGCAAGTAGCGGCCTTGTTTCAATTCAAGACCGTGGACGATCGGTTGTCCGAGCACCGTCCCGCGAAAGCCGAGCCCACGCACGTGCATCGTCGTGAACGGCTCCTCATGAACATCGCTCAAGAAACGAAGCAACGTTGCGCCGTCGAGTGTCAACAGGCATGGGTTGATCGGGTGCGGACAGATGCGATGGAGCATATTGAGCGTGACTTGTCCGGGTGCCAACCCTTCAAGCAGGATGCCCGATGGAAGGATGCTTACTTCGGCATCACACCAGTCCATTAATCCGTCCGCTAACAATTCCGCAATCGGAGATGGTCCGAACCAATCGCTCACATAGCCTGGCGTGGCGGCAATCGTCACGTCAAGCATACTCTCGGCTTGTTCATACTCGAACCGCAACACCCGTAGCGTGTCGTCGTCCTGAACGTGATCTGTCAAGTCATGGAGACACGCCTTCTTCTCTACGATTTGGCCGTCCCGAAGCGTCAAATCGACTTCTCCGACGTATTGCCCGTACTTCCCGGCCTGGGCGATCAATACCCCGTTTTTCATGACGCCGTCGTCTAACACGTGGTGCGTATGCGCCCCGAGGATGACATCGATGGCCGGGAACGCTTCGGCGAGTCGCTCGTCGGCGTAGAAACCGAGGTGACTGAGCGCGATGATGACGTCACATCCTTTGAGTTCCTCGATTGCCCGAGCAGTCGCCGTCAGCGGTGACTCAATTTGCCAACCGAGTTCAGGATACAGCTCTTCATACGGTGCGGTCACGCCGAACAGACCGACACGCACACCGGATCGCTCGAGGACGAGCGTCTCCGTCGCCCAGTCCGGTCGCGTCCCGTCCGCTTGATAGACGTTCGCGAGCAAGACGGGGAACGTCGCATCCTCATAGAGCGAATCGAGCCAGTCGTGCGGAAACGTGATGCCTTCGTTGTTGCCGATCGTCACGGCCGTCGGATTGAGCCGATTGAGCAAGCGGACGTTCACTTGCCCTTTCGTCACTTCCGTCGCCGGGTGTGTTCGATCGGCATGATCGCCGAGGTCGAAGACGAGCGTGTCCTCGTGTCGGCGTTCGTTCAAAAAGGAGACAAGTTGGGGCCAATTATGAAATTTTGAATGCAAGTCATTGTAATGAAAGATTTTAATCGTACGCACGGCCATCCCCTCTTCCTAAAACAGGCTGATTTGGCTCGGGGCGAGCTCATACTCGGCACCGAGAATCTCAATCAAACGTTTCGCGTTCGGTGCCGCATCCCCGGCCGAGTTGTTGTTGAAATAGACGTAGACCGACTTGGCATCTCGTTCGAGTGCCCGGCACGCCGTCGCAAGTTCTTGCAGTTCATCCTCACTGTATCGATACAAGCAGCGGACGTGACGCCACTCTTGGCTCGTCATCCCGGGTTTGCGGAGCCACCCGGCCGTATTGCGGCCGTGCAGACGGACGACTGCGACTTCCGGGTTCGTGACGACCGGGACGAACGGGATGCTGCTCTCTTTCGTCTGAGGTTCGTCGCACACCGTGTTGATGAAGCGTTGCTCGGTCAAGAACGCGAGCGTCCGGTCGCGAAATGCTTCCGAGAACCACGTCGGGTTCCGAAACTCGACGGCGATGTCATAGTCGATCAGCTCCGCTCGAATCGTCCGCAAATAGTCGAGATGCGGCTTCGAGACGTCGAACCACGGCGGGAGTTGGACGAGGACGGCTCGCAGTTTTCCCGCCTGTTTGAGCGGCTCGACCGATGTCCGGTAGCGCTCGAACAGTTCGGCGAGCGGCAGCTTCGGTTCACGGTCGTGACCGCTCATTTCCCTGGAAACTTTGACGACGAACTGAAAGCCGTCCGGCGTCTCACGATTCCATTTCTCATAGTTTTTCACAGGTTGGATCGCATAGAACGACGAGTCGACCTCCACCGTCGGAAAGTGGCCGGCGTATGTCGACAATTTGTGCTTCCGCTCTTCCGGGGTCGTATAGAGCAGGTCGTGGTCTCCCCAACCGGTCACACCGACATAAATCATCGTGTTTCCTCCTCACATTATTGTTCGAACGATGTCTCCGCGTTTCGCTTTGACCAATTGAGTGTCCCGCTGAACGTCACGAGCAACAAGACAAGTCCCATGATGAACGGATAGCGCATGTCGATATCGAAAGCGATCCCGGCAAGCGTCGGTCCGACGATATTGCCGATACTCATATAGGCGTTGTTCATCCCCATCGCGAAGCCTTGTTCCTTATCCGCCATCTTCGACACGAGCGTATTCAACACCGGACGAAGAATCGAGGTCGACAAGAAGATGATGAGCGTGATCGCGAAGAAGATCGCATACGATCCCGCGAACAGCGAGAACAAGAAGCCGAGTGCCGCGAGCATAATGAAGATGAGCACGACTTTGATCTCACCGAAGAGCGAGACGAGTCGGTCGACGGCAAACAGCTGAACGATGACACTGACGATCCCCGTACCTGTGATCATGACGGCAATTTCTTGCGGCGTCGCACTGAACGTCTCACTGACGAACAATCCGAGCACCGACTCGTATGCCATGAGCCCAAACGCCATGACCAAGTTGATGACGAGCACGAAGAAGTACGGCTTTCGAGTCGACGACAAGAGTTGCCGTGGTAGCGATTCGGTCTCGTTCGTCCGGACGTAAGCTTCCCGGTCCGGTTCTTTCAATAGAATGATCGATGAGATGACGGCGACGAATGAGACGATCGCCGACAAAAGCAGCGGTGCCTTCAGCCCGAACTCGGCGACGAAGCCCCCGATCCCTGGTCCGATGACGATCCCGAGCGACATTGCCGCGGAAATATAGCTATTTCCTTTCGCCCGTTGTTTGAGCGTCGTAATGTCGGCCACGTAAGCAAAGATGGCTGGAATGAGCAATGCGGCCCCGACTCCGCCGATGGCGCGCGAGATCAGTAAGACCGTCAAATTGTCCGATAAGTAAAAGACTGCCATCGAGATGGTGAACCCGATGAGCCCTGAAATGATCATCAGTCGGCGACCGTAGACGTCCGCCCATTTCCCCGCGATCGGTGACATGAGCAACTGCGCCCCGGCAAAGACCGAAATCATCAGTCCGGCGGCGGTACCGCCTTCGCCAATCATTTTTAAATAGTCGGGAATGATTGGAATGATAATCCCGAATCCTGCTACAGCGATGAACATGTTCAGCATGAGAATCGCCAATTGTTTCTTTTGTTTTGTCGTCAACGCACGTCACTTCCTTTTCATCTATTCATTTTACTTGTTGATGAATGGAATGAGCAAACGATAAGACAGCAAAACACCCATCCTGGACCAGAGGATGGGTGTCGTTGTGATTATGAGATGCGTGACTCGGCGAGTGATCCGCTCGACCGCTGTTTCGGTAAGAACAGTGTGACGACATAAACGATCAACGTCGGAACTGCCCAGGCGAGCCCGATTTCAGCCATCGGCAAGTTCGTGATCCATGCAGTCACGGCTGTTGGAGCCAAGCCTTGTGCCGTCTCGAACAACGAGAACACGAGCGCCGTGTAAACGGTCGCCTTCATCGCGACGTGCGGGTTGCGTTGAATCCGTTCCGTGACCGAAACGAGCACGAGTGCGATCATGACCGGATACAAGAGCGTGAGTAACGGTATCGCAATTTCAATCAACGTACCGAGACCGACGAGTGAAATCAAGTAACCGAATAACGTTGTCCCGATGACGACTTGGTAGTACTTGAGCGACTCGAACGTGTTACTCATGAACCGTGAGAACTCACTGATGAGTCCGACGGCTGTCGTCAAACAAGCAAGGAAGACCGCTGCCCCGAGTGCGAGCATGCCGACTTGACCGAACGATGTACCGGCAAACGTTTGAAGGAGGCTTGCTCCGTCAGTCGTTCCCGTGACACCCGTCATGTTCGCTCCGATCGATGCGAGCGAGATGTAGACGAGCATCAAACACGTGACGGCAAGCAATCCCGATGTCCGGAGAAGCGATGACGCTTCTTTTTGATCCGACATCCCGTTCGCTTTAAGCGTGACGAGAACGATTGCACCAAAGACGAGTGCCCCGAATACGTCCATCGTCAAGTAACCTTGTTTAAAGCCTTCACCGAGTGCCCCGAGCCACGTCTCATACCCTGCTGCCGGCGCGACCGGTGAGCCGAGCGGAGCCACAAGGTTTGTGATCCCGATGCCAGCGAGCAAGACGAGGAGGATCGGCGTAATGATCCGTCCGATGATCTCGATCAATTTTTGAGCGCGGAGCGTCAAAAGGAACGTCAAGCCGAAAAAGACAGTTGAACTGATGGCGAGTGTGAACGTTGACGGCGCACCGAGGAACGGCACGACTCCCATCTCATACGTGACCGCTGCCGTCCGAGGAATCCCGAAGAACGGTCCGATGGCCACGTACATTAATCCCGTCAAAAGGAGTGCAAGACGCTTCGGAATATACTGGGCGATTTGATCAGACCCTCCACCGACCCGCGCGACCGCGAACAAGGCGAGTAAAGGAAGTCCGACGCCGGTAATGACGAATCCGACTAGGGCTGGGAACAGGTTCTCACCTGCCAACGCTCCTAGCATCGGTGGGAACAGCAAGTTCCCGGCTCCGAAGAATAATGCGAAAATCGTAAACGCTAACGGGAATAATGTTGATTTTTTCATACAACTACCTCCACATACATTGTAGTACCTTCCGTGTTGAACAAATTCCGACTAAATGACTAAATTTTCTGACAATAAAGCGCTTGGTCTATTCCATTATACACACTATCCTTTTTTTGACCACCCTATCTTTAAAAAAGATGTTTATTTTTCTGAGAAGTAGATTTCCATATAAAAAAAGCTCCCTCTTTTTACAACAGGAGCCTACTTGTCAACCGAATTCATGTCATCTTTTCAAAAAAATAGTCAATAGCGGATATCGAATTTACGGTACGATGCTTCCGCGATATCCGTTTCTTCGATCTGTTCGACGCCGACGAACCGATTGCCGTCATAGAGCGCTCGTTTGAACGATGCATAGTCGGCCTCGTCCCCTTCGACGTGGATTTCGACCGTGCCATCGCTCAAATTCCGGACCCATCCCTTTAAATTCGATTCGATTGCGGTCGCTTGACAAAAATAGCGAAAGCCGACCCCTTGGACGCGTCCTGAGACGATCAATTGTTTAGCCAGTTTCATGCGTATTCTCCTCCTTCATATGAAATAACAGGTTTAGCGAGACGCTGCTTAGGTAACACTATATAAATAAAATACTGATTAGGAGTGGTGATGTGGAACAGATTGTGAATATCGTGACGTCGTTTTCGAATTGGCTATGGGGAGTCCCAATCATCTCCCTGCTCGTGTTATCAGGTGTATACTTGACCATCAAATTAGGATTCTTCCAATTCCGATACCCGCTCTACATAGTTCAACAAACGTTAGGCAGCGTCTTTAAAAAACCGAAAGGCGAAGGCGACATCAGTCCTCGCCAGGCGTTGACGTCGGCGTTATCGTCGACGATTGGTGCCGCCAACATCATCGGTGTCCCGGCCGCGATCATGTTCGGGGGACCGGGCGCCATCTTCTGGATGTGGGTCATCGCCGTCGTCGGGATGGCCATCAAATTCTCAGAAAGTGTCCTCGCCGTCCGTTACCGCGAGAAAAATGAAGCTGGGGAATTTGTCGGCGGTCCGGTCTACTACATGGCCAAAGGACTGAAGTGGAAATGGCTCGCCTCATGGTTCGCGTTCGCCCTCATGATCGAGCTCATCCCGAGCATCATGGTCCAAGGCAACGCCGTCAGCTCGGCCGTCCGTGAGACGTTCAACGGCGACACGCTCATTACCGGGATTATCGTCGCCGGACTCGTCGCACTCGTCGTCTTCGGTGGCATGAAACGGATCGCTAAAGTAACAGAAATCATTGTTCCAGCGATGGCACTCGTGTACGTCGGGGCCGGTTTCATCATCGTCTTGATGAACTTCTCGCAAATCCCTGACGTTCTCGGTCTCATCTTCTCGTACGCGTTCCAACCGATGGCCGCGCTCGGCGGATTTGCCGGGGCCGCCATCGCCGAGACGATCCGTTGGGGCTTCGCCCGCGGACTCTATTCGAACGAGGCCGGTCTTGGGACGGCACCGATCGCGCACGCGGCCGCCCAGACCGATCATCCGGTCCGCCAAGGTTTCTGGGCCGTCATCGGGATCGTCATCGACACGCTCATCATCTGTAGCACGACCGCGTTCGTCGTCTTATCGTCTGGGGTTTGGACGCGTGAAGGCGCGATGAGCGACCCGGCCGCCCTCACGACGATCGCTTTCCGTGAATACTTCGGGTATACGGGCAGCCTGCTCGTGACGATCTCACTCATCTTCTTCGTCTTGTCGACGATCATCGTCATCATCTTTTATGGTTCACGCCAAGCCGAGTACTTGTTCGGTTTGACGGCCGGTAAAGTGATGAAAGTCGTCTATATCGCCTCGATCGTCATCGGTTCGATCGGTGGCGCCCAGATGATTTGGAACTTCCTTGACTTCATGCTCGCGATGATCCTCATCCCGAACATGATCGCCGTCTTGATGCTAAGCGGTGAAGTGAAGCGACTGACGACCGAATTCTTCTCGTCTGAAAAGTATTACAAGAAAGACGTCGCCGAGAAAAAGGCGTCGTAACAACGAACCCGGCTGCATTGGCAGCCGGGTTTTTGTTATGAACTTGTCTCGATTTTGTCAATCGCCTGGCGAATCCGTCCGACCGAGGCGTCGAACTGTTGTTGCTCCTCAGCCGTCAAGTCGATCTCGATGATTTGACTGATACCGCTCCGATCGATCAAGGCAGGTACCCCGATATGGAGGTCGGAGGCGCCGTATTCACCGTCGAGATGGGCACCGATCGTCACGACCGTATTTTCGTTCCGGACGATGGCGCGGACGATGCGCAGCAAGCCGAGGCCGATCGCGTAATAGGCCGCACTCTTATAGCCGATGATTTGGTTCGCGGCATCGCGTACTTCTTGATAGATCGCATCTAAATCCTCTTGGTGATACGATTCATTGTCTGCGAGCAGTTGCTTCATCGACTTGCCATAAATCCGGGCGTTGTCCCAGGCGACGAAACCACCGGCACCATGTTCGCCCATATAATAGACGTGACAGTTGCGCGACGACAAGTCGAAGTATTCGCCGAGCTTATAACGCAGACGCGCCGTATCGAGCACCGTCCCTGAGCCGATGACGCGATGTTTCGGCAAGCCCGACGCTTTCCAGGCGACGTGGGCCATCACATTGACCGGGTTCGTCGCGACGACGATGATCCCGTCAAAGCCGCTCGCCATGATTCGTTCTGTCACGTCACGGACGACGATAGCGTTTTGCCCCGCCAGGTCCATCTGTGTCTGCCCAAGCTTTTGAGCGGCGCCTGCTGTGATGATGACGATGTCGGCGTCACGACAATCCGTGTAATCCCCTGCCCAAATCCGGACCGGGCTCGGTGCGAACGAGATGCCGTGGTTCAAGTCCATCGCCTCCCCTTCCGCTTTCGCGTGGTTCGAGTCGATCAAGACAAGCTCTTCACAAAGTGCCGCCATCGATAATTGGTAAGCAAAACTGATGCCGACCCAGCCGGCGCCAACGACGGCGATGCGGGTAATGTCTTTTGGATCAATTGTTTCCATTCAATCATTCCTCCCTAAAAACAGTCTCTCTTTTAGCATACCCGACTCTCAGCTGTTTCACGACAAAAAAAGTCGAGCCCCTGATTTAGGAGCTCGACATATTAAGAATTATCCGATCGATCCTTCCATCTCAAACTTGATGAGACGGTTCATTTCGACCGCATATTCCATTGGCAATTCTTTCGTGAACGGCTCGATGAAGCCCATGACGATCATCTCGGTCGCTTCTTCTTCCGAGATCCCACGGCTCATGAGGTAGAAGAGCTGCTCTTCTGACACTTTCGAGACTTTCGCTTCGTGCTCAAGCGAGACTTGGTCGTTCAAGATCTCGTTGTACGGGATCGTGTCCGACGTCGACTCGTTGTCCATGATGAGCGTGTCACATTCGATGTTCGAACGGGCACCTTTCGCCTTACGGCCGAAGTGGACGATTCCGCGATACGAGACTTTTCCGCCTTGTTTCGAGATCGACTTCGAGACGATCGACGACGACGTGTTCGGTGCGAGGTGAATCATCTTCGCCCCAGCGTCTTGGTGCTGCCCTTTACCGCCGAGTGCGATCGAGAGCGTCATCCCACGTGAGCCTTCACCTTTTAAGATGACGGCCGGGTACTTCATCGTGAGTTTCGATCCGATGTTGCCATCGATCCACTCCATCGACGCGCCGGCTTCACAGACGGCACGCTTCGTGACCAAGTTATAGACGTTGTTCGCCCAGTTTTGGATCGTCGTATAGCGGCAGTATGCGTCTTTGTTGACGAAGATCTCGACGACAGCAGAGTGAAGCGAGTTCGTCGTGTAGACCGGCGCCGTACATCCTTCGACGTAATGGACCGAAGCGCCCTCGTCGACGATGATGAGCGTCCGCTCGAATTGACCCATGTTTTCCGAGTTGATGCGGAAGTAGGCTTGGAGCGGTTGCTCGAGTTTCACACCTTTTGGTACATAGATGAACGAGCCACCTGACCAGACGGCCGAGTTGAGTGCCGAGAACTTGTTGTCCGTCGGCGGGATCAATTTCCCGAAATACTCACGGAACAAGTCTTCGTTTTCTTTCAAAGCAGTGTCCGTATCTTTGAAGATGACACCTCTTTCTTCGAAGTCTTCTTGCATACTATGGTAGACGACCTCTGACTCGTACTGAGCCGAGACACCTGCCAAGTATTTTTGTTCCGCTTCCGGGATTCCGAGCTTATCAAACGTCCGTTTGATTTCTTCAGGTACCTCGTCCCACGAATGTTCCGTCTTCTCAGACGGTTTGACGTAGTACGTGATCTCATCAAAATCAAGTGACGTGAGATCGCCGCCCCATGTCGGCATCGGCATCTTCCGGAACTGTTCGAGTGATTTTAAACGGAACTCGAGCATCCATGCCGGTTCTTCTTTCATGTTCGAGATCGTTTCAACGATTTCTTTCGTCAAGCCGCGGCCTGAACGGAAAATCGAGATGTCTCGATCATGGAAGCCATATTTATAATCGCCAACGTCTGGCATGTTTTTCGCCATATCGGTCTCCTCCTTCTACTTACGCTTCCTCGTCGACTCCCTTTTCAAGCGCTTTCCACGCGAGCGTGGCGCACTTGATGCGAGCCGGAAACTTTGAGACACCAGACAACGCTTCGATGTCGCCTAGGTCGAACGTGTCTGTATCGTAGTCTTTCCCTTGGACCATCTGTGAAAAGATGTTCGCTAATTGGAGCGCTTCGTCTACAGACTTGCCTTTTACGATTTGGGTCATCATCGATGCCGAGGCGAGACTGATCGAACAGCCTTCCCCTTCGAACTTGGCATCTTTCACGATTCCGTCTTCGACTTGAAGTTGGAGTCGGAGTGAATCCCCGCACGTCGGGTTGTTCAAGTCGATCGTCACGCCATCTTCGATGACGCCACGGTTTCTTGGGTTTTTATAATGATCCATGATGACTTGTCGGTACAACATGTCGAGATTGTTAAAACTCATAATTGAAATACTCCTTCGTTTGACGTAACCCTTCGATGAAGCGATCGACTTCATCTCGTGTGTTATACAAGTAGAAGCTCGCTCGGGCAGTCGATGATTGCTTCAGGAGGCGCATGAGCGGTTGGGCACAGTGATGACCGGCCCGTACCGCGACCCCTTGCATATCCAAGACGGTCGCAAGGTCGTGGGCGTGGACGTCGTTCAAGTTGAACGTGACGAGCCCGACACGCTCCTCAGGACCGAAGATCTCGATCCCTTCGATCGTACGCATCTGTTCGATCGCGTACGTCACGAGCGCCCGTTCGTGCGCCTCGACATTCTCGAGACCAAGGTCTTCTAAAAAGTCGATGGCGGCAGCCAAACCGACGGCACCGGCGATGATCGGCGTTCCCGCTTCAAAGCGGTACGGGATGTCTTTCCACGTCGACTCATACAAGTCGACGTAATCGATCATCTCGCCGCCGAACTCGACCGGCTCCATGTTTTTAAGCAACTGTTTCTTCCCGTACAAGACACCGATCCCGGTCGGACCGAGCATCTTATGGCCAGAGAAGGCAAGGAAGTCACAATCGAGCGCTTGGACGTCAAGCTTCCGATGCGGTACGCTTTGCGCCGCATCGACGACCATGACCGCGCCTTTTTCGTGGGCTAGTTTCGCCACTTCCGCGATCGGGTTGATCGTGCCGAGCACGTTCGAGACGTGGCTCATGGCGACGATCTTCGTCCGGTCCGACAACACTTCCCGCACCGCGTCGAGCGTGATCCGGCCGTCTGGCGTCATTTCGACGTAACGGAGTTTCGCACCTGTGCGCTTGGCGAGCTGTTGCCACGGAATCAAGTTCGCGTGGTGCTCCATCGGTGTGAGAACGATCTCATCTCCCGCGCTGACGTTGGCGTCCCCGTAACTTGAAGCGACAAGGTTGATCGCCGTCGTCGTCCCACGCGTGAAGATGATCTCTTCCGGTACTGAGGCGTTGATGAATGAACGGACACGCTCCCGTGCCCCTTCATACGCATCCGTCGCGTGCGTGCCGAGCGTATGGACGCCACGGTGCACGTTCGAGTGGATGCGGCGATAGTAATCCTCGATCGCCTCGATGACAGCAAGCGGTTTTTGGGAGCTCGCCGCACTGTCGAGATAGACGAGCGGATGGCCGTTGATTTCCTGATCTAAAATCGGGAACTGTTTACGAATCGAGGCATCAATCATCTTAACGCACTTTCCCTTCGATGACTTCACGGAGACGGTCTTTGACCGACTCGATCGCGAGTTGCTCGACGACCGGGTTCAAGAATCCGTGAATGATTAAACGTTCTGCTTCTTTACGTGACAGACCGCGGCTCATCAAGTAGTACAACTGAATGTCGTCGACGCGTCCGACTGAAGCGGCGTGGCCGGCCATAACGTCATCCTCATCGATGAGGAGGATCGGGTTGGCGTCACCCCGTGCTTTTTCAGACAACATGAGAATGCGTTCCGTTTGGACACCGTTCGACTTCGAGGCACCGTGATGAATCATCGATGTCCCGCTGAAGATCGCCGTTGCCGAGTCTTTTTGAACACCGTGAATCAAGATGAACCCTTCCGAAGACTTCCCGAAGTGGTCGGTCCGGATGTTGAAGTTTTGTTTCTGTGCGCCACGACCGATCGTGACCGCTTTCGTGTTCGAGTACGTGTTGTCTCCGACGAGATGCGTCTTCGTCTCGACGAGCGAGTTACCGTCGTTCATATGTCCGAGTGCCCAATCAAGATGAGCGTTCTCGTAGACGACACCGCGGCGGTTCATGAACGTGAGTGCTGACTCAGCGAGCTGGTCGACCCCACCGAATACGACTTTCGCGTTCGCTCCGACGAACACTTCCGTCACGGCGTTGACCGTGTGCGGCTCATTCGTGTTCGACAAGAAACTTTCGACATACGTCACTTCACTGCCTTCATCGGCGACGACGATCGTATGGTGGTACAACGAACCGTTCGCTTGTTCCATCGTGAAGATGGCTTGAAGCGGGTCTTTCAATTGCATGTTTTTCGGGACGTACAAGAAAGCCCCACCGTTCGTGAGCGCTGCGTTCAAGGCAGACAAGCGATCTTCGTCAACACGAACGCCTTCTGTCATGAAGTATTTCTCGACGAGGTCCGGATGTTGTTCCATCGCTTGTTGGATTCCCATGAACAAGACGCCTTCTGGCATCGTAAGTTCGTTATAGACGACATGACCGTTGCGTTCAACGAGCACGTTTGTCCGGTGGTCTCCGAGCAATACTTCGATTTCAGGCGTCAACCCGTCAAGCTTCGCGAGTTCGACGTCTCCGCTTGTGAAATCCCATTTATCAATCTTGATCTTTTCAACTTTAGGCAAGGCGAGAGTCGGCGCAAGTTCTGCTGCTTCTTTACGTCGGTTGACCATCCATGCTGGTCCACCGAGCGCCTCTGCACGTGCCGCTACTGCTTGTGCATCTAATTCAAATTGTACGGTCATCGTACAGCCCCCTTACGCTTCTGTGTCTACTGTCATCCCAAGATCTTGCTTCACCCAGTCGTAACCTTCTGCTTCGAGTCGTTGTGCGAGCTCTTTGCCGCCCGACATGACGATTTTCCCGTCGATCATGATGTGGACGAAGTCTGGCTCGATGTAGTTGAGGAGACGCTGATAGTGCGTGATGATCAAGCAGCCGAACTCTTCAGTGCGCATTTCGTTGACGCCTTTAGCGACGACTTTGAGCGCATCGATATCAAGACCTGAATCGATCTCATCAAGAATCGCGATGTTCGGTTTGATCATCATCATTTGAAGGATCTCGTTACGTTTTTTCTCTCCGCCCGAGAAGCCTTCGTTCAAATAGCGGTGTGCCATTTCTGAAGGGATTTCAAGAACGCCCATCTTCGAATCAAGTTCGCGGATGAATTTCATAAGTGAGATTTCTTCGCCTTCTTCACGGCGCGAGTTGATCGCTGAACGCAAGAAGTCGGCGTTTGTGACTCCGCTGATTTCAGCTGGATACTGCATCGCGAGGAACATGCCTGCTTGCGCGCGTTCGTTCACTTCCATCTCGAGGACGTCTTCTCCGTTCAAGTCGACGCTTCCTCCTGTCACTTCGTACAATGGATGACCCATGAGGGCAGATGCGAGTGTTGATTTACCAGTCCCGTTAGGACCCATGATGGCGTGAATTTCGCCACCTTTAATTTCAAGATTAAGACCTTTGACGATCTCTTTTCCTTCGATTGAGACGCGGAGGTCATCAATTTTCATGTGTGGTACGTTAGACATTCGGATACCCCTTCCGTTTTCTCGCCATTTGTGGCGTAGATTAGATATATTCTAATCTTAATCTAGGCAATTTTTTATTTCAAGCGACTCACCTTATATTTCATTCTCAATAGAACATAAATGTTGAGAATGAGAACATCGGGAAATCAAGATATTATCCAACATTTTCCTCGACTTGAGCCGAATTCGCTTGTTTTTCCCGTAGCGCGCCGGTGAAGAAAAAGGCGCCACACGCGGTCAGAACGGCTAGGCTCCCAAATACAGGGAGCGACGCGTTGTCGAAGCCGTCGAGTAGCAGTCCCCCGATGACCGGCCCGATCGATTGACCGAGTGCCGTCAACCCCATCGCCCCGAAATACGTGCCGCGCAAATGTTCCGGTGCCAAATCGTCCGTCAACACGTCCGTCATCGTGAACATGAGCACTTCCCCGACCGTGAAGATGACCATCGCGACGAACAATACCCACACCTCGGCAGCGAAGCCGATTAATAACAGCCCAATCGAGAGCGTCGCGATCCCAAAGAACAGCGACTTGATCGGCGAGACGCGAATACCGAACCGCATGATCGGATACTGGACGATGAGCACGGTGATCGCGTTGACCGTCAACAGATAAGCGAATAGGCGCGACCCGTCACTGAATCCGTCGTGAAACGCGATGAACTGCGGCAACGTCGAATTGAATTGACTGTAGCCGATGATGGCAAAGATCATGCCGATGATGACGAAGCGGAACGTCTTGTCTTCTTTTAACACACGGAACGTCTCCGTCAGGCGCGGCCGCACTTTGACGCCGTCCCCTTCTTCAAACGGATACTTCCGGAACAACGTCGAGATGACGAGGCCGTAAAGGACATAGACGGCGGTCACGACGAAGAACGCGCTCTTCGCTCCCGTAAGTGACAAGACGACCGCAAGCAGCGGTCCGATCGCCGCAGCGATGTTGATCATGAAGTAGCGCACGTTATAGACGATGACACGCTGGTCGGGTTGCGTCGTGTCGCTGATCAAGGCCCGAGACGCCGGTTCAAGGAATGAACGTGAAACGCCCATCAATACCGAAAATATGTAAAACCAAACGAGCTCCGTTGCGAGTGCGAAACCGGTGAACGTCAAGGCGTTCAAACCGATACCTATCAACATCAGCTGTTTGCGCCCGTAGCGGTCAGACAGCGTCCCCCCAAAAAAGCTCATAAATAGACCGGATAATGCAGACGTCGCGAACACTGTCCCGATCACGCTCGCCGAGAAACCGAGCGTCGCGAGATAAATCGCAAAAAACGGCATGACAAAAAACGTCGACAGCCGTGCAAAAAATGTACCGAACAAGACGCCAAGCGTCAGCGGATGAATCTGTCGTATGCTCACCCGGATCCCCCCTTTTTCTATATATAAATAGTTTACTTCTATTATTGAAGCAAAACCACTGCAAACAAAAAAGGCCCGGGATGTCCCGAGCCTAAAATCAATCATTATTTAACCGGTACGACCGCACCTTTGTACTCATCCAAGATCCACTGTTGTGTCTCTTCTGATGTCAATACTTCAAGGAGTGCCTTGACGCGCTCATCGTCTTCGTCGCCTTCACGCGTGACGATCAAGTTGACGTACGGTGAATCTTCGCCTTCAAGAGCGATTGCGTCTTCGAGCGGGTTGAGTCCGGCATCGATCGCGTAGTTCGTGTTGATGAGGACGGCATCGCCTTCACCGTTGTTGAACGCTTGCGGGAGAAGTGCCGCTTCGACGTCCGTCTTGAACTCCAAGTTTTTCGGGTTGTCGACGATGTCAGCGACTGTCGCGTCTGTCGTCTTGCCGTCAGCGAGCGTGAGCAAGCCTTCTGTTTGAAGCATCGTCAAGATTCGTCCGTGGTCAGCGACCGACGAGCTCATGATGATTTCAGCGCCGTCCGGAAGCTCATCGAGTGATTTGTAGTCTTGTGAGTAGACACCGATCGGCTCGATGTGGACGCCGCCGGCTGAAGCGAATTTATAGTCTTTGTTCTCAGCCATTTGTGACTCGAGGTACGGCTCGTGTTGGAAGTAGTTCGCGTCGAGTTCACCAGCTGCGAGCGTCTTGTTCGGGAGCACGTAGTCTTGGAACTTCTTGATTTCAAGCGTGTAGCCTTTTTCTTCATATTCGTCTTGGACGTGCTCTAAAATCTCAGCGTGTGGTACGTTCGACGCGCCGACGATGAGCGTCTTGTTGTCGCCCGAGCCTGATTCTGAATCCCCGCCGCCACATGCCGCGAGAATTGTGAGTGCTGATGCTGCTGTCAATCCGAGTACTGTTTTCCATGATTTCATTATAAAACCCTCCATATGATTGTATTTGATTAAGCTGATCGCTTATCGATTTTTGAGACGAGTCGATCGCCGATGAACTGAACGACGAAGACGATGACTAAGATCAATACGGTCGCGACGAACGTGACGTCGCTTTGTGAACGCTGGAACCCTTCGAGGAACGCCAAGTTCCCGAGGCCACCGCCCCCGACGACTCCGGCCATGGCCGTGTAACCGACGATGGCGACGATCGTCACCGTGATGCCTGACACGATGGCCGGGAGTGCTTCTGGGAACAACACTTTATAGACGATCTGCCATTTCGTCGCGCCCATCGACTCGGCCGCCTCGATGACGCCGCGGTCGACTTCACGAAGCGCGAGCTCGACCATACGTGCATAAAACGGGGCCGCCCCGATGATGAGCGCCGGGAGCGCCGCCGTCGAGCCGAGCATCGTTCCGACGAGAAGGAGCGTGAACGGGATGAGCAAGATGATCAAAATGATGAACGGGATCGAGCGGAACACGTTGACGAACGCACTGATGATCGTGTAAATCGGACGATTCTTCGTCATGAGTGGTTCGTTCGTGACATATAAGAGCATGCCGAGGGCGAGACCGATGACGAATGTCGCGGCTCCTGCGACGAGCGTCATATAGAGCGTTTCCCACGTCTGTTCGAGCATGACTTGCCAATCTACATTAGGAAACATCGTTTTCCACCTCCACTTCCACTGCCTGCGATCGGATTGAGGCGATGGCCCGCTCGACTTCAGCCGGCTCTCCGATCAATTGGATGAATAGCGTTCCGAGCGCGCCGACTTGCGACTGCGTCACGTTACCGCCGATGATGTTGAAGCCGATGTCGTGCTGTTTCAACACTTCCGATAAAATCGGCTGTTCGGCCGTCTCGTTCAAGAACTTGAGTTTGACGATTTGGCCACTCGGATAACGTGCTTTCAAATGCTCGAATGTGAGCGACATGTCGTCGACGGCACCGATCTGTTTGACGAACTCTTTCGTGATCGGCTGTTCCGGATGTTGGAACACGTCCGCGACTTGGCCGGTCTCGACGACTTTCCCTGCCTCCATGACGGCGACGCGATGACAGATTTTTTGGATGACGTGCATCTCATGGGTGATGAGGACGATCGTCAGTCCGAGTTTCTTATTGATGCTGACGAGCAGTTCGAGAATCGAATCGGTCGTCTTCGGGTCGAGTGCGCTCGTCGCTTCATCGCAGAGGAGCACGTCTGGATTTGTAGCGAGCGCGCGGGCAATCCCGACTCGCTGCTTTTGACCGCCCGATAGTTGCGACGGATAGCTGTCTTCACGTCCGGCGAGACCGACGAGATCGACGAGCTCTTGGACGCGGCGTTTACGTTCACTGGCCGGTACTCCGATCAGTTCGAGCGGGAAGCTGATGTTCTCAGCGACAGTGCGCGACCATAATAAGTTGAAGTGTTGGAATACCATCGAGACGTTTTTGCGCACCCCGCGCAGTTCTTTCGGAGTGAGCTTCGTCAGCTCACTCCCTGCGACGACGATCTCACCGCTTGACGGTGACTCGAGTCGGTTGAGCAGACGGATGAGCGTCGACTTCCCCGCCCCTGAATATCCGATTATTCCAAAAATTTCGCCGCTCTCGATTGTGAGCGACACATCATCGACCGCCTGGACTCGACCGTTCTTCGTGTCGAACCATTTGGCCACATTACGTAATTGAATCAATACCTTTCCCTCCTGACAACAAAAAAAGTACACACGTTTGAGCAAACGTGCGTACTTTATCGGTACGGACAACGATTGCTCTCATCTTCCAAGGTTCTCACCTTGCTGGAATTAGCACCATTTCGGATTGCTCCGCGGTTGCTGGGCGTCATAGGGCCAGTCCCTCAGCCTCTCTTGATAAGAGTGTTGTTTATTCGATTAGCTTTATAATAGCGACACATTATTTTCATGTCAAACTATTTTGTGCGAAAAATCAAAAAAAGGTGCCATCCGAGGATGACACAGAACGTAGCACCTTGAGTCACGGAAGGACAACCCATAGATGAAACTCTTTTGCCCGATCAGAGTGTTCATCCTTATATGGGGGATTCAAGCCATCCATCACTCGGCCTTAGAACGTACCATGCGGTTACGCGGTAGGTGTCCCTGCGCTTGATTTTTTTGGGGGACAATCGAAGGGAAGGTCCACCTAAAAGTCGCGTAAAGTGATGCACCGGCTGTTCTAAAACGTCTTGATGGCTGGAGAATCTCGTCCTATATTGTGTTCAAGTAAGATGTTGTAATGAATATACCATTCGTGAACTTTCTGTGTCAACTGATTATTTAAAATTTTCTGATTATTCTAATCATCCTATCTCATTTAACGAAAGATAGGACGTGCTGCACGTTTTGAAACGCATATAATCGGTCTTCGACTTGGCCGTCTTTAAGCTTTAACAGCGCCGGTACGCTCATCACTTGATACGCTTCTAACTCTTGCGGGATAAAGTTGGCGTCCTGCTTGTCAATCGCGAGTGTCGGGTCGACCGCTTCGACGACGGCGAGCATCCGCTCGGCCACAGCGCATGTTCCACACATCGGGGCGTATATATATAACAATCCGTCTGTAATCATTGTTCTCACCTCTTTTATAAGTATATGAATGTGAGCCGATCTGTTCAAAAGTTGTGCTCACCCCACGAATTTTCTGAATCGTTCAACATTTCCTGTTGACGCTTCACGAAAAGAGGCATAGTATGGTCATTAACTTTAACGCTTTCGTACATAACAGCGTATACGTAGAAAAGGACAGGTGAATCGACTTATGACGGAACAAACGAAACTGACAGGCAAACAATTTTTGATGAACGTATTGAACGGACTCAGTCTCGCTATTTTAATCTCTCTCATCCCGAGCGCGCTCCTCGGCGAGCTCACGAAAGCAATCCTTCCTTATTTTCCGTCGCTACAGTTCATCTTAGATGCGACGACGATCGCGATGCGCCTGCTTCCGGTCATCATCGGTGTCACCGTCGCCATGCAGTTCGGACGCTCAGCACTCGAGGCCGGCACGATCGGCATCGCGACCCAGGTCGGGAGCGGCGCCATTCGCATCGAGGAAGGCGCGTTCCTCATGGCTGGAATCGGTGACGTCATCACGGCCGGTGTGACCGCCGCCCTTGCGACATATATGGTCATACAGCTGTCGCCACGCTTAAAGACGTACACCGTCCTCGTCTTACCGATGACGGTCATCGTCGTCGCCGGAGGGATTGGTACATTCCTCCTCACTTATATCTCACAGATCACGACGTACATCGGCACCATCATCATGACGATGACGGAACTCCAGCCGATCATGATGGGCATGTTGATCGCGATGGCGTTCTCGCTCATCATCGTCTCCCCAATCTCGACGGTCGGGATTGCGACGGCGATCAGCCTCTCGGGTGTTGCAGCCGGTGCCGCCAATCTCGGCGTCGTCGCGGCCGGCTTCGGTCTCGCTATCGCGGGATGGCAGATGAATGCGACCGGGACGTCGATCGCTCACTTCCTCGGCTCACCGAAAATTCAAATGGCGAACTTCGTCAGGCGTCCGATCATGATGCTCCCTGTGCTCGCGAACGCGGCCATCCTCGGGGCGCTCGCCGGCATCCTTCGCATCGAAGGAACACCAATCAGCGCCGGATTCGGCGTCTCTGGACTGATTGGGCCGGTCAACGCCCTACATTTGATGCCGGGCGGGTTCGCACTTTGGAACGTCCTGCTCGTCATCGTCTTGTTCGGGTTTATTCCGGTCTCGCTCGGAATCCTGTTCTATCGTTTGTTCAACCGGACGTCACTCATTCAACCTGAACATTACCGCCTCGACTTCGAATGAATCAAAACATCCCGGCTTCTCGTAACGAGAAACCGGGATGTTTGTTAGCCTTGAATCATCGCTTCGTATTCTTCGGCAGACATGAGTTTGTCGACGTCTGTTGAATCGTTCAACTCGACTTCGATCATCCATGCTCCTTCGAACGGCGCTTCGTTGACGAGTTCTGGGGAGTCTGCGAGTGATTCGTTCACCGCTGTAATCTTCCCAGAGATCGGTGCGTAAAGCTCAGATACCGTCTTGACCGATTCGACCGAACCGAACGGCTCGTCGAGCAAAATCGTGCCGCCGACTTCAGGAAGTTCCACAAACACGATGTCCCCCAGTTCGCTTTGTGCGAAATCCGTGATCCCGATGCGGGCAACGCTTCCGTTCACTTCAACCCATTCGTGTTCTTTTGAATAACGTAGATTTGCAGGTACTTTGCTCATCCTAACTTCCCCCTCAAATGAATTAGACTCACACGTGTATTATAGCACTTAGCCCCAAACTTCTGTAAATGACTTTTCTGAAAAACCGACCGTCGCTTTTTGCCCATCTGTGACGATAGGACGCTTTAAAAGCATACCATTACCGACTAAAAGTTCGATTTGTTCGTCTTCTGATAAATTCGGAAGCTTGTCTTTAACACCTTCGTTCCGATACACTTGCCCGCTCGTATTGAAAAACTTTTTGAGTGGTAGTCCCGACTGTTGCCAAATCGACGCGAGTTCATCTTTTGATGGCGTCGCTTCGACGATATGGACGTATGTATAGTCGACGCCATTCTCTTTCAACCATTTTTCTGCTTTCTTACACGTACTGCACGGTGGATAGCCGTATAGTGTCACCATATTTATCACCTCTTATTTTTCACTTTAGCATAATCGCCTCACTCAATTCACGCCTCGAGCAAGCGCTTGATCTCTTGTTTTAGCGTCGCGTTGACTGAATGACGCGCTTCGATATAGCGCAGCATCGCCGCGGCTGCTTCGGCTGACTTGCCGTACCCTGGTAGCCATTCGTTGAGTCCGGCGACGAGCTCTGGATGCCGTGTCTCGACCCGGCGCGTCGGATTGAACGGGTCGCCCGTCTCTCCATGTGCTTTCAATATGTTGTTGACGGCCGCGACTTGGATGAGCTCGAAGCCGGCGAGCTTCTCGCCACGACGCTCGCGGAGCAGACCGACGTAAAGGTTCGTCAGCGCCTCTTCGTAGCAGTGCGTAGCGTCAGCGGCTTGTGAGACGAGCTTAGGCGTCGCAAACGATTCGAGCGCCTCATCCCGCTTCCAGACGATCCGTCCCGGGGTATAGGCGATGTGTGGCATCTCGAACAGTTCGAACACAGCGAACTCCCCGTAAATGCCGTCCGCGTACATGATCTTGTGCCCATCTTTCGTGTTTTGGAATTGGTAAGCGATCGGTTTAACCTCGAGCCAGTCCAAGTTGTCGATGAAGCGGTTTTTCCGTCCGTCCTCGACGATCAAAAAGAAATCGAGGTCGGAGTAGTCGTCGAGCCGCTCGGTCTCGAGGCCAATCGAACCGAGGGCGAGCAGCATCAGCGCCCCTTCTTGTTTCGCGACCAAACGCCCGATTCGTTCCATTCGTTCCAACAGTTGATCTCGTCTCATAAACATTCCTCCTTTTCCTCATTGTACGTTCTGATCAAACGAAAAAGAAAGGGCTGACCGCGTCCGGCCACCCCTCCCTGTTCGAGAAATTTTTATTACAGAATTTGCGAACGAGAAAGCCCACTCCTTTAGTGGTGGGATGAACGTGAGCTTGATTTCGGAGTCCCGTTAGTCGGAATTTCAGAAATCAACAAGCAGAATCTTATCCCGATAAAATGTATCACTCTAATAAATCTAATGATACAATGGACGTATGAACAACTACAGAAGAACCAAAACCACCGTATCGATGATCCATTATCATTTCGTGTTCTGCCCGAGGTATCGCCGAAAACTATTTGATGACGATACGTTCGAGCAACGATTCAAAGAGATCGTCCGTGACGTCTGCGAAGAGCTCGACATTCGACTCATCGCCATCGCGTGTGATCGGGACCACACACATCTATTCTTGTCGGCGTTGCCATCCCTCAGCCCGTCTGACATCATGGCGCGCATCAAAGGCGTCTCGTCGAAGCGACTACGAGAGGAATTTCCCCATCTCACACATCTCACAAGCCTTTGGACGAGATCCTTCTTCGTCTCGACGGCCGGAAATGTTTCCAGCGAGACCATCAAGCGTTATGTCGAGGAACAAAAAACAAGGAGGTGACACCGAGTCGCAGACATTGACGGTGAACATCAAACTTCATCCGACAAAAGAGCAACAATCGATCTTAGAGCGGATGATGCGCACCTACATCGGCACGACGAACCAGCTCGTCTCGGACATGGTGCAGGCTCGAGAAAACTTAAAGCTGACGAGCAAAAACGTGAGTTCCGATCTGCCGAGCGCCGTCAAGAATCAGGCCATCCAGGATGCGAAGAGCATGTTCAAAAAGGCGAAGAAGAAGGGCTTCCAGGTCGTCCCTGTCCTCAAGAAGCCGTACTGCACCTGGAACAACCAAAACTACTCGTTCGACTTCGAGTCGATCTCCTTCCCGGTCATGATCGACGGAAAGGTCAAGAAGACGGCGATCCGCGCCGAGATGGTCGACCCGGACAACCGGAACGCCACGCTCCTCGCCAACAAGCTCGGGACGCTCCGCATCATCAAGAAGTCGAACAAGTGGATCGCCCAGATCGCCGTCACGATCCCCACGACGGAGAAGGGGGGCACCAACGTGCTCGGGGTCGACCTCGGCCTGAAAGTCCCCGCCGTCGCATCGACAGATCGTGGCAAGGCGCGGTTCTTCGGGAACGGGCGTGAGAACAAGTATATGAAGCGCAAGTTTCGTGCGAAACGGAAAGAGCTCGGTCAACAGAAGAAACTGGATGCGATCAAGAAGCTGAACAACAAAGAACAGCGCTGGATGAAAGACAAAGATCACAAGGTGAGCCGTGAGATCGTCGACTTCGCGAAAGAGAACAAGATTTCTGTCATCCGCCTCGAAAGATTGGCGAACATCCGACAGACGGCAAGAACAAGCCGTAAACACAACAAAAACCTGCACACCTGGTCGTTCTATCGCTTGGCACTATTCATCACGTACAAGGCAAAGCTCGAAGGCATCAAGGTCGAATCTGTCAATCCGGCCTACACCTCCCAGACATGCCCTTCTTGTGGAGCAAAAAATAAAGCGAAAGACCGAACATATTCCTGTCCGTGCGGATTCAAAAAACACAGAGATCTAGTCGGTGCGATGAATATCCGATACGCACCTGTGGTCGATGGTAACAGTCGACCAGCCTGAGAACCTATACGGTCTGTCTCAGGAGGGGTGATGGCACACCCTCATCTGAAGGCTTGAACAAAACAGAAATGGACTGCGTTCGCACAAGCACTTCAGAATCCCACTCATACCGAAGGGGTGAGCTTGCGGCTTTAGCCGTGGGAGTGTCAAACGATGAACTTGTTCGCTTTGATGAGACTCGCTGCGACTTCGCGCTTCGTGCCGATGACGTTGATCGGCTGATAGCGGCTGAACTTCTTCATTGCCGAGAGTAGCATCCGCTGCTCGTCGCCAGACGTTGCCGCATACAACACTTCTTTCGCCATGAGCTCGACTTGCTTGAACACTTGCTCGGCGAAGACTTCCGTGTAACGGACTTTTTGTTGGTTCTTATCGAGACCAGTCCGGGCAATCGCTTTATCCGTCCGCGCGATCGCCGCTTCAAGCGCATAGATGGCGCTGATGATGTCGGCGATTTTGGCGAGGATCTCTTGCTCGTTTTGGAGGTCTTGCTGATATTTCTGGACGGCCGTCCCCGCGATCATCAAGTTGATCTTCTTCATGTTCGATAGAAGCATCTTCTCGCGCGCGAGCGGTGAACCGTCGAGCTCTTGCGGCATATAGCTCATGAGCTCTTTTTGTAGCTTCTGGGCTTCGGCGAGGAGCGGCAAGTCACCTTTCATCGCTTTCTTGAGGAGCGTGCTCGGGACGATCAAGCGGTTGATCTCGTTCGTACCTTCGAAGATCCGGTTGATGCGTGAGTCACGGTACAAGTTCTCGACTTCATACTCGGTCATGAAACCGTAGCCACCGTGAATTTGAACGGCTTCATCGACGACGTAGTCGAACGTCTCCGATGCGAACACTTTGTTCAGTGAGCATTCGATCGCATACTCTGCAATCGATTGGGCGACCTTCGAGCCGTCACGCATGTTCTCATCACCAAGCGCGTCGAGGCTGTCTTGGAACAAGCCGCCTGTCCGGTAGACCGAACTCTCCATCGCGTAAATGTTCGCCGCCATCGTCGCCAATTTTTCTTGGATGAGCGGGAACTGACTGATCGGCGTCTTGAATTGTTTGCGCTCGTTCGCGTACTGGACCGAGAGATCGAAAGCACGTTTCGACGAACCGACCGCACCGACGGCGAGTTTGTAACGGCCGACGTTCAAGATGTTGAAGGCGATAACGTGCCCTTTGCCGACTTCCCCTAACAAGTTATCGACTGGGACTTCAACGTCTTCTAAAATGAGTGTCCGTGTCGATGAGCCTTTGATCCCCATCTTCTGTTCTTCGGCACCTGTCGAGACACCGTTATAGTCGCGTTCGACGATGAAGGCACTGAACTTGTCGCCATCGATTTTCGCGTAGACGACGAACACGTTCGCGAAACCAGCGTTCGTGATCCATTGTTTCTCGCCGTTCAAGACGTAGTGTGTCCCCGCCTCATTCAAGACGGCCGTCGATTTCGCACCGAGCGCGTCCGACCCTGAGCCTGGCTCAGTGAGCGCGTACGCAGCGATCCATTCACCAGTCGCGAGCTTCGGCAAGTACTTATGCTTTTGCTCTTCTGTTCCGAAGAAGACGATTGGGAGTGTCCCGATCCCGACGTGGGCGCCGTAGCTGAGAGCAAATGACCGGGCTTTGGCGAACCGTTCCGTGATGATCGATGACGAGATCTTGTCGAGCTGATAGCCGCCGTACTCTTCAGGTACATCAGCACCGAGCAAACCAAGCTCACCTGCTTCTTTCAACAGCTGGACTGAGAGATCAAACTCATGTTTCTCGATACGTCCAAGTACCGGCATGACACGGTCGTCAACGAAACTCGCCGTCGTGTCCCCGATCATCTTATGCTCGTCTGAAAAGTCTTCCGGTGTGAAGAGACGATCCGCGTCGAGTGCGTCAATGACAAAGCTACCGCCTTTAATCAATTCGTGTTCTGTACGTTCCATAGTCATTTCCCCCTTATAGTAATTCGAAGACGCCAGCAGCGCCCATTCCGCCACCGATGCACATCGTGACAACCCCATATTTCTCATTGCGTCGTTTCATTTCATGCAGAATCGATACCGCTAGTTTCGCGCCCGTACAACCGAGTGGATGGCCGAGGGCGATCGCGCCGCCGTTGACGTTCACTTTGGACGGGTCGATGCCGAGTTCACGGATGACGCCGAGTGATTGGCTCGCGAACGCCTCGTTCAACTCGAACAATCCGACTTCTTCAAGCTTCACGCCAGCCATCTCTAACGCTTTCGGGATGGCGACGACCGGTCCGATCCCCATCACTTCCGGGCGGACCCCGCCGACTGCGAACGAGAGGAACTTCGCCATTGGCTTCAAGCCTTGGCGTTCCGCCTCTTCCCGCTCCATGACGAGCACGGCTGCAGCTCCGTCTGATACTTGTGACGCGTTACCGGCTGTGACCGATCCTTTGATTTTGAAAGCTGGACGCAATTTGCCGAGTGCTTCGACCGTCGAGTTAGCCCGGACGCCTTCGTCGTGCTTGACGACGAATTCACGCTCCGCGACTTTCCCGTCTTCACCGAGGACGTGCTCGATGACCGTCACCGGCACAATCTCTTCTTCGAACTTGCCGCCCGCGATCGCAGCCGCCGCTTTTTGATGGCTGTCGATTGCGAACAAGTCCTGGTCAACGCGCGAGATGTTGTACTCGGCCGCTACGCGCTCAGCCGTGTGTCCCATGCTCATGTAATACTCCGGTGCCGTCTCCATGATGTTCGGGTTCGGACGGATGACGTGTCCGCCCATCGGGACAAGACTCATCGATTCCATTCCGCCGGCGATGACCGCCGTCGCTTGACCGATCATGATTTTCGCCGCCGCGTCCGCGATCGCCTGAAGGCCTGACGAGCAGTAACGGTTGATCGTGATGGCTGGTACTTCGTGAGATAATCCACCGCGCACCGCCGCATAGCGGGCGATGTTCATCCCTTGCTCCGCTTCCGGCATGGCGCATCCCATGATGACGTCGTCGATCGGTCCCGTGTAACCTGACCGCTCGAGCGTCGCCTTGATGGCGTGACCTGCGAGCTCGTCCGAACGAACGTTTCGGAACGACCCACGTTTTGCTTTTCCGACCGGTGTTCGTGCACCGGCCACGATGACTGCTTCTCTCATCTGTTAAGTCCCCCTTTTGTCAGTTCCGAAGTGGTTTGCCTTTGACGAGCATATGTTGCATCCGTTGCTGCGATTTTGGTTCTCCGATGAGGCTCAAGAACGCCTCGCGCTCGATATCGAGGAAGTATTGCTCGTCGACCATCGTGCCGTATGCCAAATCACCGCCGCTGATGACGTGGGCAAGTTTTTTGGCGATCATCAAATCGTGCTCTGAAATATAACCACCGTAAAACATCTCGTACGCCGCGAGTTCAAGCGTCGCTTTCCCAGTTCGACCGACGACCGGCAACTTCTCGCGCATCGGCGCGACGTATCCGTCCGCAAGCCCGAGCACGGTTTGTTTCGCGTCGAACGTCAAGTGGTCGCGGTTCATCGAGATGCCGTCGACCGGACGATGGTAGCCGAGCGCTTTCGCGTCATAAGCCGATTTCGATACTTTCGCCATGGCGATGTTCTCGAACGTCTGCTGCGCCGCCTTCTCGATGTTTTGCATCGATTTCGGCGTCTGCTCGAGGAGTCGACGATACGTGTTGACGTTACCGCCGCCACCCGGGATGAGTCCGACACCGACTTCGACGAGTCCCATGTACGTCTCGAGCGAAGCTTGCATGCGTGCTGCCGGCAAGCTGATCTCTGTGCCGCCACCGAGCGTCATGCCGTAAGGCGCGACGACGACCGGGCGACCCGCGTAACGAATCTTTTGAACGACTTGTTGGAACTTGTTGATGATCCAGTCGAGCTCATACCAGTTCTCATCTTCCGCTTCCATGAGCATCATCGCCAGGTTGGCGCCGACACAGAAGTTTTTGCCGTCGTTGGCGAGGACGAGTCCTTTGAAGTCGCGTTCGACAAGGTCGATCGATTGCTCGATCATCTGCATGATGTCGACCCCGATCGCGTTGTTCGGTGATGTGAATTCGAGGGCGACGACGTCGTCACCGATGTCAATCAGGCGGGCCCCACCGTTCTCGAGAATGATTCCGTTCGACTTGGCGAGCGGTGCAAGTTTCAATTCTTTCGGGTTGACGGTCTTCTCAACGTACGTCTGCGACGCTTGGTCGTAATACTGGTCCCCATTATAGAAGGAAGTGTTTCCGGCAGCGAGCATCTCATCGATCCACGCCGGGACGGCATATCCTTCCGTTTTCATACGTGCGACCGACTTCTCGACACCGAGCGCATCCCATGTCTCAAACGGTCCGAACTTCCAACCGAACCCCCACTTCATCGCGTCATCGATGGCGACGATCGAGTCACTGATTTCCCCCGTCAAGCGCGCTGAGTAGACGAGCGTCTTCGCCGTGACCGGCCAGAGCAACTGTCCGATGCGTCCCTTGTTCAAGATCGCGCCTTTCAGTTTCGCTTTCGAACCTGGAAGCGACTTGATTTGGTCGAGTTCAGGACCTGTAATCGCTTTCAATTGTTCGTATTCAAACGTGTTCAAGTTGAGTTCTTGGATGACTTTCCCGTCTTTCTTATAGAAACCTTGACCGGCCTTTTGTCCGATCCAGCCTTTTTCGACGAGCGTCTTCATCTCAGCAGGGACATCGAACGTATCTTTCTCCTCGCCTGCTTCGAGCGCCTCATAGACGTTGCCGGCGACGTGGACGAACGTGTCGATACCGACGACGTCGAGCGTACGGAACGTCGCTGATTTCGGACGGCCGATGAGCGGTCCTGTGATCGAGTCCATCTCGCCAATCGTGGCGTTCTGTTTCAACATCTCCTCGAATGTGACGAGCAGGCCATACGTCCCGATACGATTGCCGATGAAGTTCGGCGTGTCTTTCGCCTCGACGACACCTTTACCGAGTCGGTCTTCAGCGAACCGCGTCATGAAGTCGATGACCGGGCGTGCCGTCTTCTCGGTCGGGATGAGTTCGAGTAACTTCAAGTAGCGCGGTGGGTTGAAGAAGTGTGTCCCGAGGAAACGTGACTTCAATCCTTCCGGCAAGGCGCTCGCCATCGCTTCGATTGAGATCCCAGACGTGTTCGAACTGAGAATCGCGTCTTCACGGATGAACGGTGCGATTTTATCGAACAGTTGTTGTTTCACATCGAGCCGTTCGACGATGACTTCGATGACCCAGTCGGCTTCTTTCAATCGTTCGAGGTCATCCTCTAAGTTCCCGACCTCGATGAAGTTCAAGTGCTCCGCCGTTGCGAGCGGTGCCGGATTTTGTTTCAACAATTTTTGACGGTTCTCTGAAGCGATGCGATTTCGTACTTCCGGTGATTCGAGCGTGAGCCCTTTCGCTTCTTCTTGTGCCGTCAATTCACGTGGTACGATGTCGAGCATGAGTGAACGAACCCCCGCGTTCGCCAAATGGGCCGCAATCCCCGCTCCCATTACTCCTGAGCCGATGACGACCGCAAAACGGATGTTGCTCGTCAAACGGAGGTCGGCTGATTGTTCGATGTGACTCGTCATATTGTTCCCCCCTCAATGAGAATGAATAGTGATTCATTTCATGCGTAAAAAAAATCGCAATCACCATCGTGTTTACTCTTCTATCATAAATGAATGACAATTCATTCGCAAGCGTTCATTTTTCAAATTCATTCCATTTTTCTGATTTATGATTATTTTTTGATGTGTGTGGTATAGACACAAAGAGTCAATTTTAGAAAGGGGAATGTATTCATGAGTGATAATCGTTTAAACACAGTGGGGAACCGACAGGATTTTGAATCGTTTAAAAAAGACGGACAAGAGCAAACCCATCAACCGGGCATCGACTCGAAGATGGAGCCGTTCCCAATTTACGAACGTAAAGATTATAAAGGAAGCGACAAATTAAAAGACAAAGTCGCGATCATCACAGGCGGTGACTCAGGCATCGGGAAATCGGTCGCAATCTTCTTCGCCCATGAAGGCGCGAACACAGTCATCGTCTATAAAGACCAAAATGAGCTCGAGGACGCCGAAGCGACGAAAGAACGCATCGAAGAACTCGGCCAAGCGTGTCTATTGTTACAAGGCGACATCGGCGATTCAGCATTCTGCCAAGACGTCGTCAAGCAGACACTCGAGACGTTCGGACACCTCGATGTACTCGTCAACAATGCCGCTGAGCAACATCCGCAAGAGTCGCTCCTCGATATCTCGGACGATCAGCTCGAGCAGACGTTCCGGACGAACATCTTCAGTATGTTCTATTTGACGAAAGCGGCGCTCCCGTACTTGAATGAAGGCGCGAGCATCATCAACACGACGTCGATCACAGCGTATCAAGGGAATGACCAATTGATCGACTATTCATCGACGAAAGGTGCGATCACATCGTTCACACGTGCCCTCGCGAGCAACCTCGCCGAGAAAAAAATTCGCGTCAACGGCGTCGCTCCAGGCCCGATTTGGACACCTCTCATCCCGTCAACGTTCCCAGCGGACAAAGTCGCCACATTCGGTGACTCGGCCGAGATGAAACGTCCAGGTCAACCGGCAGAGCTCGCTCCGGCTTACGTCTATCTCGCAAGCGACGATTCGACGTACGTCAGCGGTCAAGTCATCCACGTCAACGGTGGAACTGTCGTAAACGGATAATGTTGGAACAGGCTCAGTGTTCAGTCACTGGGTCTTTTTTATGGAAAATTAACCCATCCTATGCTAGCGTTGTCTTCAGGAATTAGCCCGGTCGCTTAGACCAATATACGACAGACAGGAGCCTACGTTTAATGATTCATTATCAATTGACGCAAGATGATTATTTCGCTTTTCAAAAGAACTTCATCAGAACCTCGGCTTACCATAAAAAATTCTCTAGGTTCTACTCGGTCGTACTTTCAATCCTTGCAGCCTATCTCGGGTTTGCACTCGTAATCATTTTGTTGCCTCGAACGATTTCTTCTGCCCCGCTCATTCTTGCAATCGCCGTCAGTGCTGCTATATTGTCAGTGCTTCTACAACTTCGCCTCTCTAAAAAAATGTACCAAAACATTACGCTTTGGCAATTTCGCTACATGCTGAAACAAGACAAGAAATGGCCACGTGACGTCACACTGTATTTCAATGAGAACGGAATTGAAATCAACTCCCTTCATAACGACGTCAATAAACGGATTCAAGTCGCATGGGAAGCGATTGAACGAGTGAGTGAAGACAAGACATTCTATTATTTATACTTCGAAGTAAGGGAAGCAATTATTGTACCGAAGCAACACCAAATGCTAAATGAGGCTGAACAAAATAAGATTAACGACCTGTTACAAAAACGCTTAAACCTCTCACTCTAATCGTCTACCGCATCAAGAGGTAGGTATGATCTCACGTCTGTATGAAAGGCGATGGACGAACACGTCTATGACTTAATTCAGAAAGGAGTGGCTTAAATGGTCACCACATATAAAATGATGCTTGAAGATTTTTTATCCTTCCAAAATGACTTGCTTCTCCGTACAAATCAACATAATAGGAGCCGCAAACTATGGGTAATTTGGATGCAAGTCATTGCATTTGCTCTCGGATTTGTATCAGTAATCTTTTTTGCACCTCGACCCGAGTCGACTGGTTTGTTTTTATCAATCGCGATAGGTGTGGGGATGTTGTTCGCGCTTTTGCTGAGACCGCTCCTAAAGGATTTGCACGCCCCGCTCTCCATCTGGTTAGCTCGGCAACAATTAAAAAAACATGACGTTTGGCCAAAAGACGTCACGCTCCACCTTAATGATACTCACATCGAGGTACATGTCGTTCGTGGCAAAGTCTATCGAACGACGCAAGTCCCTTGGACGTCCATTATCAAAGTGAACGAAGATGAGACACATCGTTTCCTGTATTTCGAAGAAGATGAAGCCTTGATCATTCCTAAGGCAAGAGATGGAATTACGGAAGTCGAACAAAGTGAAATCGACCGCTTGTTAGGAAAACATCTTTTGACTAAAAAATCGATTTAATAGAGTGGTATATTACTTTAGGAGGTGCTGAACATGCTATCTTGGTTGGGCATAACGAAAGAAAAAGAAACGGGACGGCAGTTCTTTGGAAACATACACAAGAAAACAATCACGTTCGTCTTGCTTTCGTCCGTTGCGATACTCTTCGGAGTGAAATCATTGTTGACTTATCTACTCCCAAAAGCAGCTCTCGCTGACCCCCTAGTTGCTGTGCTACCAGGTACAGTAGGCATTCTTGTTGCTCTAGTGTATGTTCTAGTTATTGAACGACTCTTACAAGACAAGGCCGAACGTGGAAAGTAATATGTCATCTGACGAGTATACTAATGACTAATAGGTAAAACTGGAGGCCAATCGATGACAAACCAGCACAGCGATGATGAGTATGAAGCGTACGATGAAGACAGGTTAGAGTTCGATCCTTACTTTTCTCATGAGGCTAAAATGGAAGTCAGTCTGAATGCAGCTGGGGTCAATTTCGTCGGCAACGCAGAAGGCTATCTCGCCCTCGCGAGAATGTTTACGTTTTTAGCCGAAACACATATGTCCATTCGCATGGAAGAAAATCCTTCGCCTGATATAAATACTTCCTATGGGTATGGCCCGTATCATATGACCGATTACATCCGAGACAAGTTCATTCAAAATAAACAGTATGTATTTGACCCGGGTGCCTTGCATGATTCACATCCAGGACATGAAAAAGAGCTTTTCTTCTGGCTATCTGATCAAATCGGTCCAGATTTCTGGGTCGAAAATCGAGAAGATGACGAGCAGGAATAACGCCTCATAAGAACTCCATAAAAAAGCACACAAGTTCGATATGAACTTGTGTGCTTTCCTCATTTTTTGACCATTCCTTTTAACACGAACGCGACGTTGGCCGGACGTTCGGCGAGGCGGCGCATGAAGTAACCGTACCAGTCACGGCCGTATGGCACGTAGACACGGACTTTATAGCCTTGGCGGACGAGCTCGAGTTGACGCTCGACCCGGATACCGTACAGCATTTGGAACTCGAACTGGTCGAGTGGGATGTTGTTCAATTTCACATGCTCGATGATGGCATCGATCATGTGGTCGTCATGGGTCGCGATAGAGGCGTAATTCCCGTTCGCAAGATGGAGTTTGACGAGCTTCAAGTAGTTGTGGTCGACGTCTTCTTTCTCCGGGAAAGCGACCGTCGCCGGCTCTTTGTAAGCCCCTTTGACGATACGGAGGTTCGGCTTGATCAGCGCGAGATGATTGATGTCATCTTCCGAACGATACAAGTACGATTGGATGACCGTCCCGAGTCCGTCAAAGTCCGCTTTCAACTTCTTGAACAAGTCGAGTGTCTTCTCGCAGCGCGACTCGTCTTCCATATCGATGGCGACGAAGACGCCGACCGACTTAGCCGTCGTCAAGATCTGGCGCATATTATCCTCGATCAACTTGTCCGAAATATCGAATCCGAGTGACGTGAGCTTGAGCGACATATAGGCGTCGAGTTTCTCTTCGGCCATGATTTCGATGGCACGGATGATCTCGTCACGGTTTTGGTTCGCTTCTTCGACCGTGTTAATGAATTCCCCTAGATGGTCGACCGTGACCGATAGCCCTTTCGCGTTCAGTTCGCGAATCGTCGGCACCGACGTCTTGAAATCTTCTCCCGCCACAAATCGTGAAGCCCCGAACCGAAGCCCGTACTTTTTAGCCAAACTGTTGAGTGCTTTGTTTTGAGACATGTAAATAAAGCCATCACGTAACACTTTTTCCATCAGATTTTCCCCCTTGCGTTTACACTCATCTATCTCTATGACGATGTCTGAAATTATTATGACATACAAACGTCAATTCGTCTTTAGTTTTGTAACCGTTTCCAACACTTCATTGGCTAAGTTTATAAAAAAGCAGACGCCCTCACGGACGTCTGGTTCACAGGCCTGTATTCGGTGCGACGTAGAGCAAAATACTGAGGAAGACGAACACGCTCCCGGCGAGCACGAACAAGTGCCAAATCGCATGATTGAACGGCAGTTTCTGCCAGACGTAAAACACGATCCCGACCGAATAAGCGAGCCCACCAGCAAGCAGCAACATGAACCCTTGATGGCCGAGCGACTCGTAGAGCGGACGAATCACGATGATACAAATCCACCCGAGCCCAAGGTACGTCACGTTCGATACCCACATGTACTTCCCGGTCGAATACATTTTCCAGACGATGCCTAAGATGGCGACGCCCCAAACGATGCCGAATAACACCCATCCGAGCGTTCCCTGAAGCGACACGAGTGCGAACGGCGTGTAGCTCCCGGCAATCAATAAGTAAATCCCAGCGTGGTCGAACACTTGTAGCACCCGCTTCGCCCGTGGATGCGGGATCGCATGCATGAGCGTCGAGAACAAGTACAACAAGATCATCGATACCCCGAACACGCTCACCGCGATGACGTTGCCTGTGCTCCCGGTCTCAGTCGCGGTCGTGACGAGCAGGACGAGAGCGACGATGCTGAAGATGACCCCTAGTCCGTGCGTGACGGCGCTCGCGATTTCTTCGCCGAGCGTATCGGCATGGAGCATGTCTTTTAGTTTCTCTTGATCCATTCGGGTCCCACCTTTCTTTCCTTGCCTCTATTATGGATATTCCCCAATTTTGTTGCAAATAAAAACACGGGTCTGTAAAAACCCGTGTCCTTGATTATGCGACTTCCTTCACCGGAACGTCACATTCCATATTTTGTGCCCGCATCGCCCGTGCGCGTATGTGGAACAAGACGAGTAGCGTCACCGTACCGATCGTCGCGATGACGTAGGGAATGACCCCATCCATCTTGAAGCCGATCGGTGCTGTGAGGATGTAGAACCAAACCGCATACAGCATGAACGTCCCCGGGACGAGTGCGATCCAGTGGTTGCGTCCTTTGATGTACAAGTACATTGCACCGACGAACAACGCGATGACCGCTGTCGTCTGGTTGGCCCAGTTGAAGTACTGCCAAAGCATTTGGAAGTCCATGTTTGTGAGCACGTACGAGATCGCGAACAACGGGAGTGCGATCCAAAGGCGTGACGAGAAGTTCTTCTGCGCGACTTTCAAGTAGTCGGCAATGATCATCCGGGCACTCCGGAACGCCGTATCGCCTGACGTGATCGGCAAGACGATGACGCCGAGGATGGCGAGCGTGCCGCCGATGCTGCCGAGCATGAGCGTCGCCACTTCTTGGACGACGAGCGCCGGTGTCCCCGCTTGAATCATGCCGAGCAACTCGCCTGGCTCAAAGATGGCCATGGCCGCTCCGGCCCAAATCATGGCGATGACGGCCTCGACGATCATCATGCCGTAGAAGATGCTGCGGCCATTACTTTCTTTCATCGTCGTCCGCGAGATGATCGGCGACTGCGTCGCGTGGAAGCCTGAGAGCGCGCCGCACGAGATTGTGAAGAACAAGAGCGGCCAGATCGGCAAGCCGTCCGGGTGCATGTTCGTCAATGTCATCTCTGGGATTTGATAGCCTTGGACGAACAGGCTGACCCCGATACCGATGGCGCTGATCATGAGGAGCGCCCCGAAGAACGGATAGATGCGGCCGATGATCTTGTCGACCGGGAGGAGCGTCGCCAAGATGTAATAAGCGAAAATCGCAAAGATGACGAACACGAGCGTCGACGCATTGCCGTCGAACAAGTTGTTGATCATGTTACTCGGTGATGTGACGAACACCGTCCCGACAAGGAGTAGCAGTAACAGGGCGAACCCGTTGACGATATGGCGGAGCGAGCGGCCGAGGAACTTCTCGGCGAGCTGCGGCAAGTGCGCCCCGTTGTTACGGAGCGAGATCATCCCCGTCAAGTAGTCGTGCACCGCTCCCGCGAAAATTGATCCGAAGACGATCCACAGGAATGCGACCGGACCGTAGAGCGCCCCCATGATCGGCCCGAAGATCGGACCGACGCCGGCGATGTTCAACAGTTGGATCATCGAGTTCCGCTTTTTCCCCATCGGCACGTAGTCGATGCCATCCTGCGACGCATAGGCGGGCGTCGTCCGCTCTTCCTTGATGCCGAACGTCTTCTCGACGTAACGGCCGTACACCAAATACCCGACGAGCAAGATTGCGAGGGCGATAAAGAATGTAATCATGTGTGCTGTCCCCTTTTAAACTGTGTAGCCGATCCCCATCGGCCCCGAAAAATGAATCCTGATGTTTTACGTATATAATGTAAACGCTTTCGTGATTGATTATACAGCAATTCCCAACGTTTCGTAAGGGGTTTTGTTCACTTTTTCGACACTTCTTTAACACGAGAAAAGACGGCGCTGTACACGCCGTCTCCGCTCCATTATTTAAGTACGATTTTCGCTTGTTTCGCACCTGATCCATTATAGTCACTCGCGATGACGGTATAGTTCCCTTTCGCCAATCCTTTTTTCGATGTGAACGTATACCAACCGGCCCAGTTCGCTTTCGTTTGGGCGATTTTCTTGCCTTTCGCGTCTTTCAAGACGACCGTCGCGCCACTCGTCGTACGTCCACCAAGCGCTTTCGTGTTCGCTTTCGCCCCACGTAATACATTCGGTGTCTCAACGACTAGTTTTTTGAGGGTGAACGCTGTCTGCTTCATCACTTTCCCAGAGATCTCTTTACTCGTCACTTCATATTTACCGGCTGTGAAACCTGAACGGCTCGTGAACTTGAATGAGCCTGAGTCATCTGCTGTCACGGTCCCGATTGTTTTGCCGTTCTGCTTGAGAGTGACACTCGCCCCCGGTGAAGACTTCCCGTAAAACGTGTTCGTGTTTGTATACGTATACTTCGATGATAGGGCAGGCGTACGGACGAACCCGGCACCGACGACTTTCGTTTCAGTCATCGTTTGTCCGTTCAACTCGCTGACGACCGTCAATGACTGACGAAGTTTGAGCGGTTTGACAGCAAGTTTGTACGTTCCGTCTGCCTGGGCTGTCGTCGTCGCCAACACTTTGTTCCCGTCTTTTAATGTCACTTTCGCCCCTGGTGCCGTCACACCTGTGACTTGCTTCGCTCCCGGCTTGATGACATCGATTGTGAGCGTCACATCGACGGCCGCTACTTCAAGTTCGGCCGTATACGTCCGGAAGAGGCGGTTTGCCGCATCGGCACGTGTCGCGTCTGTCGCTTCAATCCCTTCATACAAGTCGACGTACTGCTTGCCGGCGTCTGCCGTCTCAAACTTCACGGTCCGCTTCGCGTCCGCGACGATCTTCCAGTTGTCGTCAGCTTTATAGTCGACGGCACCTTTACTCGCGATAATATAGTCCGAGATGACGTTACGTGTCTCATATGCCGAGCGGTAGACGATATTCTTTCCGCCGCCAAGGCCTGGGAACGAGCTCGACCCGGCCCGGTAGTTGTTCGTCGCGACCAAGAACTCTTGGTCCATCGTAATCGCTTTTCCGTCATACTCGACGTTTTTGACCCGGTTCGCTGACGCGTCGAGCAGTTTCCCGCTGCCGTCATACTTCGCCGGTCCCGTCACGTCGATCTCATACGTCAAGCCGTCCAAAATATCAAAGTTGTAGCTGCGGAATTGAAGGTTCAATAGTTCGTCCCCATCCGCATCGATCTCGTTATACACCCCAGCCGACATCTCGAGCCAGTCCATCACGTCCGCTCCTGTCACTTTGACGACTTCGAGCGTGTTCGGATAAACGTACAAGTCGGCCACGTTCTTCAAGGCGATTTGGCCTTTCGGGATGTTCGTGTAGTATCCGGCATCTGTCAATTCACGGCCACCTGCTTTGAACGGGGCGCCTGCTGACAGGAGTGGTAGCCCTTTGTACGGGGCGAGGTCTGGATTCGTCTCGAGCTCTTTCTCGACGTACCATTGTTGTGCGTTCGTCACGAACTGGACCGACGAGTCGTCGCGGACGAGCGCGAAGTAGCTTTGAATGTCGTCTTGAACCTCACCGACGGAACGATTGATGTAGTCGATCGTCGCCCGGTGCTCCGTGTCGATCAGTGCATGTGTTTCGGCATCGACCGGCGTGCTAGCCGTGACCGTGTCGAGTTTTGCCGACGCGTCGAGAATTTGCCACTTGCCGTCGACTTTCTCGAGCTCGAAGTCGATGACGCCGAGGTCTTTCCCTTGGTTGTTCGCCATGACGACCGGTTTGCCGTTGATAAGCCCTTTTTCATTGTCCACGTTCGGGAACGAGGCGAACATGCCTTTCGCATCCGGGAAGCGACCGTGTTGATGCCCCGTCATGACCATGTCGAGCCCGTCGATTTTCGTGAGCGCGTAGCCGACGTTCTCTTCGCTATCGAGTTGGGCGTCGGCGAGCGCCGCACTCTCCCCGATACCTGAGTGCGCGAGCGCGACGACGACGTCCGCCCCTTGGTCTTTCAACTTGCTGACCGCTTCACGCGCCGACGGGATGATATCATCCACCGTCACGCGGCCTTGGAGGTTCCCCGAGTCCCACGACATGATCTTCGGCGGGACGACACCGAACACGCCGACTTTGATCGTATGCGTCTCCCCGTCCGTGTCCGTGACCGTCCGCTCGATGATTTGGACCTCTTGTCCGTCAACGTTGAACTTCGATACGATTGGATTCCCCTCTAAATCCTTGACGTTCGAGTTGACGAAACGAAGCTTGCCTTTTGACCCTTCCATCGCGTCATACAAGAACTCGAGCCCGAAGTTGAACTCGTGGTTGCCGAGCGTGACCGCGTCATAGTCGAGCGAAGCCATCGCCTTGTACATCGGGTGCTCGAACGTGCCCGGATTTTGTTGATACAATTCGCGGATGTAGTCTCCGAACGGTGTCCCTTGAATCGTATCCCCGTTATCGAACAAGAACGTGTTCGCCGCCCCCGCCTGTATCCGGTGCGATTTGATCAGCGTCGCTGTCTTCGTGAGCCCGATCGTCTCATCGACCTTGTCTTGGAAGTAGTCATAGTTGGTAATGTTCGTATGTAAGTCGGTCGTCTCTAAAAATCGAAGTTTGACGAGGTCTTCGTCCGACGCCAAGACGTTCGGTGCTTGGAGCGGTAACGTCGAAGGCAATACGAGTGCGGTCGCGATTGTCCATTTCAGAGCAGTTTTCATGTTTGTTTCCCCTTTTGAATCAAATTGGTCTCACCATTTTCAATATACCACCCGTTTGTAAGCGCTACCATATTTTTTTGTAAGATAACTTATAAAATTAAATACAGCACACGAAAGTGAACATGAAAGCTTGTTTTATCATATCAGAACACCTAAAATCTTGAATTCAGGATGGCCATCCTGTCCATTGCGAGCCGAATCGGGTGAACGCCTTCGACCGTCTCGCAGGAGATTTGGCGCAATTTCGGAAACGAGTCTTTTGCGGAGGAAGTGGTGGGCTGAGATGGATGTTGTAATCTTTTTACTAGTCTATGGTGAATAGGCCGACCGGATCTTGATGTCCATGACAAAAGCCCAGAATCTCCGTGTTTGAACTGAGCCCCGTAAAATGGACAGTTTAATAAAAAGCCCACGTGTTCTATGCGGCGATCAGATGGCCCCGATATTGTTCCGGGGTCA